>NZ_KI519494.1:379681-630613 GCF_000482745.1 Oleidesulfovibrio alaskensis DSM 16109 | reverse complement strand
GCACGCAGACACTGGTTGATGACAATGAGATGCAGAGCAAGGCGGGGTTTGAAAATCCCCGCATATGAAGGAAACTGGTGACGGAAGGCACGCATGGGAGTGGAAAGGACATTGCCCGCCAGCAAAGCCAGTACAATCTCGCGCCATGCGATAGTTCCGGAATCCAGCAGCGCACCGGCCGCCGATATGGCAGGAGTGAACTCGGCCGCAATGTGCAGAATAACCACAGACAGCGTCTGCGGTTCCAGAAAAGCCAGAAACGTCACATGGTCCTGCATAAACCGCTCGACAACCGCAAAGCCGCCCGAGCGTTGCAAAACAAACACACAGCAGTACACCGGTATAGTGATATACAGAATGCGGGGCATGCGCCGGCGAAAACGCTGCAGGCTGCGCTGCACAGCCTCACCCCATGTGGCGGGCCTGTATTCTTCCAGACGGCATGACACACAGCCTTCGGGCACGGGGGGCAGAAAAATACGACCGAAAACAATGACAGACAGGGTACGCAGCACCGCTGCCGCCAGAGTCAGCCCTACATACACGGCCCCCACTCCGCCGAGAACAGAAACAACCAGCATGCCCATGCTGGGCAGGTGGACAAAATACGCTGGCATTGAATTGAAAATATTTGCAAAAACAAGCTCCCGCCGCGACAGTTCCCCTTTTTCGTGACTTTCGGCCAGCATGGTGTTTGCCGCTATGGAAGAAACAAACGCCAGAGAGAAGGCCGCACCGGAAACATCCCGCAGATGCCCCAGCTGCACCAGCGGTGCCGCCACTCTGGCGACTCCCCGCGTCCAGTTGAGCGCCTCGATAATATTCGCCGCCAGCAGGCTTACTGACAGAAAAAAAACAAGCCGCAGCAACGGCTTGACCAGCCCTGCCCACCATATATGGGCATCGGCCATCCATTCGAATCCCAGCGGCACTCGACCACCCTGTATCCTTTTTAGCGTAGCGGCGCGCTCACACGCGTTGCAGACCGGCGCCCTGCATCAGCCCCGCATGACAGGCCCGTCTTCCGGCCGTGCCGTCAGACTGCAGTGGACACCTGTTCCAGATAGTCACGTATCTGGCAGCACTCGTCCTCGCCCATATCGCGGAACTGCACCCCCAGCTGCAGCCGCGAAGCATCCTGCGCGATATTTTTCAGCAGGCACGAAACAGACACATCACCTTTGCCGGCAAAAAGTCCCAGACGCAGAATCAGCATATCGCCCACACCCAGACTTTTAACCGGATCAGAGGCCTTGACATCCAGCACCACTTTTCCGCCGCCGGGGCTCAGGTCGGCAAGCACGCAGCGGTATTCTCCGTGGCGGCAGTGCACCTTTCCCGGCAGCAGGCAGTCGACCCGCCTGTGCTGACGCAGATCAAGCTGTTCCACAAACTCCGGATATTCCACAAAAACAAGCGAGGCAGGTTTTAGCACATGGTTGAGGATGCATGTGCTGAAGCCGAAAATGCTGCCCCCCTGCATGTAGCGCACCGTCACACCTTCGCCCGGCAGCAGCTTGTTGCGTATGCCCGGTATGAGCGGCATCTTGAAAATAAGAAACTCGTACGGATACAGTCCGATGAGTTCCGACGAAAGATTTTCGCGCATCCCGCTGAAGTTCAGGAGCAGACGTGTTCCCGTTCCGATGGAAAGACTGACTCCGGCGCTGCGTCTGGCCTGTGCCGGTATGGCTTCTGCCTGCATAAAAAACACCCCTTATGAAAACACCCGGGTCTGTTGTTCAGCCTGCAGCCTGCGTGTCCGGCGGCAGCCCGCCACGCGAAGCATGCCCGCGGGCAATGGTATCGCACAGTTCGTTTTCCGGATGCCCGCTGTGTCCGCGCACCCAGTGAAATTTGACAGTATGCCGGGCCAGCAGCGGCAGCAGCCGCAACCACAGGTCTTTATTTTTTACCGGCTTCCGGGCGGCCGTTTTCCACCCGTTGCGCTGCCACGAATCAAGCCATTTTTTTTCAACGGCATTCCGCACATACTGCGAATCGGTGTACAAATTAACAGTACACGGCTCCTGCAGAGCTTCCAGCCCTTCGATAACAGCCAGTATTTCCATGCGGTTGTTGGTTGTACCCGAAAAACCGCCCCCCAGTTCCTTCTGTGTGCCGGCATACCGCAACACCGCGGCCCAGCCTCCGGGACCGGGGTTGCCAAGGCACGACCCGTCCGTGAATATATCCACTTGTTTCATAAATGTATCGCCGTCAAGGGCGGCCAAGGCCGCTCCATATTTTTTTGAGTGCATCCGCAAGGGCCAGTCCCCACTGGCCGTTTTCAAAATAAGGGATAAAGTGGGTATTCTGCAACGAATACATGAATTCTTCGCCCAGTGACTTGCGCACCAGCGGGGGAAACTCGACCAGCACCTGATTGTGGGCAGGGCTGATAATGATAAACAGCGTGCGGGAATCAGGCTGCGGCAGGGTCACCTGCCCCTTGCGCACCTGAATGCGCACCACAATGCCGTATTCGGCATTGAATCTGGTAGCCATCACCCGCAAACCTTTCAGGTCATCTTCAGTCAGCAGACCGGTTTCGTCCCATACTGCCCCGCGCGACTGCAGGTTTTGCAGTGCCGCGCCGGAATTGTACCAGAACCCCCAGCCGCACAGCGCGAACACGCCAAGCAAAAGCAGCAGCCTGAACAGCTTTTCACCAAAGCTGCCGCCCCTTACAAGCGGGCTGCGTCTGCCGCCCCGCGCTCTGAAAAACATCTGTCAGTTCTCCCCGCCGCCTGCGGCGGCCATATCCAGTATGGCCCGGGCATACCGCTGCTTCAGGGCATCCATATACGCCACATCCACAGGCCCTTTCCATGTGACAACTTCCTTGAACCGCTTGGGAATACGCACCGCATTCACATCGTATCCGGTGGCAATCTTCAGCCGCCACCGTTCGCGCTGCACCATGCGTCCCGCGTCCGTCAGCGCGTCGGCAGCCTCAGTCATGCCCAGTGAAGACAACGCCTCCTGCAAGCGTTCCGGCGTATAGGCTTTGCGGGCGAACATGCATGAAACCATACAGTTAATAAGCACTCGCTTATGCTCGTCATCCACCAGAAAATCTATTGCCTTATCGACGTCCTTATCCTTGGCCGACTGGTCGTATGCGTACCCGCCGCTATCCAGATGCGAATGACGGAACCCCATGGCCTGCGAAACAAAAAACACTTCGCCGGTGGCATACCCGGCCATTTCCTGCCCCAGCACACAGGTAAAATCTTCGCCGCCGTATTCTGCCGCAGCTTTGGCGGCGCCCTGTCCCAGCAGACGGTAAAAATCGTTGGTGCCGCGCACCAGATGCCCCATGGCGGCAATAAAGCTGTGCACATCGCCGAACCGCAGCGGCACGACAGTCTCTTTTTCGCTTATCACACCTTTTTCCAGCGCTTCTGCCGCCCATGCCAGCGCCACGCCGCTGCTCATGCAGTCCAGCCCCACCTTTTCGGTTTCATCCAGCAGCGCCAGCACGCCAGAGGCGTTGGTAATGCCCAGCATGGAGCCTTGTGCAAAGATAGGTTCGTAGTCGTAAGACACCTGCTTGTACAGATATTCATGATCGCTGGCGAATTGCTGGCGCAACAGCCCTATGTGAATGCAGCCCACGGGACAGCCGGCGCAGGCAGTCTGACGCAGCAGCAACTGTTCTGCAAAGCGCTCGCCTGAAATGCCGTCTATCTGCGGGTCCGATGTCTGCTGCAGGTTGCGCCACGGCAACGCATGCAACTCATTAAGCACAAGCAGATTTTCCGCCGTACCGAGATCATGATACTTACGCATCATGTCCGTACCGGTGACATCTGAATAAATCTTTTTGAAAAGAGCGGGATAGGCTTTTCCTTCCGGCAGCGTGAAACTGCCGTCACCCAGCACCACGATACCTTTGAGCTTTTTGCCCCCCATCACAGCGCCCGACCCCATCCTGCCGAAATGACGAAACGAATCGACATTGATGCAGGCGTAGCCCAGACCGTTTTCTCCCGCGGGGCCGATGCGCAGCGAGCTGCGGTGTCCGTGCCTGTCGGCGCCGAACCTGCGCATATATTTGCCCGCCGTAAACACATCCTGCCCGCGCATGTAGTGCACATCATGCATTTCCACCCGACGCGACCCCACCACAAGACACGAAAGAGACCGGGCCCTGCCGGTAATCATCAGCGCATCGTAACCGGAAAACCGCATGGCCAGCGCCAGCCGGCCTCCTGCATGGCTTTCGGACCATTCGCCGGTGTACGGAGAACGGAATCCGCAGACAACTTTGCTCATCAGCGGAAAAAAGCCCGTAAGCGGACCGATGGCGAAAATCAGCGGCTGCCGCGGGTCATCGGCGGGAGCGTCCGCCAGACCGTATTCGGTGTACAGTGCCGCCGCCAGACCGCTGCCGCCCAGATGCGCGCTGCGGGTGCCGAAACTGATAACCCGCGATGCCCCGCTCTCCATGTCCACATGCAGAACTCTTGACGATGTGAAATCAATACGCATCACTGGCCTCCGTGGTCGCGACCGGTCCCGGTGCCCTGCCCGCCGCCGTATTCCTGCCGGCCTTCATCGGCATCTGCCAGCTCAAGACAGGCATGCGGGCAGAAAGGCACACAGCGCCCGCAGTGAATGCAGACGTAGGGAAACGACTCTTCAGGATCGATATAAATGGCCTCAACAGGACAGGCCTCCGCACAATTGCCACAGCGGATGCACAGCGACCTGTCCACTTTGACACCGCCGCCCTTGCGCTGTGAAAATGCTCCGGTGGGGCAGGCGGTGGCACACGGGGCGGGATTGCACGCCACGCATGTGCGCGCCTCGAACCCCGTGGAAAGACCGCCGGCCGAGGAAATTCTGATTCCTGCCGTATTCCATGAAAGCCTTTTGTGCACCAGACGCGCACAGGCCAGTGAACAGGAATGACATCCTATGCAGCGCTCCATGCGTGAAGCGCGTAAAATCTTCATACGCGTAACTCCGTACCGCCGCTGAAGCGCGGTCTGCAATGCTGCTGCAGGGCAACCCGCAGCAGTAAAAATGATACACCGCCTGCAGCGCGCGCCGCAGGCATCCGCGCCGTTTTCAGGCCTGCGCCTTCACAGCCTGTGCTACCCAGTCCCGCAGAGGATTTTCAACAATGGCACGTATCTGTGCCAGTCTCTCGGCCGTCTGCGCCTCAAAGCGCAGCACCAGCACAGGCTGGGTGTTGGAAGCGCGCACAAGTCCCCAGCCATCTTCAAACAGCAGCCGCACACCGTCAATGGTATCTACTGTATACCGGCTGCCGAAAAATTCCTGCGCTCTGCGTACAATGTCAAACTTCACGGCATCGGGGCATTCCATATGCAGTTCCGGCGTACTGGCTGTTTCCGGCCAGCCCGGCATGGCCGAAACAGGCTGATCCGACGCCGCAAGAATTTCAAGAAAACGCGCGGCTCCGTAAATGGCGTCATCAAAACCGTACCAGCGGTCATTGAAAAACATGTGACCGCTCATTTCCCCCGCCAGCTTGGCATCTGCTTCAAGCATTTTGGCCTTCATGACCGAATGTCCGGTTATCCACATCAGCGGGCGGCCACCGTGCTGTTCGATATCTCTGAAAAGCAGATGCGAGCACTTCACGTCTCCCATTACCAGCGCACCGGGAAAACGGCGCAGCGTATCGCGGGCATACATGGCCAGCAGCTGATCGCCGAACAGCAGCCGCCCGTTTTCGTCCACCACGCCCAGCCTGTCCGCATCACCGTCCAGTCCTATGCCGCAGCAGGCTTTTTCAGCCCGCACGCGTGCCTGCAGGTCACCCATGTTTTTTTCCACCACAGGATCCGGATGATGGTTGGGAAAACTGCCGTCCGGCTCGCAGTACTGCTCCACAACATCGGCGCCGATACGCCGCAGCAGCTCCGCACACACCAGCCCCCCGGCTCCGTTGCCGCCGTCCAGCACCACCCGCACCGGCCGCCTGAGCGTTATATCGCGCGAAGCCGCCTCGATATAGTCCGGAATAATGTCCACATCGCACCCTGCGCCGCTGCCCGATTCAAAATCGCGTGCGGCCAGTATGTCGTATATGGCTGTTATCTGGTCTGTATGAATGGTGGTGCGGCCCGCCCACACCTTGAACCCGTTATATTCAGGCGGATTATGGCTTGCAGTGATGACAACCCCGCCCTGTCTGTTCAGGTGCCTGACCGCAAAATACAGCACAGGTGTAGGCACCATGCCCACACTGGTCACGTCCAGTCCGGTGGAAAGCATGCCGCGGGTCAGTGCGGCATGGTACCCCGGAGAACTGTGCCGGCAGTCGTGCCCCGTAACCGCCGCGCCGATGCCGCGCCGCAGCATATAGGTGCCCACGGCCCTGCCCAGCAGTTCCACCCATTCTTCATCAAAGTCCACATCCACCAGACCGCGAATATCATAAGCCCTGAAAACAGCCTTGTTAACCGGTTTCATACGTTCTCCGTTAGGTGCGACAGTTTCGTCCGCGTTGCGACATTCCTAAACTTTATGGCTATCCCACTTGACCGCCCCTCGCAACTGCCCTATTTTTCGGTATTATGAACTGGGACTGGGAAAAACTGCAAGAAAAACGGCAGAGGCAGTCGGGCGGAACACCGCCCGGCAACTGGGGCCCCAAGGACCCCGGCTCCGATCCGCTCGGAGACGGAATCAAAAAGCTGCGTGAGTTCCGCTTTCCCGTAGGTAAGCTTGCTCTGGCACTGCTGGTGCTGCTGTGGCTTTTTTCGGGCGTCTTCATCGTGGAACCGGACGAGGTCGGTGTTGTATTGCGTTTCGGCGAATACAACAGAACCGTCCAGCCCGGCCCTCACTATCACATGCCCTTCCCCATGGAAACAGCGTACACCCCCAAGGTGTCGCAGGTGCGCCGCGTGGAAGTGGGCTTCAGAAGCTCCGAGGGTTTCTCTCAGGGGCAGCTGCGTCCGGTGAAGGAAGAGTCTCTGATGCTCACGGGCGACGAAAACATCGTCGACGTGCAGTTCATCGTGCAATACCAGATAAAAGACCCTGTGGCCTTTCTGTTCAATGTCTCGCAGCAGGCTTGGACAGTAAAAAGCGCCGCCGAAGCCGCCATGCGTGAGGTCATAGGCTACAATGCCATCGACTCTGCCCTGACGGGCGGTAAACTGGACATACAGAACAAGTCGCGTGACCTGCTGCAGGGCATTCTTGATAACTACAACGCCGGTGTGCATGTGGTTGCCGTGCAGATGCAGGATGTGCACCCCCCCAAAGAAGTCATAGATGCCTTCAAGGATGTGGCAAGCGCACGCGAAGACAGAAGCCGCATAATCAACGAAGCCGAAGCCTATCAGAATGAAATTCTGCCGCGTGCACGCGGTCTTGCCGCCGAAATAATCAACCAGGCGGAGGCATACAAGGAAACCAGAATCCGTGATGCCAAGGGTGAATCGGCGCGCTTTGTCAACGTGCTTGCCGAATACAACAAAGCCAAGGATATCACACGCAAGCGCATGTATCTGGAAACAATGGAAACCATTCTTTCCAACCCTGATCTTGAAAAAATTATTCTGAGCGGTAAAGCGGGCGGCGTAGTGCCGTATCTGCCGCTGGACAAGCTGGACGCGGACCGCGCCAGAAAGGGAGCGCAGCAATGAGCAAGAAAACCGTTCCGGCACTGCTCGCGGCCCTTATTGTCATAGTGGCTGCCGTGCAGTCTTTGTACACCGTGCACCAGACAGAAAAAGCCATAGTGCTGCAGCTGGGTGAACCGGTAGGCGAAGTGATGGGACCGGGCCTGCATGTAAAGATGCCGTTCATCCAGAACATCATCTATCTTGACGCCCGGATACTGGAATATGATGCCAATCCGGCAGAAGTGCTGACCAGCGACAAAAAAGCGCTGCTGCTTGACAATTACGCCCGCTGGCGCATTACCGACCCGCTGCTGTTCTACCGTACCGTGCGCACCATACGCAGTGCGCAGGCACGTCTTGACGATATAGTCTATTCGCAGATGCGAGTCTTTCTGGGTCGCTATCCGCTGAGCGAAGTCATTTCGTCCAAACGCTCCGTAATCATGGAAGAAGTGACCAAACGGTCTTCGGAACTGCTGAAGGATTACGGCATGGAAGTGGTGGATGTGCGCATAAAACGCGCTGACCTGCCGCCGGAAAACCAGCGGGCCATTTTCGGCCGCATGCGGGCCGAACGCGAACGTCAGGCCAAGCAGTACCGGTCCGAAGGGCAGGAAGAAGCCACCAAAATACGGTCGCTGGCCGACCGCGAGCGTGCCGTCATGCTGGCCGAAGCACGGCGCTCCGCCGAAGTTATCAAAGGCGATGGCGAAGCGGAAGCCACACGCGTATATGCCGCAGCGCTGCAGCAGGCGCCGGAATTCTACGCATTCAAGCGCAGTCTGGAAGCATATGAAAAAAGCCTGAAAGGCAAAACGCGTATCATCATGTCTTCTGACGAAGACTTCTTCAACTATCTGCAGTAATACGTCCCCACGTCACATGTTACACTTGTGTCACTCGACACAAGTGTAACATGTGACACTTTTTTCAGGCCATCTGCCTAGCCTATACGCAAAAAACTTCAAAATGTCCGCCATGCAATTGAACATGGCATTCATTTTGTATATACAGCCCCGAAGATACTTTCAGGCTCCTGCATATTCCAGCGGCACTTCATGTTATCAAAGCAAAGTCGCATGGTTCTGTACGCCTGAACAAAGCTGTCTTTCCGGTGTGTGTTTTTGTGTCTGCCAGACAGGGGGTTAAGACACGCAACCGCTACCGGAAAACTTGTACCGTACACCGCGGACAGAATACGCCGATGCGGCCATGGGGGGCCGTGCGTACCGGTCTGTCCGCTTTACATCCGCGCCGCTTGCCGGCGCATGTCGTTCGGTCCGTTACCACGACCGACAAAAGGCGGGAGAATATCGTGTCTACATTCGATGAAGTCTTCGAACGCATCAAAATGGCCACCAACACGCGTACGCAGGTGGAACTGGCCGAGGTGCTGGACATACGTCAGTCCAGCATTTCCGATGCCAAACGCCGCAACAGCGTGCCTTCGGACTGGTACATGAAGCTTTTCGAAAAGTTCGGTCTTAATCCGGACTGGCTGAAAATGGGCAGCGGCCCCATGTACCTGCGAACCGAACAGGGCTACCAGCCGGTGGACGGGCCTGCCGCCGGGCAGGTTTTTGAAGATCCGGCAAAATACGGCGATCCCGATGCCAAAAGCACCGTGGTCACCGTGTACGCCATGCACGACGATCAGGCCGCCGAAGAAGAACTGCCGCATAAAAGTCTGAGCAAGCTCAGCGTGCCCCAGTCCTTTGCCGGAGCCGCCATGCAGGTCTTCCGCGTGGATGCCACCAGCATGGAACCGCTTATCGCCAAGGGAGCTTTTGTCTGCCTGGACACCCAGCAGAAGAGCATCATCTCCGGCGAGCTGTACGGCGTATTCATACCGTACGAAGGAATCGCCATCAGGCGCGTATTTCTTGACGCGCAGAACCAGCGGTTCATCCTGCGGTCAGAAAATCCGGCCCTGCCGGAACAGTACCTGCCGCTGGGCAAACACCACTCCAGCATCGTGGGGCGGGTTTCCTGGGTACTCCAGAAGCTCTGATTCCCTGCACGCAAAGCCGGACGCCCGCGTCCGGCTTTTTTTATCACCGCACGGTCAAACTCCGCTGCGGGCTTGCCTTTACCCCCGCGCTGTAAGAAACTATCCGACAGCCGGTTCCCCCACGGTATCCGGCAGAGTCTTGGCAACCGGTACAGACGGAAATCAGCATGCGTGTTTTTTCTGCCCTCATGCGCCGCTCATGCGCCTTTTTTCTGATGCTTGCACTATGCCTGTGCCTGCAGACAGCAGGGCACGCGCATGGGCAGACACTGGAATTCCGGTGTGATGACAGCCTGCCGCCCTACGAGTTTCTGGCCTACGGCAGGGCGCAGGGCTTCACCGTGGACCTGGTACAGGCCATCGCCCGCGACAGCGGGCTGCATGTGCAGATCATCCCCGGACCGTGGCATGTCATCAAGGCGGAACTGGACGCCGGCAACACCGACGCGCTGACCGGCATGTACTATACGCGCGAAAGAGCGCGGCAGGTTCTGTTTTCAGAACCCTATACCGTGGTCTCGCATTCCATTTTCGTGCGCAAAGGCTCCCGCGCCATGACGGCAGAAGACCTGAAAGGCGCCGTGGTGGCGGTGCAGCGCAACGACATCATGCATGAATACGCGCAGAAGCACCTGACCGGCAGCACCCTGCTGCCCTGTACCACCCGTCTGGAGGCTCTGCAGGCCGTTTCGGACGGACGGGCAGAAGCAGCGCTGCTCGGCAGGCTCATGGCCCTGCAGCTTATGTATGAACACAACATCACCAACGTCACCGTATCGGGAGAAGCACTGCTCACCACCCCGCTGTGTTTCGGTTTTGCACCGGACAGAAAAGACATCATGGTCATTTTCAATGAAGGGCTGGCCCATCTCAGAATGACCGGTGAATTTGACGTCATCTACGAAAAATGGTTCGGCCGGCTGGAACGCAGGGCTGCAGAAGAAGTGGTGCGCCGTTACGCGGCATGGGTGCTCACCCCGCTTTTTTTCATCATGGCCGCAGGACTCTGCTGGCTGGTTATTCTGAAAAAACGGCTTGCCCGCCGTACACTGCAGCTGCAGATACAGGTGGAAAAGCTGCAGGAAACCGAAAAAGCCCTTGCCGAAAGCGAGCGGCAGTACCGGTCCATTTTCGAAACCATCCGCGACGGATTCTACAGGGCCGACATGCAGGGGCGCGTTGTATTATGCAACCCTGCGGCGGCCGACATGCTGGGTTATTCCATGGAGGAACTGGCAGGAAAAAACATAGCACAGGACCTGTACAGACACCCCTATGAACGCCGGAAACTGCTCAGCCATCTGGAACGCGAAGAAGCAGCGGCCAATGTTCAGGTTGAAATGCTCCACAAAAACGGCAGCATTGTGCTTATAGAAACCAATTCACGGCTCGTGCGCGATGAAACAACAGGGGAACCCGTGGCCGTGGAAGGCGTCATACGCGATGTGACAGCGCGTAACAGACTGGAAGCGCTTATAGCCAGAACGGAAAAAATGATATCGCTGGGGGGGCTGGCTTCCGGCATGGCACATGAAATCAACAATCCGCTGGGCGCCATCCTGCAGGGGGTCCAGAACATAAGCCGCAGGCTCGACTCCCGCCTTGCCGCAAACATACAGGCTGCGGCAGACAGCGGTATCAGCACGGAAGGGCTGGAAGACTATATCCGCAGACGCAATATACGCAAATTGCTGCACAGCGTGCGCAGCGCAGGTGAACAGGCGGCGGGCATAGTGCGCAGCATGCTCAGCTTCAGCCAGACAGGAACTCCTGTCCTCATGCCCAGCGACATCAATGCACTGACGGAACGTGTCATCACGCTGGTGCGCAGCGAATGCCGTCTGTCCGAGCAGCTGTGTTTCAGCGACATAGCGCTGCACGTCGAGCTGGCATCAGGACTGCCGCCCGTGCCCTGCAGTCCGGCAGAAATAGAACAGGTGCTGCTGCATCTGCTGCGCAACGCCGCTCAGGCGCTTGCCCACGGAAAAACAACAGCCCCGCGCATAACCATACGCACGGCACTTGATGCCCGCCATATACGCATAGAGGTGGAAGACAACGGCCCCGGAGTGGATGAAGATACCGCACGGCGCATATTCGATCCATTTTTCACCACCAGAGAAGTGGGACAGGGCACCGGACTCGGACTTTCCGTCGCGTACTTCATCGTTACCCAGAACCATAACGGCAGCATTTATCATGAACCGGCAGAATCCGGCGGCGTGCGTTTCGTCATCCGCCTGCCGCTTTTCCCCGGTGCCCCCTCCGGACAGGATGCCCGGCCCTCCTCCGCCCTTTGACCTGCCCTGCGAAAAACCGCATAGTGCCGCTGAATGCACACAGAAAATCAATCCACTGCGTGTTCCGTCCGCTTTGAAGTGCCGGAACCAACGGCAACCCTGCTGTCGCTGCTTGCGGATGATGCCGCAAAAGGCAGCGGACTGGCCTATGCACGGTCTGTGCTCGGACCGCTCACAGGATGGGATATACGGCAGCTGCCTGCCGCACTGCATGCCGCACTGGCAGAAGCGGATGCGCTCGCACCGTTGCAGGTGTGGCTGCGCTCGGACCGCACGCAGCCTTTTGCGTGCATGTTCAGCCACGGCGGTGCAACCTTCCGCCTGAATGTTCACTGCCGCAGCATAACAGCGGGAGAAAAAGCCCTGCAGACTGCGGTTGCAACCTGCGAACCGGCCGAAAACCGTCTGCCGCAGACCGACACACCCGGAACCATACCGCCTCTGCTTGACCGCTTTCCGGCCTTTGTCGCACTTATCGGACAGGATTACACCGTCCGTTACGCCAACCGCACCTTCCGCGAAATGTTCGGCGACGACGCATACGGTCCCTGCTACCGGTGCATTCACGGCCGCCAAAGCCCCTGCGACGTATGCGCGCCGTTCGATGTATTTGAAACAGATTCCCTGACCATATCGGAGTGGGAGCACCAGCCCACGGGCAAGGCATTCAGAACTTTCGCCTATCCTTTTGCACTGGATGACGGCAGCACATGCGTGCTTGTCATAGGGCTTGATATCTCGCAAAGCCTCAAGGCGCAGAAGGCGCTTATCCACAGCGAACAGCGCTACAGAGCCATAACCGACAACCTTGCCACCGGCATAGCCGTTGTGGATGCCAACGGATGCATTCAGGCGGTGAACCCCAAAATCACCGAATGGTTCGGCAGCACCATTTCCGGCGGTGTGTTTGTGGATGATCTCTTCAGCCTTATACGCAGCGCGGCACCGCCGGTGCCGCAGCAAAGCCCTCCCGCCGGCACCGGCGCCGCACAGTCGCTGCTGCTTGCCATTCTTTCCGGAGCAACATGGGAAACGGAACTGCCCCTGAAAAGTCTTTCCGGTGAACGCACATTCCGCATTGTGGTCTGCCCTGTGCTGGATTCTGAAGACATGGCGGGAACATCCGTACTTATGCTGGATGACGTGACCGAAAGGCGTCAGGCGGAACAGAGCCTGCAGCGCACACGCAAGCTTGAGGCCATGGGAACACTGGCCGGCGGCATAGCCCACGAAATCAACCAGCCGCTCAACGCGTTGCAGCTGTATGCCAGCGGGCTGGAGATGATGCTTGAAAAACACGGTTCCATTGAACCGGACGTGCTGTACAAACGTCTTTCGTGGATTCTGCGCGAGGCAGGCAAAATACGTGAAATAATCGCCCACATGCGCGCCGTGGTCATGCAGGAGGAAACCCCGCACTGCGGTCCGGTGATGGTGGAAGAAGCCGTGCGCAGCGCGCTGGGGCTGGTAGGCGCGCAACTGCAGTCACACGGCATCACCCTGCAGCTGGATTTCGGCAGGCAGGTGCCTGTGGCTTACGGCAATGCCGTACAGCTGGAACAGGTGGTCATCAATCTGGTGGTCAACGCCATGCACGCGCTGGACTCTGTTGACATTGCAGAAAAAACCATCACCATACACACCGCTGCCGCTCCCAAAGGGATGGCCATGCTGGTGGTGGAAGACAACGGCCCCGGTCTGAACGGACTGCAGGAACGTATTTTCGACCCTTTTTTCACCACCAAGGAAACCGGCAGCGGCATGGGGCTGGGGCTTTCCATTGTACATGCTTTCATAGAAACGTGGGGCGGGTCGGTGCACGCCGGCGACAGACCGCCGCCGGAGCGGGGAGCCCGCTTTGTCATACTGCTGCAACCCGCCGGAGACTGTCATGCGCATAATGATAATAGATGACAACACCAACAGTCTGCAAAGCCTCAGTGTGGTGCTGAGCGATCTGGGGCACGACCCAGACGCGTTCAGCAGCCCCGTTGATGCGCTGCGGCAGGCCCGTCAGCAGTATTACCCGCTGGTCATCACCGACATACGCATGCCGGAAATGGACGGGCTGAGTCTGCTGACAGAACTGAAGGCACACCCTGCCACCGGCAGCAGCGATGTGGTGCTCATCACCGGCCACGGCGACATGCACACCGCCGTCGAAGCCCTGCGCAAAGGCGCCTACGATTATCTGGCAAAGCCCATCAATGCGCGCGAACTGGCAGCCGTGGTCGAACGCAGCGCCGAACATCAGGCCCTGCTGCTGGAAAATAAAGACCTCAGACAAAATCTGGACGCCCGTGTGGACAAGGTGACCGGCACCCTGAAGGCCGACCTTGAAAAAGTGCGCAGCCGTCTGAAGCGCGTTGTAGGCATAGGCAATGTGGTGGCTCAGGCACCCGCCATGCGCCGGGCCATGGATGAAGCGAGAATCTTTCACCGCGACCCCACCGTGCCGGTGCTGCTGGAAGGCGAAACAGGCACAGGCAAGGAAGTGCTGGCAAGACTCATCCATTACGGTGACACAGGCACGGAAACCCCGTTTGTGGCCATCAACTGCGCCGCCATTCCCCACGACCTGTTCGAAGCCGAACTATTCGGACACGAGGAAGGCGCCTACACCGGCAGCCGCTCCGGCGGTTCGCCGGGCAAGCTGGAAGCAGCCGACACAGGCACACTGTTTCTGGACGAGGTGGCCGACCTGCCGCTGCAACTGCAGCCCAAGCTGCTGCGTGTGCTGGAAGAACACACATTCTACCGTGTGGGCGGCGTAAAAAAACGTACTTTCAAAGCCCGTGTCATATGCGCGGCCAACCAGAATCTGGCACAACTTGTGGAGCAGGGAGCCTTCCGGCGCGACCTGTATCACCGGCTCACCGTGGGACACATCACCCTGCCGCCGCTTCGCAGCCGCCCCGAAGACATTCCGCTGCTGGCTGAAATGTTTCTGCTGCGCGAAGCCTCGCGCAAAAAAAAGCTTTTCCGCGAAATAGCGCCCGAAGCGCTGGCCATGCTGCAACAGCACCGCTGGCCGGGTAATGTGCGCGAACTGGAAAACGCCATAGAACGGGCAGTGCTCATCAACGACGGGCACCTGCTGCAGCCGCGGCATCTGCGTTTTCTGCAGGAGCATACACCGCAGGAAGCCCCCTGCACCTCTGCTGCATGCACCTGTGCGCTGACTCCGGAAGCGCTGACCTTGCCCGAAGGCGGTCTTGACCTGGAAGGGCTGATTACACAGATAATGCGCAAGGCCGTGGACAAATTTGACGGCAACAAAAGCAAGGCTGCTGCCTATCTGGGCATTTCACGCTTTGCACTGCACAGGCGCCTACAGAAATAGCGCGCCTGCGCACACCCGTGCGATAGCGCACGTGCATTTGCGCACACTCCCCCGTTGCATGGGAGAAACCAAAATCGCCACAAAGAATAACTTACTGTAAAATATAACCATAAAAAAGAATACAGGGCATATTATCATACCGGCACGCAGTTTGCTGTGGTTACAGGGAAACGCGGCCGGTTGCCAGTTACAGGCGTTCACCCCCCCAATGCCGGCCGCTGTTTCCCCGGGATCTGAATGCCGCAACCTCTCTGCCCCATCCCCCCCCAATGCAGAGGGTGCTCTGACGGCAGCAATTCAGACCTTTCACGGGCCTCCGGACGGGCTTTCCCCCCCCAACCCGCCGGAGGCCCCACTTTTTTCTCCGTTGCCTGCCGCTGCGGACTTGACCGTACAAGAATGCGCGGAGTCCTTGCGGTATGCGGCATGCAAAAAGCCGCCGGAATACACCGGCGGCTTTTTGCATGCCGCATGGCAGAACAACCTTTCAGGCGCCGGTTCGCCTGCGCGCAGCGGCGGCTAGGCCCAGGGCGCTATGGTCCGGTTTGTGCGCCACGAGCACGGTACCCGCAGACCATAGGCTTCCGCATGTTCCAGCACCGCTTCGGGCGCTCCGTCCAGTGCAAGTCTGCCCTTATGCAGCACCGCCATGGTATCGGCCATGTCCGCCAGCGGTTCCACATCATGCACAGAAACAATCTGCGTCAGCCCCTCTGCTGCATTGTGCCGCAAAAGCCCGCGCAGTTCACACATGGCCGGATAGTCAAGGCCGCTGAAAGGCTCATCCAGCAACAGCAGCTGCGGGGCGCGCAACGCAGCCGCAGCAAGGCACAACTTACGCTTCTGCCCGTATGACAGCGTCTGCACCGGACTGTTCCAGTGTCCGCCCAGACCGAACCGATCAGCCATACCGCGTGCAGCCGCAACGGCAGCGCCGGCGGTTCCCGTGGTCAGCAGCAGGTCTTCCTCCACAGTGGAGCCGATTATCTGAAGGTCGGCATCCTGCAGCACCAGAGCAGACTGCGCCCGCAGGGCGCGTTCCGCGCCCGGACTGCTGTGTCCGCCCACTCTCACGGTACCCTGAACAGGCGAAAAAAGTCCCGCCAGCAGAGAAAGCAGAGTGGATTTGCCGCTGCCGTTGGCTCCGCACAGGCAGACAAGTGCACCGCGCTCCACATGCAAGGACACACCGTCCAGCACCGGTTCCCCGGCCCCGGCGTAAGTAAACGAGACAGAAGACACATCTATCACTGCGGCAGCAACCTTCTGGTCAGAAGAAAGCGGTACGAAAGCACCGCGGCAAGAGCTTTCAGGCAGTCACCTGCCAGAAAGGGAATAACAGCCACAGACACAGCCCCTGTCAATTTCATGTCCAGCAGCGCGGCAAGCCGCAAGGTGCCCAGCAGATAGGTAAGCGCCAGTGCAGCCAGCGCACCGGCAAGCTGCAGCACAAAAGGCAGCCGCCGCCCCGCGCCCAGCAGTCCGCAGGCCCATGCAGACACAGCAAAACCAGCCAGAAAACCTCCGGTGGGACCAAGCAGATGCGCAAAACCGGACCGGCCTCCGGAAAAAACAGGCAGCCCCACGGCTCCGGCCAGCACATACAGCAGCACCGCGAGCATACCGTGCACCGGGCCCAGCACAAAACCGGCCAGCAGCACAAAGTATACCTGCAGGGTCATGGGCACAGGGCCCACCGGCACGTACATAAAGGCTCCGGCGGCAATCAGTGCGGCCAGCAAAGAAAGCCACACCATGCGGTGCAGCGACGACAGCGGCGAATCATTCATGAATATCTCCGGAAAAAAGACTGCCGCACGGAACCCGCGGCGCAGAGGCACATGTTAGCGGCAGGGCTCTGCGCGGTCAATGCACCCGCCGCCGTACTGGACGTGATGTCCGGCATGGGGTAACTATCCTGCCCTGCGGAGAACCATGACAAACCCCACAAGACGACTTACCGGCTATACCCCCAGCGTCACAGTACGCATATGCGGACGCACCTGGACGCTGGAGCGCGCCGCCGATCTGGAAACGCTGTGGCAGGCCATGTCCGAAGCCGATCTGGACGACGACGAACGCCTGCCCTACTGGACCGAACTTTGGCCCTCCAGCATTGCTCTGGCGGAACAGATTCATGCCGCGCGGCACGAACTGAATGGCAGAGTGTGTCTGGACATGGGCTGCGGGCTGGGGCTGACTGCCCTTGCAGGAGCATGGGCCGGAGCCAGAGTCATCGGCATGGACTACGAGGAGCAGGCGCTGCGCTTTGCGCGCCGCAACGTGCGCCTTAACGGCATACCGCACGAAGCGGCACCGCTGTGGACAGTCATGGACTGGCGGCATCCGGCCATACGGCGCCGCAGTATCGACATGGTGTGGGGCGGTGACATAATGTACGAAAAACGCTTTGTTGGCCCCGTACTCGACTGCATAGACCATGTTCTTTCCCCGCACGGACGCGCATGGCTGGCGGAACCGGGCCGAAGTGTGTACAAGTTTTTCCAGACAGCGCTGCAGGAACGCGGCTGGCGGTCCCGCCTGCTGGCAGACCGGCCCACCCCTGCCCTGTACGAACAGACATGTCCGGTGCCCGTCCGCCTGTGGGAACTGACCCGCGGCGCCTCCGGCGCAGGCCGCGCACGCTGACTCTGCACCGCTTTGCGGCACCGTCCGCCAGACGCATCACCACAAGGAGCAACTTATGGGCCAGACCATCCGATTCGGCGTTTCACTGGACTCCGACCTGCTGGAAAAATTCGACGCCCTGTGTGATGAACGCTGCTATCAGACCCGCTCGGAAGCAATCCGCGATCTCATCCGCAACACGCTTGTCCAGCAGGAATGGGAAGATACCGGACGGGATATAGCGGGAACCCTGACACTGGTTTTCGATCATCACAAAAGCGACCTGCAGCAGCGGCTGACAGAAATACAGCACGATGAGCACGATCTCATCATCACCACGCTGCATGTGCATCTTGACCATGACAACTGCCTGGAAGTGCTGGTGCTCAAAGGCCCCGCAGAACGCGTGCGCAACCTCGCCCAGAGGCTGACATCCACCCGCGGCGTAAAACACGGCAAACTGAGCCTGACCACCACCGGACAGGATCTGGCCTGATCCGGCTCTGATGCGCCTCTGGTCCGGATCTGATCCGCCTCTGGTCCGCCTCTGATCCGGCAGCAGCTCCGGGCGCAAGGCCGGGGTTTTTGGTGTTTTTTCTTTTCGGCACGGCACGCAACACGCTAACAGACTAACCGGAAAAATTATGGAAGACGTACAGAACAGCCCTTCGCAGGTTCCTCTCGCCATTGACACCGTGGGTGTAAAAAGCCTGCATCTGCCGCTTATTGTCAGCGACAGGGCCAACGGACACCAGCATACCGTGGCCGTGGTGGATATCGGGGTCGAGCTGCCGGCACGTTTCAAGGGCACCCATATGAGCCGCTTTGTCGAAGCGCTGGCTCACTGGGACGAACACCTGAACTACCGTACCATCAAAAGCCTGCTGGAAGATGTGAAAACGCGGCTGCAGGCCAGAAAAGCCCATGTGCATTTCCGTTTTCCCTACTTCATCGCCAAAAAAGCACCGGCAACCGGCAGCCCCGGGCTTGTAAGCTACAACTGCTGCCTTACGGGTGAACTGGCCGACGGCAGACCCGCCATGATGCTTGATGTGGAAGTGCCTGTCATGACGGTTTGCCCCTGCTCAAAAGCCATAAGCGACGAAGGCGCCCACAGCCAGCGTGCACTGGTGCGCATCTCGCTGCGCATGAAGGAATTCTGCTGGCTGGAAGAATTCATCGAACTGGCGGAACGCTCCGCCTCTTCGCCGGTGTATACGCTGCTTAAACGCGAAGATGAAAAGTTCGTCACCGAAGACGCATTCGCCCATCCCACTTTTGTGGAAGACGTGGTGCGCGCTGCGGCCCAGCAGCTGGAAGCCCATCCCAGTGTGTCGTGGTTCCGGGTCGAGGTGGAAAGCATAGAGTCCATACACAACCACAGCGCATTCGCCCGTATTGAAAAACACAAATAGCCTGCCGCTGCCGGTACGCAGCACCGCACCGGCAGCAGACAGCGGCGCAGCACAACCATCAGGCGCAGTCACCGGCACACACCGGCAGTCTGCGCCTTGTCTTGTCTGCATGCCGCAAACACTTGTTATATAATCAACGGGCTGCATAAGACGCATCGACAAACTGCAGAGCCGTGGCTATACTCTGCACAAAGGAGGGCAGAGCCATGCGGATAGAAAGCAATCTTCAGGCGCTCAACGCCTTTTCCATGCGTCAGGCGGTTACTGCCGACAACATTGCCAATGCATCCACCGACGGCTTCAGATCGCGGGAAGTGGTTCTGGAAACCGGCCCGCAGGATCAGGGCGTACAGGTGGCCGACATCCGCCGCAGGCAAGAGTCTCAGGCCATGGACGAACTGCGGCGCGAGCAGGCTCTCAATGCAGAGACACATGGCGCGCAGGAACCGGCAGCCCCCAGCGACACCGATCTGGTGCGTGAAAGCGTGACCATGATGGAAAACCAGCGCGCCTACGAAGCCAACGCGGCGGCCATACGCGCGCAGGACGAAATGACAGGCACGTTCATCGACGAAATGGTCTGATCTTTCCGGTCCCTTGTTCCAGCCCTCCGGCTTCCCGTGATTTTTTCTGATTTGGGTTGACTTTGCGTCATATTTTTGACACGCATCGATGTGATACCTGTGATACCATTTCCCCGCAGCAGTCATGCGGGTTCGGAGGCTCAATGGAGCTAAAGACAGCCGGCATTATCGGGCAAAGCTCTTCGCTCAGAGATCTTTTTCGCGTACTCGCCAAAGTGGCACCCACCGACAGCACAGTGCTGGTCACCGGAGAATCCGGTACCGGTAAAGAGCTGCTTGTCCGTGCGCTGCATATGAACAGCCAGCGCGCGGACAAACCTTTTGTGCCCATAAACTGCGGCGCCATTCCGCGCGAGCTGCTCGAATCTGAACTCTTCGGACACGAAAAGGGAGCCTTCACCCACGCCATCCGCACGCGTCCCGGCCGCTTTGAAGTGGCGGACGGCGGCACTATTTTTCTGGACGAAATAGGCGAGATGGACCTGACGCTGCAGGTCAAGATACTTCGCGTATTGCAGGAAAAAGAAATCGAGCGCGTCGGCGCCACAGCCACCCGCAAAGTCGATGTACGCATAGTGGCGGCCACCAACCGCGATCTGGAAACAGAAGTCCGCGAAGGCCGGTTCCGCGAAGACCTGTACTACCGCCTCAACGTCATTCCGCTGCACCTGCCTCCGCTGCGCGAACGCGGCGCGGACATTCTCATGCTTTCAGAGCACTTCCTGTGCAAATTCTGCCGCAGCAAAGGACGCACGGCTCTCCGGCTGGACGACGGCATCCGGCGCATTCTGGCGGCCTACCCGTGGCCGGGCAACGTGCGTGAGCTGGAAAACTTCATGGAGCGGCTGAGCATACTGTGCGACGAAGACAGCGTGCGCCCCCACGACCTGCCCCGCAAAATTCTGGACGCAGTGGGAGATGTGGCACAGCTGCCCGAAGTGCCCGAACCGGCCCCCGCGCCGGCACCGCAAGGCTTTGCGTGGCCGCGCATCGAAGACATGCAGCAGCGCGGGATGGACCTGAAACAGTTCATAGACACCGTGGAGGAACGCCTGCTGCTGGAAGCACTGGAAAAAGCGGACGGCGTCAAAAATCAGGCCGCTGAAATACTGGGGGTAAAGCGGACAACCCTCATCGAAAAATTGAAAAAACGTCAGCTGGACAAATAATTCCGGCACACGGCCGTTATTACGCCGCCGGCATATATCCGGCTGCAGGCGGCGGTTGCAGCCCCCGCCGTCTGACCGAATACCGCGGGCCCGCAGCGACGGCAGGCACACGGCAGACGCTGCGGCATCATCCTCCGGTCATTGCACGCCTTTTGCATCCCTGCACTGGCAGCGCGGCAGACCGGCAACCTCCGCAGCCCGCTGCACACAATCCGGCACCCGCCCCCTGCGGTCCGGAATATGGCAAAAGAGAAAGGTGTGATTCGCAGCAGCTTTTCCGCCGGTATCATCCGGCTTCTCGCAGCCGCTCTGGGGCTTGTCCTGCTTCTGCCCGCCACAGGCAGGGCCGCTTCGTGGTATTGGGGCGCCCACCCGCAAAAAGAACGGCTGGTCATAGAGCTGGACAGGCCGGTAGGCCCTGCCGCCGTTTCGCGCACCGGCAGACGCACCGTCACAGTACTGCTGCCCGCACCCGAAACGCTGAGCCGTAGCGCCGGCAGCCCCGCCACGGACAGCGCAGCGCTGCTCGGCACGGTACGCAGCGCCGGCAACACCATATCCATTGCCACACGCACAGATGCCTTCGGTTACATAGTGCTGCCCCGGCAGGGCAACAGGCTTGTCATCGATTTTTTTGCAGACCCTGTCGGTACACGCTGGCGCCCGGCGGAACAAGCCGCCCCCGCGGAACAGCCTCCCGCTGCCGCGGCCGCCGCACAGGGCAGAAAGACCGCATCTCCAGCCGGTCCGGCGGCCCGCGCCGCCTCGCCCTCTCCGGCAGAAAGACCATCGGCCCGCAACTCTTCCGGCAACGCAGGACGCGCGCTGACTCCGCCTGCGGCACAGCAGAGCACAGCCCCGTCCGGCACTGCCCGCACCCCTGTTGTGCAGCCGCCGGCAGCTGCCGCCCCTTCCTCACCGGTAGCGGAGGAAACACTGGACGACCGCCCCGCCCTGCAGGCAGCCGCCGACAACCTTATCAAAGCCGCACAGAAAATTTCCGGCGAACTTAACGACCAGCTGAAAAACGGACTTTCCGGCCGTAATGCCACGCCGCAGAGCAGCCCCGCACCCGTCAACGCCACGCCGACGGAAATGCAGCAACAGGGCGGACAGGCTCCTTCCGCCGGTACGCGGACACAGGAACAGGCTCCTCAGCCGTTTTTTTCCGTGCCGTACACATTCCGCTCGCGCATCAACACCGGCGGGCCCGAAGCATGGAAACCGGTACCGCCCAAACTGACCCTGCCTGTGGAAGTGCTGCCCGTTGCAGAGGACGACACTGCTCCCCCGCAGACGGCAGAAAATACCGTACGCGGCGTCATCGGCCCCGCCACGGGGCCGTACCTTGACGAGGCGGGGGCTGCACCCGCGCCATCTGCCGCACAAAACCTGCAGGCAGACAATGCGGAAAGCACCCCACCGCAAACCGCACAGCCGCCTGTGGCCGCTCCCGCAGCCCGTCAGCCCGTGACGGATACTGCGCTGCCCGCGGCGCAGGGTGACAGCGCAGGCGGTACCATATCGCAGGAAGAACGCACAGCGCCGCCCTATCCCGAGGCTCCGGCGCCGGATGTCAGCACCGGCAGTGTCACCGCCCCTTCAGGTGATGCGGTACAGGTGCCCCCCCGCGAGCTTGAAAAAGTTTCCGGCACGGAAAAGGCCGCCCCGCAGGAAGAAATCGTCTACGTGGACGAAGACGGCAACCCGGTGGACCCGCCGCCCACTTCGGCCGAGCTGCTTTTCAGGGCCAAGGCCGCCATGAACAACGGCGACCAGCAGACCGCACTTGAAACTCTGGAGGAGCTGCGCCGCCGCAATGATCTGGAGCCGGAACTGCAGGAGGAAATGCTCTACCTGCTGAGCGACGTGCTGTATTCGCGCGGAAAAGATGACCTGCTGGCCAGTTACGACACCATCACCAGCGCGCTGACCGAGGCCATGAACTACAACCTGTCTTCCGAACGCATCCCCGGCGCGCTGCTGCGTATGGGGCTTATCAACCTGAAGATAGGCAACATCCGCGAGGCGGAAGCATATTTCAACATACTGAAGCGCGAACACCCCGACGATGAGAATATTCCGCTCATCTACTATTACTGGGGCGACCACTTTTTCAATAAAGGCCAGTACCAGAAAGCCGCCGACCAGTTCCAGTTTGTGGTGCAGAACCATCCGGATTCCCGTTTTGTCCGCGAATCGTCCGTGGGGCTGGCCCGTGCGCTCTACCGTCTGGGCTATTATGATCAGGCGTACCAGATTGTGGACTACATCGAAAAACGCTGGCCGCGTTTTTATGTGGAGTACCCGCCGTTTCTGAACATGATGGGCGATGTGTCATACCGCATGCAGAAGTACGAAAAAGCCCGCATCCATTACTGGACATATTATAACATCGATCCCGACGGTGAAGAGGCCGACCTGATTCTGGCCAGGCTGGGCGACATATATCTGCGGCAGGACAAAACCGATGCGGCCCGTGAAGTGTATGAAGAGGCGGCGCGCAAATTTCCCGACAGGGACGGCGGTCTGATCTCGCTCATGCGTCTGGCCGAGGAAGGCATATACGACACCCCCAGCATCGGTGACATGTTCACCGTGTTTGACAGGCCGTTTTCTCTGCGTCCTCGGGATATCTACCTGAAAATAATCAACGAACACCCGCAGAGTGATCTTGCGCCGCTGGCACAGGTCAAGCTGGCCATGTGGTATCTGTGGAACAGGCAGTACCCCGAAGCCATGGCAGCCGCCACGGACTTTGCCGAAAAATACCCCGCGGGCGAGCTGCTGCCCCGTGCGCGTGAAGTGGCCATGAAAGCCTTTAACATTCAGGTGGCCGACAACATAGACCAGAACAACTACGCGCGGATAATGCAGGTATGGGATCAGTTTCCCATCGTGCGCGGGCAGGAAGGCGAGCTGACTCCGGAAAGCCGTATCGCTCTGGGCATGAGCATGTCTGAACGGGGTGATCCGGCCAAGGCTCTGGAAATCATCGACCCGTTTTTCCGCGGACTCAAAGTGCCGAGGTACAGCGAAATGGCTCTCAATCTGGCCCTTTCCATATACCTGCAGCACGAACAGTGGGACGACATCAAAGATCTGGCAAAACGCACCGAGCTGTGGGAACTGAATCCGGAAGCGCAGCGCCAGCTTGATTATGCCCGTGCTCTGGCCATGGAAAACACGGGAGAATCCGAAGAAGCCACGGCGTTGTGGAAACGCCTGAAGACGGATCAGGATGTACCCCAGAGTCAGGAAGCCTACACCCAGTATTTTCTTGCGCGCGATGCCGAAAAGCGCCGCGATCTTGGTGAAGCCTACAAACTGGCACAGGGAGCACTGCGCAATTTTACCGAGATGGCCGAAAAAAATCCGGCACAGGCGGATAACGGAAAAATCAAAGACCTGCTGAGCCTGCTTATGGATATCACCGAAAGCTCCGGCAGAGCACGGGAATCGCTGGACTGGGCCAAACAGTACGCCGAACATGTGAAACCGGGCGACGTGGACTATCCTGCACTGCGCTACCGTCTGGCACGGCTGTATAAAAAGACTTCAGACGTTGAGCAGTGGCGCACCATTCTGACCGAACTGCGGGACAACAACCCGCAGTCGCTGTACGGCCGCATGGCCGCTTCGGAACTGCGAACCCATGAACTTTCACAGGACGCGGCCCAGTTTTCCCCCACGGGAAGGCTGTAACCCGCGGGTGCAGAGGGAAAAAGCTCATGAACACCACCGGCAGCACCGCATCCGGGCAGCAGGACGCACAGCACATACGCCGTCCGGTAGTGGCAGGCCGCTTTTACCCCGATTCGCCCGCCGAACTGCAAAGCATGCTGCGGGCATATCTGGACGAAGCTGCCGCACCGCCGCAGAAGCCTACTCTGCTCGCCATGGTGCCCCACGCGGGCTATGTATTTTCGGGTGCGGTGGCAGGTTGCACTCTGGCGCAGGCCATGCTGCCGCAGACGCTGTTTGTGCTGGGCCCCAACCATACCGGCAGGGGATCCGGCATTGCCGTCTGGCCGGAAGGCGTCTGGCGCACCCCGCTGGGTGATGTACCCGTGGACAATGCGCTGGCCGCCGAATTCTGCGCGCTCTGCGCGCCGGCCCGGCCTGATACGCTGGCCCACAGTGCCGAGCACTCGCTGGAGGTCGTTCTGCCGTTTCTGCAGTTCCGCGTGCCCCGCGTACGTATTGTGCCTGTATCCATCGGCGATCCGTCACTGGCGGTGCTTACTGCCGCAGGCGCCGCAATGGCGCAGATCATACGCCGTGCGGCTCAGACGGCAGACCCCGGCAGGCAGAACCGCATAGCCATGGTGGTCAGTTCGGACATGACGCACTTTCTGCCACAGGATGAAGCCCGCCGCCTTGACGCCATGGCGCTGGAACAGGTTACCGCTCTGAACCCGCAGGGGCTGTACACAACGGTGCGCGAGAAGCGCATTTCCATGTGCGGCGTGCTGCCCATGACCGCGGCACTGGAAGCCTGCCGCCTGCTGGGCGCCACGGGCGCACGCCTGACACGCTATGCCACATCCGGAGATATAACAGGAAAGACTGACAGTGTGGTGGGCTATGCCGGAGCGCTGGTGGATGTGCCCTAGACGCGACGCTGCCGCCGCATGGTGCAACGTCACAACGGTACAACGGGGCAACTATACAACGGGGCTCACACCAGATGCAGATACGCGCTCAGGCTTTCCAGCCCCAGCAGACGGCAGTCCACATAATGCTCGGCATACCGGGCAAATGTTTTCTGCCTGCCGAAGACGGGGTACTGCCAGTCTTCTCCCCCGAAAGCCAGCCCGTGAAACGCCGCCACCTGAGGATGCACCGGCAGGATGAATTCGGGATAGGGGTCGGCAAATCCGGCGCATACGTCAGCTGAAAGCTGCGAAAAACCTAGGGCACGCAGCACGCCTCCGGCCACATGCAGCAGCAGCCTGCGGCCCGGATGGTTTATGGTGTTGAACAGCAGCTCCCCACGCCATAACGACTCCACAAGATCAACGGTACGCACCACGGTTTCCTCTTCCTTGGCACGTTCCACGGCCAGCGATTCGCGCAGCATGGCGTCCAGATCGTACTTCGCTGTCAGGTCCGTGTGCAGATACACGTACAGAATCTCTTTTTTCTCCAGCCCCATATCAATCAGATGATCAAGGTATACATCGCCGAATTCGCTGGGACTGCGGCTGGTCCACAACGGCCAGTATCCCTTGAAAAGCATGTTGGGCAGACGCAGCACCTCGGCCGCGGGTCCCAGCCGGTGCAGCAGATGCGCCGAAGCCTGCTCCGCCCACTTTTCTCCCAGATGCTGAAAAAGAAACAGCCGGCAGGATTCCAGTTCGCGGTCCGGAATCTGCTCCCGCTGAAAATTTGTATATTTGCGCACTTCGAACCTGCGGGCGAAGGCGTCGCAGGACAACAGCAGACGCGCCAGCGGATCGCCCTGACAGTTGGCGTGTATAATGCACAGTTCCTTTCGCATACAGGGTATCTAGGGCACAGCGGCGCTTACGGCAACCCCCGCCACCACGTGCGCCATGCACCTGCGCCGGTCCGGAGACGCCTGCACAGCGGACATGATGAAACACACACATACTCCGGCGGCAAAAAATAATCTGCAGCCACAGGCATCCGGCAACGGCAAAACCATGCGGCATGACACACAAACATGCCGCAGTGCACGGCTCTGTTTTTCCGCGTTCTGCCGCCCCGCGCTTTACGTCTTTGCCCGCACAGTGTACAAGCTTCGCGCAACAGCGTACTCTGCTGCGCAGCACATGCCGTCACGATCATCCGCGTCCGGCCTGTCCCTGTCTGCAATCTACGGATGAACAAGGCTTTTCCGGTGATGAAACCTACCGCTTTCCGGGCGAAACGCATCATAACCATGACCGAAAAGCGGCTGGCTGCCGCTGCCGCCACACCGTTTTCATCCGGTATATCTCCGCAATATCAGCAATTTTCAGGTTTTGCTTCAACACCCCGTCCCGTTTTCGAAGACGGGGTTATTATTGTGCGCGACAACACCATTCTGTGTGTGGAACCCCACAGCCGGTTTGTCCGCCGCGCGGGCATACCGCTGCACGATCTGGGGCCGGTTACACTGGTTCCCGGCCTGATAAACTGCCACAATCATCTGGAACTGAGTCATCTGCACGGCAAAACCCTGCTGGGAGAAGGATTCACCAGCTGGGTCGGGCACATGATCCGGCAGGATATGACACCGCAGGAAGAGGCCGTGCTCAATGCCACGGCATTCATGCACCGCACGGGCACAGTACACGTGGCAGACATCACAAGCCGCGCTCCGGCGCTGGTGGCACGCTGCGCGCAGCAGGCCGGTCTTTCGTACCACCTGCTGCTTGAATGGTTCGGGCATATGCCGCCCGCGTCCGGCGCTCCTGCCCTGCCTGATGCGGCAGCACAGCTGCCTCAGGCCGTGCTGCAGGCATGCTGCGCTCCTGCCGGACACGCCCTGTATTCCACCCATCCCGAACGGCTGCGGCAGGCAAAAGACTGGTGCCGCGCGCACCACATGCCTTTTTCCATGCATCTGGCAGAGCATCAGGGCGAAGTGGAAATGCTGGCTACCGGTACCGGTGCATTCAGGGATCTGCTTTCCGTACGGGTGCTGCCCGCAGACTACACCCCGCCGCGCTGTTCGCCTGTCAGCCATGCCCACGCGCTGGGGCTGCTGGGTCCGGGTACGCTGGCCGTCCACTGCGTGCACTGCGACCGGCACGACATCCAGACCCTTGCCCGCAGCGGCACGGCCGTTTGTCTGTGCCCGCGCAGCAACAGCGCCATCGGCTCGGGTGATGCCCCTGTAAACAGTTTTATACAGGCCGGACTGCTGCTGTGTCTGGGCACGGACAGTCTGGCCTCGAACCATGACCTGAACCTGTGGAATGAGGCCCGCGCGCTGCGCGACCGGCACGGAGCAGCCCCCGATAATCTGCTGTTCATGCTCACAGCCGGCGGCGCTCAGGCTCTGGGCCTGAACAGACTGGGAGCGCTTGCCCCGGGCATGGCCGCCGGATGGGCCGTAGTGCCCGACGACCTCTGCCCCGCCTGAGCAGGCACGAACCGGGACATGTATCCCGCAATGAGACCGGAAGACAATGCAAGACCAAGAACGATTCATCTGGCCCCACAAAGATCTGCTGGACGTCACGCAACTCTCCCGTGAGCAAGTCAGGCATCTGCTGGACCTTGCCGGACAGTTTCATGAAATAAACCAGCGCCCTGTAAAAAAGGTTCCCACCCTGAAAGGAAAAACCGTGGTGCTGTTCTTTGCGGAGCCGAGCACCCGCACGAAAACATCGTTCGACATGGCGGGAAAACGCCTTTCAGCCGACACGTTTTCACTGGCCAAATCAGGATCCAGTCTGGTCAAAGGCGAAAGCCTGAAAGACACCGCGCTGACCCTGCAGGCCATGTCGCCGGATGTCATCGTCATCCGCCACACCTCCAGCGGGGCGGCACAGTTTCTGGCCGAACGGCTGGAATGCGCCGTGGTCAACGCGGGCGACGGCTGGCACGCACACCCCACACAGGCGCTGCTTGACGCATTTTCGCTCAACCGCGCATGGAACGGACAATTTGAAGGCAAGACTCTGCTTATTCTGGGCGATATTGCCCACAGCCGTGTTGCACGGTCCAACGTGCATCTGCTCACCCGCATGGGTGCCAGAGTGCGCCTGTGCGCGCCGCGCACCCTGCTGCCGGCAGGCGCCGACACATGGCCCGTCGAAATCTTTGACAATCTGAACAAAGCCGTTCAGGGGGTCGATGCAGTCATGGCGCTGCGTCTGCAGCTGGAACGCCAGCAGGCCGGTCTGCTGCCCGACCTGCGCGAGTATGCCTCGCGCTACTGCCTGAACCTGAACCATATGCAGCATGCAGCCCCCGGTGCCAGGGTGCTGCACCCCGGCCCCATGAACCGCGGTGTGGAAATTTCGTCCGCCCTTGCCGACGCCGGCCAGAGTCTGGTGCTTGACCAGGTGGCTTCCGGCGTGGCCACACGCATGGCCATTCTGTTTCTTCATGCAACCCGCAAAGACACGGGAGACCGCTGATGTCTGATCATATTTCCGGCACACTGTTTGTTTCGGGCGCGCTTCTTTCCGGACGCGCGGTGGATGTCACCGTATCGGGCGGACGCATTGCCGCCGTCAGCGAACACGGGGCGGCCCCCGCGCCGCAGCACGCCGAAACTGTGGACGCGGCGGGCAAGATACTGTTTCCCAGTTTTATTGACTGCCACGTGCACCTGCGCGAACCCGGTTTTGAGTACAAGGAAGACATTGCCTCCGGACTCGCAGCCGCTGCGCACGGCGGATTCGGGGCGGTACTGCCCATGGCCAATACCAGTCCCGTCAACGATCAGGGCAGTGTGACCGAGCTGATGCTGGAACGCGCCCGCAAGGCATGGCCCCACGGCCCGCGCGTGCATCCTGTGGGTGCCGCCACCAAAGGACTGAAAGGCGAAGAACTGGCCCCCATGAGCGAACTGGCCGCCGCGGGCTGCGTCGCCTTTTCCAACGACGGACTGCCGGTGGGCGGTGCCGAAATGTTCCGCCGCTGCATGGAATACGCCGCAGACTTCGGTAAAATAGTCATCGATCACTGCGAAGATCCTTCACTGGCGCGCGGCACACACATGAACGAAGGGGTGACCAGCGGACGCCTGGGAGTCAAAGGACAGTCGGTGGTGGCCGAATCGGTACAGGTGGCCCGCGACATTCTGCTGGCCGAATATCTGGGCATTCCGGTCCATCTGGCACATATCAGCTGCCGTCAGTCCGTGGAGCTTATCGCGTGGGCCAAGCAGCGCGGCGTAAGAGTAACGGCCGAAACCTGCCCGCACTATCTGCTGCTGGACGATCTGGCACTGGAACAGTACTCCACAGCAGCCAAGGTCAACCCGCCGCTGCGCACCCCCGACGACGTGGCGGCCATGCGCCGTGCCGTGGCTGACGGCACCATAGACATACTGGTGACAGACCACGCCCCGCATGCCGCGCACGAAAAGGATACCCCGCTGGATGAAGCGCCCAACGGCATTTCCGGTCTGGATACGGCGGTGGCTCTGACATGGCGTCTGGTGCAGGAAGGCCTGCTGACCGAAGCCGACATGGTGCGCCTGTGGTGCCATGCTCCGGGCAGCCTGTTCCGTCTGCCGGTAAACCGCTTCACGGCGGGCGACCCTGCAAATTTTTTCCTGTTCGACCCTGCGCATGAATGGACTGTGACCCCTGAGGCGATGCATTCAAAAGGCAAAAACACGCCCTTTACCGGGTGGAAGCTTACCGGTAAGGTGACATCCCACTGGATGGGCGGTCACAGAATAGCATGACCGCAATAATGCCTTTCGGGCGGTTCCGGCTTGACAACGCACGGTTAGCTTGAAATGCATTGGCTGAACGAACAGCTTTTCCGCCGAAAGCCGGCGTATGCATAAGGAGGAAGAATGACCCAGCCCTTCAAGGATGCCATAGGCATCTGCAAGGCCATAATGCGCAACGGGTACGACGCCTACGTGGTCAACACCCAGCTGCAGTCCGAAATTCTCGATCAGGACTGCCTTGAAATAGACATCGCGTGCGAGCCCGGTTATGTGGAGCTCGGCAAGATTTTTCCCGGTCTTGAAATGTCCGGCGAAGACGGCGTGGTGGGCACCCTGCGCGAAGGGGGAACCCTTTTCCGCTTCTACCACACCGACACTGATGATTCTTCGCATCCGGAAGCCACACTTGCCCGTGTGACCCCCACCATGCTGCGCCGCCTTGAGGCAAAAGGTACGCTGCCCGCCTCGCTGGCCTGTCCGTTCATTCCCAGCTCGGCGGAAACATATCAGGGCTTTGACGATTTTTCCAAGGGCGACATACGCTTTGAGGGCGTGCCCGACGAAACCCTGCGCCGTTCTTACGTACTGGGTGTGCGCGCCATGCGCATAGCCGCCAACTTCGACCTGCCCATCGAACCCAACTCGTGGATGGCCATAGTACGCAGTGCAAGCCGCATTCTAGACTATGTGCCGGTAACGGAAATCATGGACGAATGGCGCAAGGTGGAAGCCGAAAACATGTACAAGTTCGTCCAGCTGATGTTTGACTCCATGCTGCTGCACGGACTCATTCCCGAACTGGCCGCACTGTCGCGCATCCGCCACCTGCGCACGCCCGAGGCAGGCGAAGAGACCGTGCTCGACCACACCATAGAATGCATGCGCCGCTACCCCGAAGAACTGCCCTTTGACTGGCTGGGCACCGTGGCCACCATGTTCCACGATGTGGGCAAACTGTATGCCGCCGAATACTACAACGGCAAATGGACATTCTATCAGCACCACCGCATCGGTGCCAAAGTCACACGCAAAATTCTGCGCAGGCTGCACTTTCTGCCGGAAGATGTCGACCTTATCTGCCATCTGGTGCGCAACCACATGCGTTTCCATTTCATGCTCACCGACAAGGGTATACGCCGGTTCAAGGCGCTGGATGAATACCCGCGCCTGATTGAAATGGCCAGAGCCGACATTAAAGCCCGCGACGGCAACTACACGCACTTCAACCACAATATGAAGTACCTTGAACGTGCCGAAACCCCCGAGCAGATGCTGGAACCGCTGCTGAACGGCAACGAAATCATGGAATTCACCGGTCTGAAGCCCGGCCCCTATGTGGGGGTTATCCGCGATGCGCTGCTTAAAGCGCAGGTTACGGGTGAGGTGACCAGCATGGAAGAAGCCATCGAGTACGTCAAAACGTACAGTGAACGCGCTCCCCGATAAAAAAATCAGGGCCGGAGGGGTTCCCCTTCCGGCCCTTCTTCCTATATTCCCCCTGTCGACGCCGCCCGTTTTTACCGCGGGCTGCTGCCTTTCCCGTCGTGCCGCAGCGCGCCGGGCCGCGGCAGCGCCTGTGCGTCAGCCATTCCACTCACCGGAGAAACAGTCATGGTCGATATTCTGAACCTGACATTTGAAGAGCTTGAAACTTTTCTGGTGGAAAAGCTCGGCGAAAAAAAATTCCGCGCCCGCCAGATATGGCAGTGGCTGTGGAACAAATATGTGCGCGATTTTGACCAGATGACCAATGTATCGAAACAGACCCGCGCACAGCTGAAAGAACACGCCCGCATTTTCTGGCCAGAGGTGGTCACAACCAGCAAAAGTCAGGACGGCACCACAAAATTTCTGCTGCGTCTTGCCGACGGCGCACTGGTGGAAACAGTGCTCATACCCGGTTCACAGGGCAGGATTACCCAGTGTCTTTCCTGTCAGGTGGGCTGCGCCATGGGGTGCACCTTTTGCGCCACCGGCACGTTGGGGTTTGAACGCAACATGACCATGTCTGAAATACTGGGGCAGGTGCTGGTGGCACGCGAATATCTTAACGACGTCGCCGAACGGCCCATCCTGCGCAATCTTGTCTTTATGGGCATGGGTGAACCGCTGCTCAATCTGGACGAAATCATGCGCAGCCTGCACACGCTTAACAGCGAACTGGGACTGCAGTTTTCTCCGCGGCGCATCACGGTTTCCACCTGCGGGGTAAACCCCGAAGGGCTGCGCAGGCTGGGCGAAAGCGGGCTTGCCTATCTGGCTGTATCACTGCACGCGCCCACGCAGGAACTGCGGCGCACCATCATGCCCAAAGCCGCCCGCTGGGAACTGAATGACTTCATTGAAGCCCTGCAGAGCTACCCGCTGAAAACGCGTGAACGCATAACCTTTGAATATCTGCTGCTGGGCGGGGTCAACGACTCGCTGGAGCACGCAAAACAGCTTGTCCGGCTTGTTTCACGCACCAAGGCAAAGCTCAATCTCATTGTGTACAACCCGTCGGGCGACGAGGCAGACCCTTATGCAGCCCCCACGGAAGAACGCATTCTGGCTTTTGAGCAATACCTGTGGTCAAAGCATGTCACGGCCATCATACGCAAAAGCAAAGGGGCGGACATCAAAGCCGCCTGCGGTCAGCTGAAAGCCGCCGAAACTGGCGGCACCCCCTGCTGCGCGCAGAGCGACTGACCCGATGCCGCCCTCTGCGGCACAGCCATAAAAAAGACTCCGTACCGGCCACCCTGCGGTGCTCCGGTACGGAGTCTTCATATTTCACAGACAGCCGCAGCTCGCGCTACTGTCTTTTAAGCTGCTCAACCACGTTTTGCAGTTCCTGAGCCATACGGGCCACGTTGCTTACCGCTTCGCTGGACTGCGTCATCACCTCGGACGTTTCCGCCGCAATGCGGTTTATTTCTTCCGCACCACGGGCTATCTGCTCGCTGGCGGCAGACTGCTGTTCCGACGCAGTGGCAATGGAGCGCACCTGATCGGCGGTGCTTTCCACCACGGAATGGATGCTGCCCAGTGATTTGCCAGCACGACCGGCAAGTTCTGTCGATTTCAAAACGGCCTCGCCCGCCTTGTCCATTCCTTCAATGTTTTCACGCGTGCCCTGCTGGATGGCGCTTACCGCTGCGCCCACTTCCGAGGTGGCCTGCATGGTCTTTTCGGCCAGTTTACGCACTTCGTCGGCCACCACGGCAAACCCGCGTCCGGCATCGCCCGCACGGGCAGCTTCAATGGCCGCGTTAAGCGCCAGCAGATTTGTCTGGTCGGCTATATCGCTGATAACGGTCATGATCTTGCCTATACCCTCGGCGTGGCCGCCCAGCGTGTTCAGGCTCTCCTTCAGACTGGTGGCGCGGTTTTTCACCTCGGTGATGGACTGGATAACCGCTTCCACAATCCCCTGTCCCTCTTCGGCATTATTTCTGGCATTGTCGGCACTTCCTGCGGCTTCCGACGCATTTCTGGCCACTTCCAGCACCGTGGCATTCATTTCTTCTATGGCAGCGGCAGTTTCAGAAGTACGCTCGCGCTGCACATCGCTTCCGCGGCTCGCTTCTTCCACCTGTGCCGCCAGCTGTTCCGACGCCGACGAAAGTGACAGAACCACGTGCTCCAGCTGGGCGGCAGCCTGCAGCATACCTTCGCGCTTGGCATTATCCGCTGCTTTGCGGGCTTCTTCAGCCTCCTGCATGGCCACATTGGCTTTTCTGCTCTGTTCCTCGGCCTCAATGGTCTTGGCTTCCGCCGTCTGAATCATGCTTTTGAGATTCTGCACCATTTTACGCAGCGCATCAGCCAGTACGCCTATTTCGTCCTGCCGCTGAACGCGCAGTGTATGGTCCAGCTGACCTTCGGCAACGGCCCCGGCGTATCCCGCGGTCTCACTCATGGCCCCCGCGATATTGCGCACAATAAGGAACAGAACACCGGCAACAAGCAGCGCCACAACCACGGATATGACCCGCACGATATCGGCAAGCTCGTAAGCCGCAGAGTAGATGTCGTCTTCAAAGGCGGTGACACCCACAACCCAGCCGGTTTCCGGTTCCCGCGAATATACAACATCTTTCCACCGGCCATTTTCCTCATGATTCAATTTGCCGGAATCGTTTTTGAGCATTTCTCCGGCCCAGTTCTGCTTCAGCAGATTGGTCATCAGCAGCGAGGAATCAGGATGCGCCAGCACGTTACCGTCGGAGGCCATAATAAATGCGTAGCCTTCCTTTCCTATGGTTACCGGTGCCACAAAGCGTTCCGAAAAGCTGCCCAGTTCCAGCGTACCCAGAAAGACGCCGGCCACTCGGCCGTCACGCATACACGGTACAGACACCACAAAAATCAGGTTACCTGTCAACTGACTTTTCAGCGCGTCTGAAACCACAGGGGTTCCGTTCATGGCTCCCCTGAAGTATTTCCGGCTGCTTATATCAAGCCTGCCGACTTCTTGGGGGTAGGTGCTGGCAATAATATTTCCGTCCGCGTCCGCCAGTTTGACAGCGTCAAAGTCGGGGTAGTTCTTTTTAAACTGCTGCATTTCGCGGGTGACTTCATTCATATCGCCACCTGCAAAAGCCTGTGTAATCTCATCGCGCTGCGCCTGCAGCGTAAGATCGCGTTTGGCATCCTGCACCCAGGTGCCTATAAGTCCGGCCACAGATTCGGAAACCTGTGTCATATGCGCGTTGACGGCCGCGGTGACCGCCTGTTTGGAATATGTCTGGGTAAGCCATGCCGAGGCCCCCATGCCGATAACCAGAATAGTCAGTGTCGGCACCAGAAAGCGTGCCCTGAGATTCATCTTCATTCTATTGCCCCATTGTAAAAAGCACATGCTCCTGCCTGACCGCAGAACCGGATCAGGCGCCCCTCTCTGCCGCCGCACTCCACGCGGCACCGGCAACAAGCAGGCCAATATGCAAGTATAGCCTGCCTGCCGCCTGCTACAACCCTGTTTCACATTATTATTTCACCATGCTGAGAGCAGCGGCAAATAACGCCGGCCCTGCGGAAGACAGATACCGTCGCAAAGCGCGGACGGTCCCCCCGTCTCACCGGCAGCACAAAAGTGACACCGCATAGTGAATAAGCATACACTCAGCATCTGCCAAGGTGCGGTGCCCACTGTATACTAACCGCACATTGTTACATATACATTTTTTTTATAAATACTGGCCATCTGTGCATAGATTATTTTTTATGCCCCACTGGTGCAGCCACTGCATAAACGATACACACATATTGATTCACAGTTCATGACACCATCAGAATACCGCTTATACGCAACATGTACGCAGCAGCGAACACGCTGTCTCCCTGCTGTGCAGGCATATTTTCGCGCAGACTGTCTGCTCCGGGCTTTTTCGCGTAACTGCCTGCTGCAGCATAAAAACGCGCAGCGGATATCCCACTGCGCATAAAAAAAGCAGCCTGCAAAAGCAGGCCGCCTGAAAATTTACTGAAAAAAAAGAAGTCGTCGTCAGGAAGCGCGGGGCAGCAAAGGCGCATCGCGCAGCAACTGCCGCAGAACATACAGATGCCTGCCGTCCTGCTGTACAAAACTCGTACCCACGGCAATACGGGGAGGCTTGACACTTACATGGCTGGCGTTACAGGGAAAAACTGCGGGGAACCCTGCTTCGGAAGGTGTCATTTCCAGTTCGAAATACGGCAGGGTACCATCGGGAACCTGCCAGACATCCAGCCCCTGTTCCGCCACTTCCAGATATGCGCCGTACATGGAAAGATTTTTTACCACCACCGGCACAGGAGCGCCGGTAAAAGGATACAGCCGCATGACGGCCCGTATCTCCACAACATACCGTTCCGAACGCCGCCGCTCGCCGCCGGCATATTCCCGTACAGGAATCGAAGGTTCCGGTCCTTTGTCATACATAAAAAACGCATCACTGCAGCGGTTCCACAATTCGATGGCGTCTTCCGGTTCCGTCGCACTGGGCCCTATACGTCCGCACCGTCTGCAGACGATGAAACGGAACACACCGTCGTCGGCCAGCGTAAGCTCCCTGCCGTCGCATCCGCCGCATTTTCCGGGTACGGACATATCAATCCTCCTGCCTGTTGCCGTGCTGTTGCCGTGCAGTTGCCGCGCAGTCACCGCGCAGCCGCCGCACCGTACGCAGCGACGGCACAGTGTATACGGCAGCACACGCCATGTCAGGTAGGAACTTCCCCCAAAAAAGCTCAGCGCACAAGCGGCAGTTTTTTCCAGTCCGAAGTGTAGCGGGGCGACAGGTGTTCCTGTTTCATGCTCCACGGCCTTCCCAGACCGGCCGCCGCGTATTCCAGCGTTCCCCTTCCGAAACGTGCATTCACCGCATCGGCCGCCGCCATGAGCCGCCTTCCCCGTTCCAGTCCCCGCCCTGTCCCCTGCAGGGCAGGCAGCATGGAAACCTGACGGGATACCGCAGATTCAAGCCCCGAAAGCATCACGCCGGCCTTCTGGTACCGGTAGCCATCGCGCCATATACTCTCCAGCAGGGCGCGGGCGCGGACTATCAGCTGCGGCGTATGGCTGGTGGGCACCGCAAGCTGCACCTGTGCGCTGTCGGCATAGCGCGGCCCGCCGCCGTGGCGCGGGGTGCTGATCATAACCCCCACGCAGTGCGCTTCAAGCTGTTCGCGCCGCAGTTTTTCGGCGGCCCGTGTCATATAGGCCGTGACAGCTTCGAGCATATGCTCCTTGTGCGTCACCAGTGTGCCGAATGACCGCGAAGAGACAACCGACCTGCGCGACGGCGGCGCATCATCCAGAGGCAGACACGAAATGCCGCGCAGTTCCAGCACGGTGTGCAGACCGGTCACGCTCATGTATCTGCGCACCCTGTCATCCGGTGCATCACGCAGCGCCCGCGCGGTGCGTATGCCCCATGTCCGCAGACGCCCCGCATGGCGCGCCCCCACACCCCACACATCCGTCACGTCCAGCGTTTCCAGCAACGCATCCATAACGTCAGGATCTGTCACTGCTCCAAAGTTGAATACTCCGGCATACCGGAAAGCCGCCGGCACCATGGCCCGGGCTCCGGCATTCTGCTGTTTGCTCAGCCTGTTTGCCAGCTTGGCAAGAGTCTTGGTGCAGCCCAGCCCCACCGACACGGGAATGCCTGTACGCCGGTACACCTCGCGCCGCAGGCACGCCGCATACCGCTCCGGCGACATACCCGGCGGCATGATCAGGCTGTCCAGCCGCATAAAGGCCTCATCAATGGAATACACATGCACATCCGGACAGAAACGCTCCAGCACCCGCATGACGCGTGACGACATATCACCGTACAAGGCATAATTGGACGAAAACACGGTCACCCCCGCGGACTCAGCATGTCTGCGCACCTTGAACCACGGGGCCCCCATGGGAATACCCAGAGCTTTAGCCTCTGCCGAGCGTGCAATGATGCAGCCGTCGTTGTTGGACAGCACAACCACGGGGCGGCGGACAAGGTCGGGCCTGAAAACCCGCTCGCAGGAAACATAAAAACTGTTGCAGTCCACAAGCGCATACAACGGACGCCCCTGCCGCTGTGCCGCGGGTGCGGACGGTGTTCCCCCGTCATGCCGCACGCGGGAACAGGCAGCTCTGCCCAGTACGGTCACATCCACAGCCGTCCCTCCTTCACGCACAGGCGCTGCATGCCGGTACTGCCGCAAGTGTAAGCACACCGGCGCGAAGCCCTGAACAGGTCACACCCTGTGCAACACACAGGTTACCACCCCCCAGACGGAAAAATCTTCGCGCCCGCTGACATCAACGGGACTGTAATCCGGATTTTCCGGAACCAGCAGCAGACGGTCTCCTTCTTTTTTAAGCCGCTTTACGGTCAGTTCCCCGTCCAGCACGGCTATCACCACCCGGCCGGTGGCAGGCTGCACGGCACGGTCCACCACCAGAATATCTCCGGCCCAGATACCGGCATCGCGCATGGATTCACCGTGGACGCGCACATAAAATGTCGATTCGGGGTTACGCACCAGATATTCGTTCAGGTCCAGCCGTCTGTCTATGTAATCGTCTGCCGGTGAAGGAAAACCGGCCGCCACGCAGGACAGCATAAGCGGTCTGTCCGCTGCGGCATGACGGATTTTCTCCGCCCCCTCATGCTGCGGTACCGCAGCCGCCAGCATATGCAGACCGTCAGCACCGCCGGTGTGCGCATGTGCCGGAACGGCGTCACGGGTGCGGGAAGGCCGCAATGCATGCGCCGCCGGTATCTTTTCCGCAAAAAGCTTGACCCCGTAAGGCTGTTGGGGCAGTCCGCTGTGGTACGACATGTCATCCTCCGGTATTTGCGTGCTTCGGCACAACAGCATATCCTCCGGCTCACCTCAGACAAGTACCGGCAACGCATTGCCCGGACGGGACACCGCATGAACACTTTTCCGGCACCGCACCTTCAGCAGCAGACAGACCGCAACACCCCGCCTCCACGGCAGATTCCCCTTTACCGGCTGGACCCGCGCGCCCGGCTGCTCTGCGCAGGCACGCTGGGCGTACTGGTGTGGCAGGCTCCGCCCCTTGCCGTGGCTGCCTATGCACTGCTGGTGGCTGCCCTGTTTCTTTTTTCCGGCACGGCCACCCGCACGGGATTTTCCATGGCCCGGCCGTATCTCTGGTTTGTGCTGTTATGGGCCGGCGTAAAGCTGGCGGCAGACACTGCCGGACTGGGCCCCGCGGCACAGGCGACCGCACTGCCCGCAGCAGACCGGCTGCTGGAAGCCCTGCCTCAGGCAGGCCTGATGGCTCTGCGTCTGATGGTGCTCATCGGCATAGGGCTGCTGCTGACGCTGACAGGCTCTCCCCGCTCTCTGGGACTGGCCATGGCATGGTTTCTGAAACCCGTGCTCGGGAGACGGGCATGGCATGCAGCGCTGTCTCTGGCCCTCATGGTGCACTTTCTTCCGCTTATTCAAAAAACAGTGGCGCAGGTTCGTCAGGCCATACGTCTGCGTGCGCCCCGCTGTACGGCTGTGCGCCGGTGGCTGCTCATCCCGCAGGCCACCCTGCGCGTCATGAGCCAGAAAACATGGGCCCAGACCGTGGCCGTGGCGGCAAGAGGGCTGGACTCTCCGGATGCGTGGGAGCCGGACTTTCCCCGCCAGCCGGGGGCATGGTGCCTGTGCGGACTGTTCCTTCTGCTTGCTGCCGCGCCTGTGTGGCTGCCATTTTGTCTTGACTTTCAAATTTTTTAATATCAATTCATTTTGAAAGCCAAACAAAACTTACAAAGGTACACCTATGGACACAATTTTTCTGGTGGCGCTGCAAAGCAGTCTGTTTCTGGGCCTGATACACGGAGTAAACCCCTGCGGACATTCATGGGTTGTGCTGGCCCCGTTTGTGGCGGGCGAACACAGAGGCAGCCGTGTTGCGCTGCTCACCGCGTCGTTTTTCGGCGGCACCGCACTGGCATGTCTGGCCATCGGGGCATCGCTGGGAGCAGTTTCTGCCGGTATTCCCCAGCATATCAAAGAAGTGACCGACACGGTCACGGCGCTGGTGCTTGTCGTGCTGGGGCTGGTGCTGATCATAAAACCCGGCCTGCTGCACAGTCACAGCCATGAGCACGGGGACGGTCATGAACATCACCATGACCATGATCATGCCCATCATCATGAACATGACGGGAAAGACCACCACGGGCACAGCCGCGGGAGCAGTGCGTGCTCCTGCTCCGCACCGGCTCTTTCGCGCTGGCAAAAGGCAGGAGCGGCCGGTCTGTTTGTCATCGGCTTCATGAACATGATCGTACCGTGCCCCACAGTGGCCATCATGTACAAATACGCGCTCGACTCCGGCAGCATCGGCGCCAGCACGGCCGTTTTTGCCAGTTATGCACTGGGTACCGGTCTCAGCCTTGCCGTTGTCATATTTGCCATCTATAAGGTGACCACCATGATGCGCACCCTGCGCAGACCGTGGGTGGAACCGCTTATCATGCGCACAGCCGGTGCGCTGACGGTATTTTTCGGCGTATTCAGCTATTTTCATTAACATTCAACACAGAAACCGCGTTGTCACCGGCATTGCGGCATATCTGGCAGGGCATAATGACTGCTTCTTCAGACCTCAATCACGCCATTGTCGAATTTTATGAAAAGCTTTCTTCATGGGAGCACTGCGTTGTGCGGGACAAGGGGCTTACCCTGCCCCAGATGCACACGCTGGAAATTCTGGGCATACACCGCGCCATGCGCATGAAAGAACTGGCATCAAAAATGGGGGTGACCACAGGCACACTGACCGTGCTGGTGGACAGGCTGGAAGAGAGAGGTCTGGTGCAGCGCAGCCCGCACATGACGGACCGCCGGTCCATCATGGTGGAACTGACCGACAGCGGCCGTACCGAATTTGAAGAACACGACCGCCTGCACATACGGCTGACAGAAGAAATCTGCGCCGGATTGTCCGATGAAGACAAAGACGCTCTGCTGCGCTGTCTGCTTTCCATGAACAGGATGTTCTGATGGAAACACCGGCACTGCTTGCACTGGCTGTGGCGCTGGCCATGGATGCACTGGCGGTGGCTGTGGCCACCGGATGCAGACTACGCACGGTATCGGCCCGTCAGACGCTTCGTCTGGCATGGCATTTCGGCCTTTTTCAGGCTGCCATGCCCATTGCGGGGTGGTTTATGGGACAGGGCATACGAAGCTTTGTGGATGCCTGGGCGCACTGGATAGCCTTCGGCCTGCTGGCGTTCATCGGGCTGAAAATGCTCAAGGAAGCCTTTGAACACGACGACGCGGAATGCGGCATGGCCGACCCCACCAGAGGAACGTCGCTCATCATGCTTTCCGTGGCCACCAGCATAGACGCGCTGGCCGTGGGCGTAACACTTTCCATGCTGGGGCTGTCCATATGGATGCCCGCCGCGGTCATCGGGCTTGTCTGTCTGGGGCTGACCGCCGCAGGTGTGCAGCTGGGCAGAGTACTGGCCGCGTCATCAGCGCTTTCGCGGTATGCGGAAATACTGGGCGGCGCAGTGCTGCTGGGTATTGGTTTTAAAATTCTGCACGAAAGCGGCGTGTTCGGCTGACCATTCCCGTGCTGTCAGCGGCATGAACGACACAAAAACGCCGGACTCCTCTGCGGAGTCCGGCGTTTTATCTGTATACGGAACCGGCGGGGCTACTGCTGCGCCTGAGCGGCCTGTGCAGCCAGTGCAGCGGCTTCGGCGGCACGGGCGGCTTCTCCCGCGGCCTCGGCAGCCTTTGCGGCAGCTTCGGCGGCAACCTGTGCGGCCTTGCCCGCCATTTCAGCCTGTTCCAGCGCAGCCTGTGCATGAATGGCCATGGTGTCGCGGGCCATCTGACCGGGGCAGGGCACTGCGGCTTCCTGCGTCACGGTCTCTTCGCCTGCGTCTGTGGCGTTGGCTGCGGGAACCTCAACGGCTTCAACGGTTTCAACCTCTGCGCCGGAACCGGAAGATCCGGCGGCGTCTTCTGCAGCATCAGCAGCGTGTTCAGCTTCGGATACGGCCTGTTCATTTTCTGCTGCAGCAGCGGGCGCGCCGTCATGGTCCGGCTGTGCGGCGCCAGCCCCGGAAGCCATGGCTTCCATCGCACGGGCGGGGTCTGCTTCCACTGCGGCAAGAATTTCATCCACGCGGGCGGCGGGCAGCCATTCAACATTGCCGGTGGACACATCGTATACGGCTCCGACAACAGCCACCTTGCCGGATTTTACCAGATCTCTGGTGGCGGGGCTCAGCATGAAAAGATTACGGATGTTCTGCCAGACATTATTTTCAATGCCGAAGGGCACCAGATCCGCACCGTGCACATCGGGGTGTTCCTGCATGGCCTGCTGCACGGCAGGAATGACGGGCTTGACCAGACCGGGGATATTGCGTTCCAGCGCATGACCGTGTCCTTCCAGCGCTGCGGTCACGGCGGTCACGGCACCGCACTGGGTATGTCCCAGCACCACCAGCACAGGGGTTTTCACATGGGCCAGACCATATTCAATGGAACCGGCTTCGTCGCCCTGCACTACGTTGCCGGCCACACGCACCACAAAAATATCCATGACTCCGGCATCAAACAGGCGTTCCACGGGCACGCGTGAGTCAGAACAGGCCAGTACTGTGGCGTATGCATGATCGCCCTGACTTTCCGTGCCGGCCTGCGCCAGACGCGCGGCATCAGTCCGGGGGTGCACAGCTTCGCCGGCTGCAAAACGTTCGTTGCCCTGTCTGAGGGCTTTCAGCGCAGCTTCGGGCGTACGTTCCACCGTGCTGTCACTGCTGCACGAAAACGCACCGAAAATAAGAAACAAAGCCACCAGTCCAAGGGCAGCCAGCAGGGTTTTCCGCGATTTGAAAATCATGCCTCTCTCCTTCATTCATGCTGTATGTGTGTGTCGGAAATGCTGTCCGCGCCACCCCGGATGCCGCCGGAGGGTGGCCGCCGCGAAAAACAGAAAACGACCTGTTCTCCGGCCTCCTGCGCATGACGCAGCATGATGCAACGTGGCGGTATTGCAGCAGGAGACAAAAAACTCATACTATTCCTGCTGCATCTGGGCAATCAGTTTGCGCAGGCATGCGGCCATGCCGGAAGATCATTCACAGCGGCAGCGGATTCCGCCAGTCTGTCTGCCCGGCGTCTCCATGGCCTCTTTCAGGCTTTCCGCTTCCGTCTGGAATCATGCCGTCCATCTGCATGGAAAAGGAAATGTCGTGGGTGGAACCGGTAACATACAGGGAAAGACCGGCCAGAGCCGCTGATACCAACAGAATGGCCACCAGTGAAAGCTCTGTCGCTATACTGCGGATACGCATTGCCGCCTCCTGCCTGACAATCAAAGAATATGGCAGGAATCATACGGCAAAACCGGCGTGAGGCTCAAAGACGAGGCAGCTGGCCCCGCAATGTTATCATGGCAGCCGCAGGCAGGCGATGTATTCCTGATTGCCCTTCGGCCCTTTGATGGCCGAAGGCACCACCCCCTGCACGGTCAGCCCCAGCTGGTCGCGGGCAAAGTCGAGCACTTTGTCCACCGCCTGCCTGCGCAGTGCCTCATCGCGCACAACGCCTTTGACGGTCTGACCGGCTCCCACCTCGAACTGCGGCTTGACAAGCGCAGCCACCACTCCTCCCTTGCGCAGAAAACGCAGGCAGGCGGGCAGAATGAGCGTAAGCGAAATGAACGAAACATCCGCCACGATAATATCTACCTGTTCCGGCAGCAGATCGTCCGGCGCCGTCCGCAAGTTGACCCCTTCCATGCTTACCACGCGGCTGTCGGAGCGCATGCGCTCGTGCAGCTGGTTTTTACCCACATCAACGGCATACACCCGCGCCGCCCCGTGCTGCAGCAGACAGTCGGTGAAGCCGCCGGTGGAAGCACCCGCATCCAGCGCCACCATACCCTGCACATCCAGTCCGAATGTCTCTATGGCGGTAAGCAGCTTGTACGCGCCGCGGCTGACAAACCGCTCCACACCTTTCAGCTCCATATGCCAGCAGGCGTCATAGCGCGTGCCCGGCTTGCCCACCGGTTCAGGCTCTGCCCCGGGGCGCAGCACATACACCTTGCCCGCCATGATAAGCCGTTTGGCCTGTTCGCGGCTTTCTGCCAGTCCCTGTTCATAAACCAGTTGATCTGCGCGTTCCTTACGGGGCATACTCTTTCCTTGACAATCATCGTTTTCGGGCTTAGGTGCTGCAGGCGCAGCTGCGTGAAAAAATCTGCACGCCACCTCTGTGCGCGGCACAGGGTAACAGTGCAGAACGCCGCTGACTACTACACCAGCACGGTGGGGGGCTCAAGAAAAAAGCTTGCCAACATCGCCGCAGAAGCGTATTGGCAACGGTTCAGCACTTCCCGTGTTAAGGAGAATTTTCATGAAAGACAATATCCATCCCACCGTGTACAAGGCCAAACTCGTATGCGCCTGCGGCAACGAAATCGACACCACCTCCACCAAGGGTGAAGTGGTAAACGTGGAAATCTGCTCCAGCTGCCACCCGTTCTACACCGGCAAGCAGCGCTTTGTGGACACCGCCGGCCGTATTGACCGTTTCCGCAAAAAATACGCCAAGTTCAGCAAGTAGCACGTTTTCCCAGCCGACAAAGAGGTTGCCGGCCTCGCCGGTCGGTGATTCTTCCTCCCCGGGCATACGCGCACGCGTGTTCCCGGGGAGAAGCATTCCTAGCCTGCTTCACGCGGGGGAAAACGTGATACAGAATACCCGCCGTTTTTCCGGCGCTCTCGGCCGTCTGCTCCTTTCCCGTTCCGCCTGCACCACCGTCGGCGGTCAGGCCGTCATGGAAGGAGTGATGATGCGCAGCAAAGAGCGTCTTGCCATTGCTGTACGTCGCCCCGACGGCACCATTGTAGTGGAACGCCGTCCGTGGTTCAGCCTTACCCGCACGTCATGGCTCGCCCGTCCGTGGGTCCGCGGTTTTCCCATTCTGGTGGAAACCATGGTCAACGGTATAAAAGCGCTCAACTTTTCCGCCATGCAGGCAGCTGAAGGCGGCGAAGAGGAAGAAGAGCTCAAGCCGTGGCATCTTGTTGCCACACTGGCTGTTTCCATTGCCATGGCACTGGGGCTTTTCGTTGTGCTGCCGCACCTTTTCACCATGTGCATGACATGGCTGGGGCTGGCCGGCGAGGTGGAAGGCGTTTCGTTCCACATATGGGACGGCCTTTTCAAGTTTTTGATATTTATAGGCTATATACTGGCCATATCCTTTGTGCCAGATATCCGCAGAGTGTTTCAGTATCACGGTGCGGAGCACAAGGTCATATGGGCCTACGAACAGGGCGGGCCGGTCACCCCCTCTTCCGCCATTCTGCGCAGCCGGCTGCACCCGCGGTGCGGCACCACGTTTCTGCTTTTTGTGCTGTCCATATCCATCATACTGCATACGGTTCTCGTACCGCTTATTCTCATGGTCTGGACACCCGCAGGCACCGTGCCCAAGCATGCATTCATCATTGCAGTCAAGCTGCTGCTGATGCTGCCCATCAGCGCCATGGCGTACGAAATAATCAAAGTGGCAGCACGGCTTGAGGGCACCATTACCGGCAGAATACTGAGCGCCCCCGGCATGCTGCTGCAGATGCTGACCACGCACGAACCGGACGAACGCCAGATAGAAGTGGCCATAGTGGCGCTGCGCGAAGCACTGGGCCCGGACGCCGGTGAAGAAATCACGACGCCAGAATACACCTATTCGGAGTAATTTCGATGTTTGCCAAGCTTGAGCACCTGGAACGTCAGTTTGAAGATCTGGAGCAGCAGCTCAGTTCGCCGGAAGTTTTCGGCGATCAGGAACGCTACCGCAAACTGACAAAAGCACACTCCGATCTCAAAGAGATTGTGGAGGTTTTCCGCGTCTACCGCCAGCTGAATGAAGAACTGGCAGGTAACAAGGAAATGCTGCGTGACAGCGACCCCGAAATTCAGGCCATGGCCAGAGAGGAAATCGACGCCATTGAAAAGCGTCTGCCCGAAATGGAACATGAGCTGAAGCTGCTGCTGCTGCCCAAGGACCCGCTGGATGAAAAGAACGTGGTTCTGGAAATACGGGCCGGCACCGGCGGTGAAGAAGCAGCCCTGTTCGCTGCCGACCTTTTCCGCATGTACCTGCGCTATGCCGAAGACATGGGCTGGCGCGTGGAAGTGCTGAGCAGCTCGGAAACCGACTCCGGCGGCTTCAAGGAAATTATCGGGCTTATTTCCGGCGATAAAGTTTACAGCCGCATGAAATTTGAATCCGGAACCCACAGAGTGCAGCGCGTGCCCGCCACCGAAACGCAGGGGCGTATCCATACGTCCGCAGCCACGGTTGCCGTTATGCCCGAAGCCGACGAAGTGGAACTGGACATGAAGCCCGAAGATCTGCGTTTTGACGTCTACCGTTCTTCCGGCCCCGGCGGCCAGTCTGTGAACACCACCGACTCCGCCGTGCGCGTGACGCATATCCCCACGGGCATCACCGTGGCGTGTCAGGATGAAAAATCGCAGCACAAAAACAAGGCGAAAGGGCTTAAGATTCTTGCCTCCCGCCTGCTGCAGGCTCAGGAAGACAAACGGCACGAAGAACTGGCAGAACAGCGCCGCAGCCTTGTGGGCACGGGGGACAGATCGGGCCGCATACGCACCTACAATTTCCCGCAGGGGCGCATAACTGACCACCGTATCAACCTCACCCTGTACAAGCTGGACGCGTTCATGGAAGGTCAGATAGGCGACATGCTCGATGCCCTGATCACCCACGCTCAGACCGAAGCTCTCAAGGCGCAGGCCAACGTGCATTAATCATGTGCACCAGCGTTACCCCCGCTTCCCGCACCATCCGCGACACTCTTACCGCCTTCTCGGCCCTGCTGGCCGGGAAGGCGGTTGATTCTCCGCGGCTTTCCGCCGAGCTGCTGCTTGCGCACGTGCTGCGCACCGACAGGCTGCAGCTGCTTGTCCGGCGCGGGCACATGCTGACAGAAAAAGAATACGCACAGGCGGAAAAACTCATCCTGCGCAGAGCGGCGGGAGAACCTGTGGCCTACCTGACGGGCAGCCGCGAATTCTACGGCAGGGAATTTGCTGTCTCGGCGGACACGCTCATCCCCCGTCCGGACACAGAGCTGCTGATAGACACGCTGAAAAAGGAATACCCGCCGCACGCCGCACTGCGGTTTGCCGATCTGGGCACCGGCAGCGGATGCATTGCCGTCAGCGTTGCAGCCGAGATGCCCTCGGCGCACGGCACTGCGGTGGATATCAGCTCCGGAGCGCTGCACACCGCCAGGGAAAACGCGGCACGGCACCGCGTTGCCGACAGGGTAGCCTTTGTGCAGGCAGACTTCACCTCACCTCTTTTCCGACCCGCATCATTCGACGTGGTGCTTTCCAATCCGCCCTATGTCAGCGCCACGGAATACGAGACGCTCAGCCCCGAAGTGCGCTGCCACGAACCGCAAAGGGCGCTGGTACCTGACACGCCGGCTTCCACCGGGCTGGAACACGCGGCGGCCCTGCTGCCGCTGGCTTTCGGCTGGCTGAAACCGGGAGGACTCTTCCTTATGGAATTCGGCTGGAAACAAGGCCCCGACATCATGGCCATGGTCAAAGCGCAACATGGACAGTGGACCGTTGCGGTCATCCTGCAGGACCTTGCGGGCAGAGACAGAGCCTTGTACGCACGTCGTTGTGATTGATGTAAAAAAACCACATGGTGTAAAAAACACACAGTTGCGGCACAGCCTGTCTGAAAAAACATCTCATAAAATCAGCTGACTACAACCAATACCGCAACGGCACGATTATTGCTTTATCGATGGCACCGGAGGGTTTATGAACCAGACCACCATCAAAAAAACCATCGGATGCTCGGGCATCGGACTGCACAGCGGCAAAGTGGTCAGACTGACACTGCGCCCCGCCCCCGAAGACACCGGCATCGTATTTCATATCCGCACAGAAGACGGCGTACACCGCCTTACCCCCAGACCTGACGATGTCATCGCCACCGGTCTTGCCACCACACTGGGCCTCAACGGCTCGTCCGTAGCCACGGTGGAACATCTGCTGGCCGCCATACGCGGCATGCAGATTGACAACATCCAGATAGACATCGAAGGCAACGAAATCCCCATCATGGACGGCAGCGCCGCATCTTTCGTTTTTCTGCTGAAGGATGCAGGCATCGCGCGGCAGAACAAGCCGCGACAGGTCTACCGCATCAAAAAGCCGGTGACCTACGAACGTGACGGCAAGTGGATAAAAGCCGCACCGCATGACGGACTGCGCATCGAATACACCATAGAATTCGACCACCCGGCCATCGGCAGACAGTCCATGGACATCGAAGTCACCCCCGAAGCATTCGCGGGCATCATCGCCAAAGCACGCACATTCGGCTTTCTGCGCGAAGTGGAGTACCTGCACAGCAACGGTCTGGCGCTGGGCGGCTCTCTGGACAACGCCATAGTTCTGGATGAATACAATGTGCTCAACGAAGACGGCCTCCGCTTCGATGACGAGTTCGTGCGCCATAAAATTCTCGACTTCATCGGAGACATGGCACTGCTGGGCGCCCCGCTGCAGGGGCATTTTCAGGTTCATTGCTCCGGCCATGCCCTTAATAACGGCTTTTTGCGCACCATAAGCGAGCACGAAGAACTCTACCTGAAAAGAGTGGAGCTCTCGGAAACGGCACAGCGCGAGCACGCCGTTGAGGCAGCACCCGCAGGAACGCCTGTAGCTGCTTAGCCGTACTCCGGCACAATGCACAGAAAAAAGCCGTCCGTCGCCGGACGGCTTTTTCAATATCCGGAACCGGCCATCATAAAAAAGTGAACAAAAACAGGCTCAATACATCAAAAAACAAAAAAAACGCAATTTCCTGCATTTTTCGCTTGCGTTTTCTTCGGGGCACGTATAGATACTCAACCTCGTTGCTGGCGTAGCTCAACTGGCAGAGCAGCTGATTTGTAATCAGCCGGTTGCGGGTTCGAGTCCCATCGCCAGCTCCATAAGTGGAGGGGTTCCCGAGTGGCCAAAGGGAACAGACTGTAAATCTGTCGTCGGAAGACTTCGGAGGTTCAAATCCTCCCCCCTCCACCACCCTAAGCTCAAGAGCTGTAGGAGACGTAAGTCGGAGAACTACGGCACAATAGCGGGAATAGCTCAATTGGCTAGAGCATCAGCCTTCCAAGCTGAGGGTTGCGAGTTCGAGTCTCGTTTCCCGCTCCATCCAGCCAGAGTTCTCCCTATAGCTATTTACGATTGGCCCACGTAGCTCAGTAGGTAGAGCGCGTCCTTGGTAAGGACGAGGTCAGCAGTTCAATTCTGCTCGTGGGCTCCATATTTTTTTTAGTTCCTAACTGAAAAAAAACGCCAGGGAGAATTACTCATGGGTAAGGAAAAATTTGAACGTACTAAGCCGCATGTTAACATCGGCACCATCGGTCACATCGACCACGGCAAAACCACTCTGACCGCAGCAATCACCAAGATTGCCAGCCTCAAGATGGGTTCCAAAGCAGTTGCCTACGACGAAATCGACAAGGCTCCTGAAGAAAAGGAACGCGGTATCACCATTGCTACCGCTCACGTGGAATACGAGACCACTCTGCGTCACTATGCCCACGTGGACTGCCCCGGTCACGCTGACTACATCAAGAACATGATCACCGGTGCTGCTCAGATGGACGGCGCAATCATCGTTGTTGCCGCCACCGACGGTCCCATGCCCCAGACCCGTGAGCACATCCTGCTTGCCCGTCAGGTCGGCGTGCCCAGCATCGTCGTGTTCCTGAACAAGTGCGACATGGTTGACGACGAAGAACTGCTCGAACTGGTTGAGCTTGAAGTTCGCGAACTGCTGTCCAGCTACGACTTCCCCGGCGACGACACCCCGGTTATCCGTGGTTCCGCCCTGAAGGCTCTGGAATGCGACAGCGCAGACGATGACGCTGCAAAGCCCATCCTTGAGCTGCTGGATGCATGCGACAGCTACATCCCCGAGCCCGAGCGCGACACCGACAAGCCCTTCCTGATGCCCATCGAAGACGTGTTCTCGATCTCCGGCCGCGGTACCGTTGTTACCGGCCGTGTTGAGCGTGGCATTATCAAGGTCGGCGAGCAGATCGAAATCGTTGGTATCAAAGATACCATGACCACCACCTGCACCGGTGTTGAAATGTTCCGCAAGCTGCTTGACCAGGGTCAGGCCGGCGACAACGTGGGCGTGCTGCTGCGCGGTGTGAAGCGTGATGATGTTGAGCGTGGTCAGGTTCTGGCTGCTCCCAAAAGCATCACTCCTCACAAGAAGTTCAAGGCAGAAGTGTACGTGCTCTCCAAGGAAGAAGGCGGCCGTCATACTCCGTTCTTCTCCGGCTACCGTCCCCAGTTCTACTTCCGTACCACTGATATCACCGGTATCATCGGTCTGGAAGAAGGCGTGGAAATGGTTATGCCCGGTGACAACGCCACCTTCATCGTGGAACTCATTCACCCCGTCGCCATGGAACAGGGCCTGCGCTTCGCTATCCGCGAAGGTGGCCGTACCGTAGGCGCAGGTGTTGTTTCCGAGATTCTGGAGTAATATCATGCGCGTGAATATTCAGCTGGCCTGCACTGAGTGCAAGCGGCGCAATTACGCGACTAATAAGAACAAGAAGAACACTACCGGCCGTCTGGAAGTGAAAAAGTATTGCCCTTGGGATAAGAAGCATACTCTTCACCGCGAGACCAAGTAGGTAGTCTTCATAACGCAGGGCAGTAGCTCCAACGGCTAGAGCGGCGGTCTCCAAAACCGCATGTTGGGGGTTCGAATCCCTCCTGCCCTGCCATTTCTTCTTGAGTTAGAGGCGATCATGGCGAAAAAACATCACAAGGCTGAAAAAGCTAGCGCCGACGCCGCTAACACCGGTGTGGGTTCCAAGCTCACTCAGTTCAAAGAATTCCTCGAAGAATCCAAAGTCGAGATTCGCAAGGTCACCTGGCCTTCACGAAAAGAGACTACGGCCACCAGCATAGCTGTTCTGGTCCTGGTCTTTGTCATGTCCCTTTTTCTTGGAATCGTGGATCTTGGCCTCACTCGGATCGTGGAATTCATTCTTTCCTAGCGGGGGTTCCAATGACCGAGCCGACCACTCCCCAAACCAAAGCCCGCTGGTACATCGTCCACACCTATTCCGGCTTTGAGCAGCGCGTCGAGCAGACGATCAGGCAGATGATCCGCACCGGCGAAGCGCAAGACCTCATCGAAGAAGTCGTTGTTCCCACCGAAAAGGTTATCGAACTGGTCAAGGGCGAAAAACGCACCTCGACGCGCAAGTTCTACCCCGGTTACATCATGGTCAAAATGATCATGACCGACTTCTCCTGGCACCTTGTGCAGAACATCAATCGCGTTACCGGGTTTGTCGGCGGCAAAAACCGCCCCACCCCCATGCGAGACAGTGAAGCCGAGCGCATTCTGGCCATGATGGAGTCCCGCCAGGAACAGCCGCGACCCAAGTTCAACTTTGAACGCGGTGACGATGTCAGGGTCATAGACGGCCCGTTCGGCGGCTTCAACGGCGTAGTGGAAGACGTTAATTACGACAAGGGCAAGCTGAGGGTGTCCGTATCCATCTTCGGCCGCCAAACACCTGTTGAGCTGGATTTCGTTCAGGTCAACAAGGGTTAGTGACACCGATGCGATTCACCGTTCACCCGAACGGTGATACCCATAGAGGTTACAGCAATGGCTAAGAAAGAAATAGCAAAGATCAAACTTCAGATTCAGGCAGGCGCAGCGAATCCCTCTCCGCCTGTTGGCCCCGCACTGGGTCAGCACGGCCTGAACATCATGGAGTTCTGCAAGGCGTTCAACGCCCGGACTCAGGATCAGAAAGGCATGGTGATTCCCGTAGTGATCACCGCATATGCCGACCGTTCCTTCACGTTCATCACCAAAACTCCCCCCGCCTCGGTTCTGCTGGCCAAGGCCGCCAAGGTCGCCAAGGGTTCCGGAGAACCCAACAAGACCAAGGTCGGTTCCGTGACCATGGAACAGGTGGAAGAAATCGCCAAGTTGAAGATGCCTGACCTTTCTGCCAAAGATCTGCCCGGTGCCGTGAAAACGATCGCAGGTACCGCACGCAGCATGGGCATTGACGTCAAGTAGCATTCCTTAATCAACATTACTGCCGCTTGCCGGATACTCCGGCATTTTATTCCAGTGATCAAGCGGCAGGAGATTATAAGAAGGGGTGGGTAATCATGCCCAAGCACGGAAAAAAATACCGCAAGGCAACCGACGGAACCGACCTCGCAGTCCGTTTCTCGGTAGAGGACGCGGTTGCAAAGTCCCTCGAAGCCTCGTTTGCCAAATTTGACGAAACCGTTGACGTAGCAATCTGTCTCGGTGTCGACCCCAAGTACTCCGACCAGATGGTCCGCGGTGCTGTAACCCTGCCCAACGGCCTTGGTAAGACTGTTCGCGTTGCTGTTTTCTGCAAAGGCGAAAAGCAGGCCGAAGCCCGTGAAGCAGGCGCCGACATCGTTGGTGCAGAAGACCTGGTCGAACAGGTGAAAGGCGGCATGCTGGATTTTGACAGCGCCATCGCCACTCCTGACGTCATGGCTCTTGTGGGCCAGATCGGCCGGGTGCTCGGCCCCCGTGGTCTGATGCCCAACGCCAAGACCGGTACCGTCACCTTTGACGTGGCCAAGGCTGTTTCCGAAGTGAAAGCCGGCCGTGTGGAGTTCAAGGTAGACAAAGCCGGCGTGCTGCACGCACCGCTCGGCAAGGTCTCCTTCGGCCCCCAGAAAATTGCGGAGAACCTCAAGGCCCTGCTCGATACCGTTCAGCGCCTGAAGCCTTCTTCCGCCAAGGGCACCTACATGAAGACCATGTCGGTTTCCACCACCATGGGCCCCGGCTTCAAGGTGGACCCCAACGACATCAGACGCTTCCTCGAAGGCTAGTCCTTCCGGAAGTCGCCATATCAGGCTTGGGCAACTGCGGTTGCCCAAGCTTTGTTGACAATTGGACAGGAAATTCGAGTCGAAGAAAGCAGGTAGGCCTACGGCCGTAATACCCTGCCGAGACATCTCCTTCGCTCGGCATTTCCACTAGGCACCCTTAGCTTTAAGGAGAATCCATGAAAAGGTCTGAAAAAGCTGCAATTATCGAACAGCTGAAGGCAAAAGCCGACGCTGCTCCCATTGCAGTTGTGACCGATTTCAAGGGTATGCCGGTGGAAGAGCTGACCCGTCTCAGAGTTAAGCTGCGCGAAAGCGGCGGCGACTACACCGTAGTCAAAAACACTCTGGCGCGGATCGCCCTTACCGGCGGCACGCACGACGTTCTCAAGGATAACTTCTCTGAGAACTGCGGCGTGGCCTTTGGGTCGGAAGATCCCGTGGCCGTGGCTAAGGCGCTCGTTGAATTCCGTAAGGGAAGCAAGCTGTTTGCCATCCGTTTTGGCAGCCTCGAGGGCCAGTTCCTCGACGACAAACAGCTTGATGCTCTTGCCAAGCTGCCCGGTAAGCAGGAACTGCTCGCCAAGGCACTGGGCACAATGAACGCTGTTCCCACGAACTTTGTCTGCCTCTTCGCAAACCTTCTGCGCAACTTCCTGTACGCTCTCAAGGCCATTCAGGAACAGAAAGAAGCAGCTTAACCGCTCAAGACACATTTTATTACTATCAGGAGATTACAGATGTCCGATATCACCAAAGAACAAGTTGTTGAATTCATCGCCGGCATGACCGTTCTCGAACTGTCCGAGTTCATCAAGGAACTGGAAGAAAAGTTCGGCGTTTCCGCTGCCGCTCCTGTGGCTGCCATGGCTGCTGCTCCTGCTGAAGCCGCTGCTCCCGCAGAAGAAGAAAAGACCGAATTTGACGTGATCCTGAAGAGCCCCGGCGCCAACAAGATCGCTGTCATCAAGGTTGTGCGCGCTCTGACCGGCCTGGGTCTGAAGGAAGCCAAAGAAAAAGTTGACGGCACTCCCTCCACCCTGAAGGAAGCCGTGTCCAAGGACGACGCTGAAGAAGCTGCAAAGCAGCTGAAAGAAGCCGGTGCCGAAGTCGAAGTGAAGTAAATTCGGCTTTGTCGCCGTTACGGCGAATTAAAGGCGCGGGCACTTGTCACATGTGCCCGCGCCTCTTCTGCTTTCGGGCACGTCAAATTACGTACAAAACGACTTGCACTCAGAAAAGATTTAGACTATCATATAAATTTGGTTAACCAATCTCCACTCTGTGTAAGCACTTCTGTATCGGGCGGTACATTGCTTCCCCAAAAAGCACACCCAACTACCCGAATTCATATTACATCAGGTGATGGCAACGCAGTAGCCGCCGTCACCCGTTCTTTCGTGCTCAACGATTTTCACGGTCGTTTTGCTTTTTGTTCTGTGCCAACAGGTAGTAACACCTGTCATTGCGTCGCATCAAGTCTTACGACCGACGACATAGCGTGCCACGGGCAGCAGCCTGCCCGCGTCACCGAACATTCCGGGCCTGCCGGGCGTCCCGCTTGCTCGTATCGCGGATTGCCGCTTCCGGAAAAACGTCTCTTTCTGAGGTGAAAAAATGGGCCAGCTCACAAAAAAATTCGGCAAGATCGAAGTCACTCTTCCGATTCCGCACCTGCTCAATCTTCAGGTCGACTCGTACAAGAAGTTCCTGCAGGAAGGCGCGGCCGCTCTTGCTCCTGACGAGGGGCTTGAGGGTGTGTTCAGATCTGTGTTCCCCATCGAGGATTTCAACAGAACCGCTAGCCTTGAGTATGTCAGCTACGAAATAGGCGAGCCCAAATACGATCAGGCCGAATGCATCTCCAAGGGTCTGACCTATGAGGCTCCTATCCGTATCAAGGTGCGTCTGGTCGTGTACGATGTGGACGAAGACTCTGAAAACCGCACCATCAGGGACATCAAGGAACAGGATATCTATTTCGGCACTCTGCCGCTGATGACGGAAAAAGGCACCTTTATCATAAATGGTACCGAGCGTGTCATCGTCAACCAGCTGCAGCGTTCTCCCGGCATCATCTTTGAGCATGACGCCGGCAAGACCCATTCCAGCCGCAAGGTGCTGTACAGCTGCCGCGTTATCCCCATGCGCGGTTCCTGGCTTGATTTCGACTACGACCATAAAGATATACTCTACGTCCGCATCGACCGCCGCCGCAAAATGCCCGCCACCATCCTTTTCAAGGCCATGGGCATGAGCCGCTCTGACATTCTGGAGTACTTCTACAAAAAAGAATACTACACGCTTGAAGACGACGGCCGTCTGATGTGGGAACTGGACAAAGACCTGTACCGCAAGGACGTGGCCTATGCCGATGTGGCCGACGGCGAAGGCAAGGTCATCGCCAAGGCCGGCAAACCCTACACCAAGCGTTCGTGGCGCCTGATGCTCGAAGCAGGCATTCCCGCGGTTGAAGTCGCCCCCGACTACATCGCAGGCATGTTTCTGGCCGAAGACATCGTGGACGAAGCAACCGGCGAAGTGCTGGCAGAAGCCGCCGACGAGATCACTCTTGACCTCATCGACCGTCTGCGTGAATGCAGCATCAAGCGCGTGCCCGTGCTGCACACCAAAGGCAGCGACACGTCTTCCTCCATCCGCGACACCCTGCTGCTCGACAAAACTGCCGATCAGGAACAGGCCCGTGTGGAAATTTACCGCAGGCTGCGTCCCAGCTCGCCCCCCACACCCGAGATTGCCAGCACGTTCTTCGAGAACCTGTTCCGCAATCCCGATTATTACGACCTGTCGCCCGTGGGACGGTACAAGCTCAACCAGCGTCTGGGTCTGACCACCACGCAGGAACGCGTGCTGACCGATGAAGACATCCTTACCGCCATCCGTGTGCTCAACCACCTGAAGGACACACACGGCCCCGCGGACGATATCGACCATCTGGGCAACCGCCGCGTGCGTCCTGTGGGTGAACTGGTGGAAAACCAGTACCGCATCGGCCTTGTGCGCATGGAACGTGCCATCAAGGAACGCATGAGCCTGCAGGAAGTCTCCACGCTGATGCCGCACGATCTCATCAACCCCAAGCCTGTGCAGGCAGTGCTGAAGGAATTCTTCGGCACCTCGCAGCTGTCGCAGTTTATGGACCAGACCAACGCCCTTTCCGAAGTGACGCACAAGCGGCGTCTTTCCGCTCTGGGCCCCGGCGGTCTTACCCGCGAACGCGCAGGCTTTGAAGTGCGTGACGTGCATACGTCGCACTACGGCCGCATCTGCCCCATTGAAACTCCTGAAGGTCCGAACATCGGCCTTATCGTTTCGCTGACCACCTATGCCAAGGTGAACGACTTCGGTTTCATCGAAACCCCGTACCGCGTTGTGCGCGACGGACAGGTGACCGACGAGGTCAAATACCTCGACGCATCCAGCGAACACGGCGAAGTGGTGGCGCAGGCCAACGCGCGTCTTGATGGCGATCACCGGTTCGTGGACGAATTCGTAACCACCCGTGTGCGTGGCGACGTTATCATGTCCCCGCGCGAAGAAGTCACCCTCATGGACATTTCGCCCAGCCAGATGGTTTCCATCTCCGCTGCGCTGATTCCGTTCCTTGAGCATGACGACGCCAACCGCGCACTCATGGGCTCCAACATGCAGCGTCAGGCAGTTCCGCTGCTGCGCAGCACCAAGCCCATCGTGGGTACCGGTATGGAAGCGGACGTGGCCCGCGACTCCGGTGCATGTATCATCGCAGAGGCAGACGGTGTCGTGCGCTACGCCGACGCAGACCGCATCGTGGTTTCCTACGAAGGCGACCTGTACCCCAGGACGGGGGGCGTGCGTTCGTACGACCTGCAGAAATATCACAAGTCCAACCAGAGTTCGTGCTTCGGACAAAAGCCCCTCGTAAGCCGCGGTCAGGTTATCCGCAAAGGTGACGTGCTGGCTGACGGTCCCGGTATCGAAGACGGCGAACTGGCGCTGGGTAAAAACCTTGTGGTGGCTTTCATGCCCTGGTGCGGTTACAACTTCGAAGACTCCATCCTCATCTCCGAACGCTGCGTGAAGGAAGATGTCTTCACCTCCGTGCACATCGAGGAATTTGAAGTTGTCGCCCGTGACACCAAGCTGGGCCCCGAAGAAATCACCCGCGATATTCCCAACGTGGGCGAAGACATGCTGCGCAACCTTGACGGCAGCGGCATTATCCGCATCGGCGCCAATGTAAAGCCCGATGACATTCTGGTGGGCAAAATCACTCCCAAGGGTGAAACACAGCTTACGCCGGAAGAAAAACTGCTGCGCGCCATCTTCGGTGAAAAGGCCCGCGACGTGAAAAACACGTCGCTGAAGGTTCCGCCGGGAATCGAAGGTACTGTCATCGACGTCAAGCTGTTCAACCGCCGTTCCGGCGAAAAGGACGAGCGCACGCGCAACATCGAAGATTACGAGCTGGCACGGCTGGATCAGAAAGAGAAAGATCACATCCGCGCACTGACCGAAACCACCCGTGAAAAGCTGGCACCCGTTGTGGTGGGCAAGCAGCTTGCTTACGGACTGGCCGGGCAGAAAAAAGGCGAAGTCATCGCCGAGGCAGGCCAGACCCTGACCGCGGAAATGCTTGAAGGTCTGCCGGTGAAGAAGCTCTCCGGCCTCTTCAAGAGCAAAGACACCAACGAGGCCGTACAGCAGGCGCTGGAATCATACGATCGTCAGATCGAGTTCATCAACGCCATGTACGAATCCAAGCGTGAAAAAGTGACCGAAGGCGACGACCTGCCCCCCGGCGTCATCAAGATGGCCAAAGTGCACATCGCCGTTAAGCGTAAGCTGAACGTGGGTGACAAAATGGCAGGCCGCCACGGTAACAAGGGTGTCGTATCCTGCATACTGCCGCAGGAAGACATGCCCTTCTTCGCCGACGGCCGCCCCGTGGACATCGTGCTCAACCCGCTGGGCGTTCCCTCCCGTATGAACATCGGGCAGATTATGGAAACGCACCTGGGCTGGGCCGCAAAGGAAATGGGCCGCAAACTGGCGCTGATGCTGGAACACGGTCAGGATCTTGCGTCCGTGCGCGAACAGGTGAAAACAGTGTTCGCGTCCGATGCCATTTCCTCCGAGGTGGACAACATGGACGACGAGACCTTTGTCCGGTCCGTGCGCAGACTGCGCGACGGCATTGTGACCAAGACTCCCGTGTTCGACGGTGCCACCGAAGAGCAAATCTGGAGCTGGATGGAGCAGGCAGGGCTTGCCAACGACGGCAAAACCGAGCTGTACGACGGCCGCACCGGTGTCCGGTTCCACAACCGTGTCACCACGGGTGTCATGTACATCCTTAAGCTGCACCACCTTGTTGACGAAAAAATCCACGCCCGTTCCACCGGCCCCTACTCGCTTGTCACCCAGCAGCCGCTGGGCGGTAAGGCTCAGTTCGGCGGCCAGCGTCTGGGTGAAATGGAAGTGTGGGCACTGGAAGCATACGGTGCCGCATATCTGTTGCAGGAATTCCTCACGGTCAAGTCCGACGACGTGACCGGCCGAGTGAAGATGTACGAAAAGGTCGTGAAGGGTGACAACTTCCTTGAAGCAGGTCTGCCCGAGTCCTTCAACGTTCTGGTGAAGGAACTCATGTCTCTGGGCCTTGACGTCACCCTGCATCAGGAAGAAGGCAAAAAACGCACCAAGCGTGCGGGAATGACCTTCGGCGACGGCACCAGCTACTAGCAAATACGGCAACGGGGCGGCCCGCACAGGGCCGCCCTGTCTGAATACAGGATTTTATCGCGCCAAGCGCGACGAGAAACCCGCTGCAATTCAACTTTGGTGGGGTAGTAACATGACCTTAGACGATCTGTTCTCCATGCGCGGAACCGCTGCCGGCCAGACAAACATCCGCAATCTGAAGGCAATGCAGATTTCCATTGCCTCGCCGGAAAGCATTCGCGAATGGTCCTACGGCGAAGTGAAAAAGCCCGAGACCATCAACTACCGTACGTTCAAGCCGGAACGTGACGGTCTTTTCTGCGCAAAGATTTTCGGCCCCGTAAAGGACTACGAGTGTAACTGCGGTAAATACAAGCGCATGAAGCACCGCGGTATCGTGTGTGAAAAATGCGGCGTTGAAGTTATCGCCTCAAAGGTGCGCCGCGAGCGCATGGGTCACATAGAACTGGCCGCGCCTGTGGCGCATATCTGGTTCCTCAAGACTCTGCCTTCCAAAATCGGCACCCTGCTCGACATGACCATGGCCGATCTGGAAAAGGTGCTCTACTTCGATTCCTACATCGTGCTTGACCCCGGTTCCACCAGTCTTGCCAAGCTGCAGGTCATTTCCGAAGACCAGTATCTTCAGATCATCGACCATTACGGCGAAGACGCTCTGGTGGTGGGCATGGGTGCAGAAGCCATCCGCTCGCTGCTGGAAGAACTGAATCTTGAGGCACTGCGGGCCGAACTGCGCGAAGAATCGCAGAGCACCCGTTCGCAGACCAAAAAGAAAAAGCTGACCAAGCGCCTGAAAATCGTCGAAGCGTTCCTTGAGTCCGACAACAAGCCCGAGTGGATGGTGATGGAAGTTGTTCCCGTCATTCCGCCCGAGCTGCGTCCTCTTGTACCGCTGGACGGCGGACGTTTTGCCACTTCCGACCTGAACGACCTGTACCGCCGCGTCATCAACCGCAACAACCGCCTCAAGCGTCTGATGGAACTGGGTGCGCCCGATATCATCATCCGCAACGAAAAGCGCATGCTGCAGGAATCGGTTGACGCCCTGTTCGACAACGGCCGCCGCGGCCGCGCCATCACCGGCACCAACGGCCGCCCCCTCAAGTCCCTTTCCGACATGATCAAGGGTAAACAGGGCCGTTTCCGTCAGAACCTGCTGGGCAAGCGTGTCGACTACTCCGGCCGTTCGGTCATTGTTGTCGGTCCCAAGCTTAAACTGCACCAGTGCGGTCTGCCCAAAAAGATGGCCCTCGAACTCTTCAAGCCCTTCATCTACTCCAAACTGGAAGAAAGGGGACTGGCCTCCACCATCAAATCTGCAAAGAAAATGGTGGAACGCGAAGAACTGGTCGTGTGGGACATTCTTGAAGAAGTGGTGCGCGAGTACCCCATTCTGCTCAACCGTGCGCCCACGCTGCACCGTCTGGGCATTCAGGCATTTGAACCGCTGCTGGTGGAAGGCAAGGCAATCCAGCTGCATCCGCTGGTCTGCGCCGCCTACAACGCCGACTTTGACGGTGACCAGATGGCCGTCCACGTGCCGCTTTCTGTGGAAGCACAGATTGAATGCCGCGTGCTCATGATGTCCACCAACAACATTCTTTCGCCGGCAAACGGCACTCCCGTCATCGTGCCCTCGCAGGACATCGTCCTCGGGCTGTACTACATGACGGTTGAGCGTTCGTTTGAAAAAGGCGAAGGCATGGCTTTCTGCGCACCGTGGGAAGTGGTGGCCGCATACGATGCCGGCAGCATTTCTCTGCACGCGCGCATCAAGGTGCGCATGCCCGACGGCCGTCTGCTGAACACCACTCCCGGCCGTATCATGGTGGGCGAAGTACTGCCCGAAGGCGTGCACTTTGATCTGGTGAACACCGTTCTGACCAAAAAGAACATCGCGCGGCTGGTGGGCAATGCTTACCGCGACGCCGGCACCAAGGCCACGGTACTGCTGTGCGACCGCCTGAAGGATATCGGCTACGAATTCGCCACCCGTGCCGGTGTGACCATCGGCGTCAAGGACATGACCATTCCCCAAAGCAAGAAGGGCATTCTGGCCGACTCGCAGGCGGAAGTGGACAACATCGAACGCCAGTACCGCGACGGTATCATCACCCGCACGGAAAAGTACAACAAGGTTGTGGACGTGTGGACCAAAGCCACGCAGGACATCTCGCAGGAAATGATCAAAGAGATCTCCTACGATGTCATGCGCGACGAAAAGACGGGCAAAGAAGAGCTGAACCAGAGCTTCAACCCCATCTTCATGATGTCCAACTCCGGTGCGCGAGGCAACCAGGACCAGATGCGTCAGCTGGCCGGTATGCGTGGTCTTATGGCCAAGCCTTCCGGTGAAATTATCGAAACCCCGATCACCTCGTGCTTCCGTGAAGGTCTGTCCGTGCTGCAGTACTTCACCTCCACGCACGGCGCACGTAAGGGTCTGGCGGATACCGCGCTTAAAACCGCGAACTCCGGTTACCTTACCCGTCGTCTGGTTGACGTCGTTCAGGATGTCATCATCAGCGAACACGACTGCGGCACCGTCGACGGGCTGGAAGTGGGCCACCTTATCAAGGGCGGCGACATCAAGATGCGCCTTGCAGAACGTGTGCTGGGCCGCGTCACGCTGTATCCGGTGACCGACCCGGAAACCAACGAGGTGCTCTTCCCGGCCAACACGCTTATTGATGAAAACGTGGCCAAAAAGCTGGACGAGGCAGGCATCAACTCCCTGCATATCCGTTCGGCACTTACCTGCCGCTCCGACAGGGGCGTGTGCGCCATGTGCTACGGCCGCGACCTTGCCCGCGGGCATGTGGTCAACATCGGTGAGACCGTGGGCATCATCGCCGCACAGTCCATCGGCGAGCCGGGCACGCAGCTTACCATGCGTACCTTCCACATCGGCGGTACGGCATCGCGCGAAATCGAACGTTCGAACATTCAGGCGCAGCACACCGGCCGTGCCGTTCTGTACCGTGTCAAATCCGTCCGCAACAAAGACGGCCAGCACATGGTCATGGGCAAATCCGGTCAGGTAGGCATTGTGGACGAACAGGGCCGCGAGCGCGAAAAATACGTACTGCCTTCCGGTGCAAAACTGCACGTGGAAGAAGGACAGGAAGTGAAGAAGGGCCAGCTGCTCGCCGAGTGGGACCCCTTCAACGAACCGTTCGTTTCGGAAGTGGACGGTCTGGTCAAGTTCACGGACATCATCGAAGGCAAGACCGTTCAGGAAAAAGCCGACGAAGCAACCCAGATGACCACCCAGACCATTATCGAATACCGTACCACCAACTTCCGGCCGGCCGTCGCCCTGTGCGATGCCGACGGCGTGGTGAAAACGCGTCCCGAATCGAACATTCCGGCCAGCTATTCGCTGCCGGTGGGCGCCATTCTGATGGTGCGCGACGGTCAGGAGATCACCGCAGGCGACATCATCGCCCGTAAGCCGCGTGAAAGCTCCAAAACCAAGGACATCGTCGGTGGTCTGCCCCGCGTTGCCGAACTCTTTGAAGTGCGCAAACCCAAAGATATGGCCGTGGTTTCGCAGATCGACGGCATTGTCACCTTTGCCGGTGAAACCAAGGGTAAACGCAAGCTTGTTGTCACCCCTGAAACCGGTGACGAGAAAGAATATCTCGTACCCAAGGGCAAGCACATCACCGTCACCGACGGCGACTTTGTGGAAGCAGGCGAAATGCTGACCGAAGGTCATCCCGAACTCCACGACATTCTGGGCGTCAAGGGCGAAAAATACCTTGCCAACTACCTTGTCGAAGAAATTCAGGATGTGTACCGCTTCCAGGGCGTCGGCATTGACGACAAGCACATCGAAGTCATCGTGCGCCAGATGCTGAAAAAAGTGACCGTGCTCGACCCCGGTCAGACCAGCTTCCTTGTGGGAGAACAGGTCGACAAGGCCGAGTTCCGCATCGAAAACCAGAAAGCCATCGAGGAAGGCCGCACTCCGGCCACCGCCGAGCCGCTGGTTCTCGGTATCACGCAGGCATCGCTGACCACGTCTTCGTTCATCTCGGCGGCTTCCTTCCAGGAAACCACCAAGGTGCTTACAGAAGCTTCGCTGCGCGGAAAGAACGACCACCTGCGCGGCCTGAAGGAAAACGTCATCGTGGGCCGTCTCATTCCCGCCGGCACCGGATACCGCGAGTATGTACACTCCGACATCTCGGTTCCCGAACAGAAAGAACGCCCCGACAGATTCCTTGAAGAGCTGGTGGGTGCACCCCAGCCCGTTGTGGAAGACTAACCGTCTTTTCCACCCTGCAGATACCAAAGCCCCCGCTCCGGCGGGGGCTTTTTTTGTGCAGCCGCAAGTCGCCGGTATGCTTTCAGTTTCAGCCGGACAGTCACGTTTTTTTCTGCCGCAGCGGCTGCGCCGTGCCGGAAAGACGGATGCCCGCACACCTGTGATACAACAGGTACAGCCCCGGCTTGCCAAACATGGCACCCGTGTGCGAAGAACAATATCCGGGCAGGCTTCCCCATGCCTCAGTAACCCCAACGCACAGACGGCTCATGCGACTGCACATCCGCTCCATATTCCTTTGTCTGATTCTGACCTTGACGGCCGCCATCGGCCTGTGCACCGGCGCGCAGGCGGCGGCAGAAGACACACGTCCTTCCGCCGCCCAGCAGCTCGAACTGGACAGCTTTGTGCTGGATACGGTGGATGACAAACTGGTGCTGCGGTTCGGGGTCAGCGTCAGTGATCTGGAAATGCTCAAACGCGACCTGCGCGAAGGTTCGGCCATCAACCTGACCAGCACTGTGAGCCTGAGCAGGCGCAGTTCCTTTATCCCCCGCGGCTCGCTGGTTTCCATAGAAGGCCTGTCCACCCTGCAGATGGACCCGCTCACCCGGGAATTCATACTGACGGAACCGGACAGAAAAGCCCCCAACAGGAATAAATCACTCAAGGCGCTGCTTGACTCCACATGGAGCCGTATGGTGCTGCCGCTGTGCAGGCTCAACACGCTGGAACACGACCGCGAGTACGTTGTCGCGCTGGATGTGACCCTGCGCCATGCCGATGTACCGCCCTGGCTTTCCAAAACGCTTTTTTTCTGGTCGTGGGATGTCGCCCCGCCCATCAGCTATTCGATGACTTTCACCTTCTAGACCACGCCCGCCATGACAGACGAACAGAGCACCATACGGGTAAGCGTGGCGGACACGCGTGAACGCAAACGCCGCCAGCGTGAACTCCTTCTTGCCGCCGTGGCTTTTCTTGCCGTCATTATCCTCACCTGGGTTGAACTGACGTACCTCGGCGTTGATTCCTACTTTTTCCTCGCGCTTTTCAATCTCAACTTCATTCTGCTGCTGCTGGTGCTGTTCATAGTGGTGCGCAACGGCGTCAAGCTGATACTGGAACGCCGCCGCAGAGTGCTGGGGTCGCGGCTGCGCACACGGCTGGTGCTGGCCTTCATGTCGCTTTCTCTTTTTCCCACCGTGCTCATGTTTGTGGTCAGTGCGCGCTTTGTGCAGACGTCCGTGGACTACTGGTTCAAAAGTCAGGTGGAAACGTCCATGGAAATGGCGCTGGACGTGGGGCAGACACTATACAGCACAACCCGTGACAGGCTGAACCAGCGCGGCGATTTCATCGTAAAGGAAATCATCGAACGCCGGTTTGCCTGGGGCGGAAAAAGCATGGATGCCTATCTCCAGAAAAAACAGCAGGAGTACAATCTGCTGCTGGTGGGTGTGCTGCGCACCGACAGAAGCGAGCAGAACTGGCACGGCGATGCCAGCGCAGCCGCACTGTGGGCCGAAACCAAAGCCCGCATAGACTGGGACAGTCTGGAAGCGCAGCCCCGTTACTGGTCACTGCTGTGGCCCGGGCAGGAGGCGGACTATGCCGTGGGAGTGCTGCCGGTGGACGACGGCAGAACAGGGTATCTGGTGCTGGTCGAAAACATCGGTCAGGGCCTCATGTACAAGCTCGACAGAGTGGTGCGCGGTTTTGACGAATACAAAAAACTCAAAACTCTGAAACATCCGCTCAAAGTCACACTGTATTTCATTCTCGGGGTGCTTACCCTGCTGATCATTCTCGGGGCCATGTGGTTCGGGTTCAGGCTATCAAAGGAACTGACGGCCCCCATCATGGCGCTGGCGGAAGGTACGGAGCGCATTGCCCGCGGCGACCTGACTGTACGGCTGGAAGACAGCTCGACAGATGAACTGGGTGTGCTGGTGCAGTCGTTCAACCGCATGACGGAAGACCTGGAAATGAGCCGCAGCCGCCTGACGGATGCCAACCTGATGCTGGCGGCGCAGAACGAAGAAAAAGAACAGCGCACACGGTACATCGAGGCCGTACTGGACAACATCGCCGCCGGCGTGGTTTCGCTGGACGCCGAAGGCCGCATCAGCACCATGAACAAAGCGGCGGGAGCCATGTTTTCCATCGATCCGCGCCCGCTTCTCGGCTCGCGCCCGGGGGACCTGCTTTCCGGAGAACACTCCCGCATGTTCCGCGAAATGGTGCGGCAGTTCAAGGCTTCTCCCGAATCGCAGTGGCAGCGCCAGATGACGCTGCGCGCAGGCGACTATGAATGGAAGCTGCTGGTGAACGCTGTGGGGCTGCCCACGCCGCAGGGCGACTACAACGGGCTGGTGGCCGTGTTTGAAGACATCACCGAACTGGAAAAAATGCAGCGCATGGCGGCATGGCGCGAAGTGGCGCGGCGCATAGCCCACGAGATCAAAAACCCGCTCACCCCCATCAAGCTTTCGGCTCAGCGGCTGCAGCGCAAGTTCGGACCGGACATTGAAGACCCTATTTTTCCGCAGTGCACAGAACTCATCGTGCGGCAGGTGGAGCAGTTGCAGCAGATGGTGCAGGAATTTTCGGCCTTTGCCAAACTGCCCGAGGTCAAACCTCTGCCCGGCGACATCATGCCGCTGCTCAGCGAGCTGGTGACCATGTTCCGCACCAGCCACAGCGGCATAACGTGGGAAATGCACGCCCCGCAGTCGCTGCCGCGCATGAATCTGGATAAAAAAGCCATGCACCGGGCGCTGCTTAATATCATGACCAACGCGGCCGAAGTGCTGGAGGGCCGCGAGTCGCCCGCAGTCACCGTAACCGTGCGGCATGACAAGGCGCTGGGCCTTGTGCGGGTGGACGTGGCCGACAACGGTCCCGGTCTGAGCGCGGAAGAACGCTCGCGCCTGTTTGAACCCTACTTTTCCCGCAAGCGCGGTGGTACCGGACTGGGGCTGACCATCGTCAAATCCATAGTACAGGACCACAGAGGCTATGTGCGTGCAAATGCCGCCCCCGACGGCGGAACCATTGTCACAATGGAGCTGCCTGTGACATAATGCGGTTCCGTCATCATCCATCATAACCGGGAGCCACACATGAACGCAGTGATACTGGGCGGAACAGGATTTATTGGTACGGCACTGGCCCGAAGCATGATGGCAGAAGGCGGTGCCACGGTAATACCCACCCGCGATCCTGAAAAAAGCAGAAAGCGCCTGCCCGCCGACATGACGGCCAAGGTGACGCTGGTGCCGTGGGACGGTGCCGGCGGCAAGGCGCTGGCCGCCATAATGGAACAGGCGCAATGTGATGTGCTGGTAAACCTGCTGGGAGAAAACATCGCTTCGGGCCGCTGGACGCAGCAACTGAAAGAACGCATCGTCGCCAGCAGAGTAAAAGCCGGTGAAGCTGTCACAGACGCGCTCAGCCGTCTTCATACCCGCCCTGCAGTTCTGGTTCAGGCTTCGGCCACAGGGTACTACGGCTCGGCACAGCCGCCCACCGACCCGCTGCTGGCGGCGGAAGACGCCCCTCCCGGCAGCGGATTTCTGGCAGACACCACCGTCCGCTGGGAGGCATCGACGCTGGAAGCCGAATCCATGGGAGTGCGCCGCGTGGTGCTGCGCACCGGTATGGTGCTGGGCACGCATGGCGGTGCTCTGCCGCGTTTTGTCACGCCTTTCCGGTTGGTTGCCGGCGGCCCGCTGGGCAGCGGCAGGCAGGAGATATCCTGGATACATATTGCAGACGAGGTACGCGCCATCAGACACCTCATCAATGACAGTTCACTGCACGGCGCCTTCAACCTTACCGCACCGGACCCCGTGACCATGGAATCGTTCTGCCGTCAGCTCGGCACAGCGCTCAACCGCCCCTCGTGGCTGCGCACACCCGCATGGCTGCTTGAAACGCTGCTGGGCGAAATGGCAGCGGAACTCATTACCGGCGGCAGACGCATTCTGCCCGCACGGCTTCTCGCCTCAGGGTTCACATTCCGGTTTCCCACGCTGGGGCAGGCGTTCGACGACCTGTTTCTGCCGCGCAGCTGAACGGAGAACACATGACACCTCGTTCCATCCTGCTGGTGGAAGACGAACCAGTCGTGGCCTTTGACGTGGCGCACCGGCTGCAGCTGCTGGGTTATCCCGCGCCGTCCACGGTCCCTTCCGGCGAAGAAGCGCTGCGTGCCGCCGCTGCCATGCGGCCCGATATCGTCCTTATGGACATCATGCTGGAAGGAGAGATGGACGGCATAGAAACGGCCGCGCTGCTGCATGACCGGTTCGACGTGCCTGTCATCTACCTTACGGGCCTCATGGAACCGTCACTGCTGGAGCGCGCCAAAATAACCGGCCCGTTCGGGTATGTTGTCAAGCCGTTTGACGACAGGGAACTGCACATCTGCATTGAGATGGCGCTGTACAAACACGCAGCGGAACGGGAACGCACCGAGCGCGAGCAGCTTTTTGCCGCCACGCTGCGTTCCATACGCGAAGCGGTCATGATCATTGACAGGCAGGGGGTGATAACGTTCTGCAACCCCGCTGCGCAGGAACTGCTGCACCTTTCGGCAGCACAGCTGGAACAACGGGTGTTTGCCTCCGTCGCCAGCCTGATGGTGGAAGGAGACGCAACCGCCTCAGACCCCCGACGGCTGGTGCTGCGCCATGCAGGTACAGGCCGCAGGTCGCTCAACGCAATACTGCAGCACGCATCGGGACACTGCCCTGTGGAAATTTCGGCCACGGTCACCGGCGACAGCCCGGACAGGGCGGGCACCGTGCTGGTGCTGCGCGACATGACAACCCGCCGCCGCGACAAAGCATCGCTGACAAAGGCTCTGGACGAACTGCAGCGGGTATTTGAACAGACGGTCATGGCCCTTGCCGTGACCTCGGAAAAAAGAGACCCTTACACCGCAGGACACCAGCAGCGCGTGGCACGTCTGGCCTGCGCCATTGCGGCCCGCACCGGCATGGATGTACACCGCTGTCAGGGCATACGCATGGCCGGCCTGCTGCACGACATCGGCAAAATTTATGTTCCCTCGGAAATTCTGACAAAGCCCGCCACACTTTCCGCCATTGAACAGAACATCATGCGCACCCATCCGCGGGTGGGCTTCGACATCCTCAAGGGCGTTGATTTTCCGTGGCCGGTGGCACAGACAGTATTGCAGCACCATGAACGGCTGGACGGCAGCGGCTATCCGCTGGGGCTCTGCAAAGATGACATACTGCCCGAATCACGGGTTCTGGCCGTGGCCGACGTGGTGGAGGCCATGTTCTCACACCGGCCGTACCGCCCGTCGCTGGGGCTGACACACGCGCTGGACGAAATACGCACCGGAGCCGGTACCCTGTACTGTGCTGACGCCGTGCGTGCCTGCCTGGAACTTTTTGACGAGGGCTTTGCCTTTGACACTCCCGCGGAGCATCCCGCGGACAATGACGGAGACCTGACACCATGAACGCGCGCGTTCTTATTGTTGATGACGAAGACGGCATCCGCTTTTCCCTGCGGGGTATTCTGGAAGATGAAGGCTATGAGGTAGCGGAGGCGGAAACCGGTGAAGAAGGCCTGAAACTGGCCACGGAAACGCCCCCCGACCTTATATTTCTGGATATATGGCTGCCGGGCATGGACGGACTGGAAGTGCTGGACAATCTGCGTACGGCCGATGCCTCTTTGCCGGTGATCATGATTTCCGGTCACGGCAACATCGAAACCGCGGTCAACGCCATAAAAAAAGGGGCCTACGACTTCATCGAAAAACCCCTCTCGCTGGAAAAAGTCGTCATTTCGGCCAACAAGGCGCTGGAGTATTACCGCCTGCGCAGAGAGAATCAGGCCCTGCGCTCGCGGCTCACCCAGTCGACCACCGTGGAAATGACCGGAAACTCCGCTTCCATTGTGGAACTGCGCGGCCAGATAGGCAGGGTGGCCCCCACGGACGCATGGGTGCTCATCACGGGAGAAAACGGCACGGGCAAGGAAATAGCGGCACGCTCCATTCACGCAAGCTCGCGCAGAAAAGATAAACCGCTGGTGGCGGTCAACTGCGCCGCCATACCCGAAGAGCTTATCGAAAGCGAACTCTTCGGACACGAAAAAGGCGCCTTCACCGGTGCCGAAACTGCCAAGACCGGCAAATTTGAAATGGCTCATCAGGGCACGCTGTTTCTGGACGAAATTGCAGACATGAGCCTGAAAACGCAGGCAAAGATTCTGCGGATTCTGCAGGAGCAGAGCTTTGAGCGGGTGGGCGGCCATAAAACGGTAAAGGTCGATGTGCGCGTTATCGCGGCAACCAATAAAAGTCTGGAGGATGAAATAGCCGCAGGCCGGTTCCGCGAAGACCTGTATTACCGCCTGCGGGTCATCCCCCTTGTGGTGCCGCCGCTGCGCCAGCGCGGCGATGACGTTATGCTGCTCATCGGTGAATTCATGAACAGAATGACCGCGGAACACGGTTTCCGCCCTGTCACGTTTGCACCGGATGCGTGTTCCGCCCTGCTGTGCTACCACTGGCCGGGCAACGTGCGTGAACTGAAAAATTTTGTGGAACGCATGCTCATCATGCACTCCGGCCAGACGGTGACCGCCGCCATGCTGCCGCCCGAATACCGCTGCGCCGGTGCGGGCATAATGCCTCAGCCCTGTACCGCAGGCCCGTCGGATGGTATGATCCCCGAAGGTGTCATGGATTTCAAGGCGGCGCGCACTGCCTTCGAGGCCCGCTTTCTGGAGGCGAAACTGCAGGAGTTCGGCGGCAACATAACCCGCCTGGCCGAAGCCATCGGCCTTGAACGCAGCTACCTGTACCGCAAACTGAAATCATACAACATTCAGACTCCGGAGTAGTGCACGCGGGTGCACCGCCCGCCGGAAGCAGGAGGCAGCATGTACAAGCTGGTACTTGTCCGCCACGGACAAAGCACATGGAATCTGGAAAACCGGTTCACCGGCTGGACCGATGTGGATCTGACCCCGCTGGGCGAAACCGAAGCCCGCGAAGGCGCACGTCTGATAGCCGCAGCGGGCCTTACCTTTGACGAATGCCATACCTCGGTGCTCAAGCGGGCCATACGCACCCTGAACATCATACAGGAAGAGCTGGACCTGCTGTGGCTGCCTGTGCACCGCCACTGGCGGCTCAACGAGCGCCACTACGGCGCGCTGCAGGGACTGAATAAAAAAGAAATGTCGGAAAAATACGGCGAGGAACAGGTATTCATCTGGCGGCGCAGCTTTGACACACCGCCCCCTGCCCTTACCGCCGACGACCCGCGCCACCCCGCACATGACCGGCGGTACGCCTCGCTGACAGCCCGTCAGATGCCGCTGTGCGAAAGCCTTAAAGACACCGTGGCCAGAGTGCTGCCATACTGGCACGAAACCCTTGCTCCGGCCATACAGGCCGGCCGCCGCCTGCTGGTGGCCGCACACGGCAACAGTCTGCGGGCGCTCGTCATGCACCTTGACGGCATGTCGCCCGACGAAGTCACGGGGCTGAACATTCCCACCGGGCTGCCGCTGGTGTACGAACTGGACAGTAATCTTACACCGCTGCGGCGCGCGTATCTGGGTGATGCCGAAGCCGCCGAGGCAAAAGCCAGAGCCGTTGCCGAACAGGCAAAGGCTGGAACAACGGAACGCCCGTGACGCAGAATCCGGTAAAACCCGTACACGGGTGGCGGCGCACGCTGCATGAAATCATCTTTGAGGCGGACACCCCTGCGGGCCGCCTTTTTGATATTATACTTATCATCGCCATTCTCTTCAGCGTGCTGGTAGTCTTGCTGGACAGCGTGACCACTGTCCGCATGCGGTACGCCGGTCTGCTGTTCACGCTGGAATGGCTGTTCACCCTGCTGTTCACGGTGGAATATATACTGCGGCTGCTGTGTGTGCTGCGCCCTGCCGCGTACGCCAGAAGCTTTTTCGGGGTGGTGGACCTGCTGGCCATACTGCCCACATGGGCCACCCTGCTGCTGCCCGGCACGCATTACCTTGCCGTGGTGCGGCTGTTGCGCGTACTGCGCATATTCAGGGTACTCAAACTGGCCCAGTATGTTTCCGAGGCACGGCATCTCATCCGCGCATTACGGGACAGCAGGCGCAAAATTCTGGTTTTTCTGCTTGCGGTACTGTCGCTGGTCACCATATTCGGCACGCTCATGTATGTCATCGAAGGTGAAAAATACGGCTTCACCTCCATTCCACGCAGCATGTACTGGGCCGTGGTCACGCTGACCACGGTGGGGTACGGCGACATTTCGCCCGGAACCCCGCTGGGACAGGGCATAGCTTCATTCATAATGCTGCTGGGCTACGGTATCATTGCCGTTCCCACCGGCATTGTCACCTCCGCGCTGGTCAGACCGCGTCCGGTAAGCACGCAGGCCTGCCCCGCATGCGGAAGAGACGGCCACGACGTGGACGCAGTCCACTGCAAGTACTGCGGCACGGCACTGTAAACCGGCCTGTGCCGGGCGCAGGAGCAACAAATGGAAATACGCATGGCTCTGGCCATAACCGCTGCCGCCGTGGCCGCCTTTGTCATCCGCAGGGCAGCGCGCGACCGGTGTTCTTCCTGACTGGTCATGTACGGTGCCGTGGGCATCGGCATCATTGTATGGTTTATATTGTCGGCATTGGGTGTCTGAATGGTTGACATACTGAAAACAGCCCCCATACTGTACCGGGCGGCATACCCGGGGGAGGGAATGCCCTACCTCACATCACACACCGGAGGGCATCCGCATGTCTCAGCTTGATATGAAAATGAAGCTCAAACAATATGAGCAGACAGTTATAGAATACCTTGGCGCACAGGGGGGTCATTTCATCGTAGCCAGCGACGATCAGACCTTTGTGGGCATTCTGCGCACAACGCTGCTCAAGCAGCTTGCCATCAGCGGCGACCCGCTGACATCCGTCACCGACCCCGACTACATCCTGAAAGTCATCCGCGACACTTCACTGCGTCGTAAGCATCTGGTTGTTTTCATAGAGCGCATGATGCAGGGCAAGGACACCAGCATGCTGGTGCGGCAGATGAAGAACACCTTCGCCAACGTCAAAATCATCATTCTTACCGGAGAAACCGAACGGCAGCGCCTTGTGCTGCTGCACGAGATAGGTGCGGACAACTTCATCAGCAAGCCCATATCCATCAACACCCTCATCGAAAAGATAGCCTTCACCATCAAGCCGCAGGGCAAGCTGGGCCAGCTGATAGATGCCGCCAAGGCGCTGGTGGCTCAGGGCAATTTTGAAACGGCACTGAAAGCCGCGCGTAAAATTCTGGAAGTGAAGCCCAACAGCGCCGCCGGCTATCTGGTGATGGGTGACGCATGGCAGGGGCTGGGAAAGCTGGATAAAGCCCGTGAAAGTTTTGAACAGGCCAGCGAACACGCCAACCTGTATATGGAACCGCTGAAAAAACTGGCCGAACTGCACAAACTGACCGGCGACATGAACGAACGGCTGCGCTATCTGGAACGGCTTGATCAGCTTTCGCCACTCAATGTCGAACGCAAGGTGGACATGGGTGAAATCCATGTGGAACTTGGCAACGAAGAACGCGCCGAAGAGCTGTTTGAAACCGCCGTACAACAGGCCACCAAAGACGCCCTGAACTACATTGGTGAAATTTCTGAAAAAATAGCGGCTGTTTACAGTTCAAGAGACCCCCACAAAGCCGAAAAATACTACCGGCAGGCTCTGGATGCCAAGGGCAGTCATCTTGACCACACCGACATAGCCACCTTCAACAGGCTGGGCATTGCCCTGCGCCGTCAGGGCAAATGGCAGCAGGCCATTGAAGAATACGAAAAGGCCCTGCACATCACGCCGGATGACCCCAACCTCATGTACAACATGTCCATGGCCTATGCCGAGGGGCGGCAATTTGACAAAGCCTGCAGCATCGTGATGCGCATCCGCCAGATTACACCGTCATTCGGTTCCATGGACAAAACGCTTTCGTACAATATGGGCATAATTTTCTCGCGGGGCAGGCAACCCGCGGATGCCAGGGTATTGTTCGAAAACGCCCTCCGGCTCGACCCTTCGTTCGAAAAAGCCCAGAAGGCGCTGGAAAATCTGGAAAGCTGACCGGCATTGTCTCCCGCGGGACTTTTCCGTATAGTGCCTCACTGCTTATGCGATACGCAGACGACGGCACGCTCCACCTTCAGCGTTCCGTCTTTCAGCCCGACGACGATTCCATGCCGCAGAACACACAGGGAGGGCTCATGTCCCGTTACAAAGTCAACAAAACCATCGCCCAGATCAACGAGCGCATCCGCAAGGGCAACGCCGTGGTGCTCAATGCCGAGGAAATGACCGAGGCAGTGCGTACCATGGGCAAGGAAAAAGCCGCCCGTGAAGTGGATGTGGTCACCACCGGCACCTTTTCGCCCATGTGTTCCTCCGGCATGCTTTTCAACACCGGACAGCCGGAAGCCCCCACCATCAAAACCTCGCGCATCACGCTGAACGGCGTGCCGTGCTATGCGGGGCTGGCGGCCGTTGACGGTTATCTGGGAGCCACCGAACCCCGCGAGGACGACCCGCTGAACAAGGTCTATCCCGGCCAGTTCAGTTATGGCGGCGGCCATGTGATAGAAGATCTGGTGCGCGGAAAGTCCGTGCAGTTCAAGGCGCAGGCCTACGGCACGGACTGCTACCCCAGACGCGAAATGGACAGGATGGTCTCGCTGGCCGATCTGCCCCACGCCGAACTGTACAACCCGCGCAACTGCTACCAGAACTATAATGCGGCGGTAAACCTGACCAGCCGCATCATCTACACCTACATGGGGCCGCTTAAACCGAACATGCGCAACCTTAACTTTGCCACTGCCGGCAGGTTGTCGCCGCTGTTCAACGATCCGTTTTTCATGACCATCGGTCTGGGAACACGCGTGTTTCTGGCGGGCGCCACAGGGTATGTGGTGGGCGCGGGCACACAGCACAACCCCAACCCCAAACGCAACCACAGGGGCATCCCGCTTTCGCCTTCCGGCACGCTGCAGCTTAAAGGCCACATGAAGGGCATGAACCCCAGATACCTGCGCGGTGTCAGCATTATCGGATACGGCTGCTCGCTCAGCGTGGGGGTGGGCATTCCCATTCCGGTACTGAATGAAGAAGTGGCGTGGTACACCGGCGTGGATGACTGCGATATTGAAATGCCGGTAAAAGATTACGGTCATGATTACCCCAACTGCCTGCCGCGGGTTCTGCAGCATGTGAACTATGAACAGCTCAAATCCGGCTCGGTGGAAATTCAGGGTAAACATGTGGACACAGTTCCCCTGACCAGCTACCCGCTGTCTCTTGAAATCGCCAACGAGCTGAAAGCACTTATCAGCAAAGGCGAATTCGAGCTGAGCGAACCTGTGGAATCCATTCAGTCCAACTGATGCCCATGGCCCGCACCCGGACGACACTCAAAGCCCTGGAGCAGCTGCTCCGGGGCTTTTCATCACCCGCCGTGGCATACTCCGGCGGGCTGGACAGCAGACTGCTGGCCCACATCGCCGGGCGCGCGGGGCTGCATCCGCTGCTGGTGCACGCCTCCGGCCCGCATCTTACTCCGGCGGAAACAAAAGCCGTCACTGCAGAACTGACAGCGCCGCATGTGAACGCCGTCATTGTCACCGTGGACCCTCTGCAGGTGGAACAGATAGCGCGCAATGGTCATGACCGTTGCTACCACTGTAAAAAATACATTTACGGCGCACTGCTGGACGCCTGTTCCGGTCGTCCGCTGTGCGACGGCACCAACGCATCGGACACGCGCGAATACCGCCCGGGGCAAAAGGCCCTGCAGGAGTGCGGTATACGCAGCCCGTACATGGAGCTGGGCATCGGCAAAAACGATATCCGCGCACTGGCACAGTATACGGGGCTTGCCCGTGCCGACCAGCCTGCGCGTCCGTGCCTGCTGACCCGCTTTGCCTACGGCGTGCGCCCCCGCCGCCACATGCTGCGCAGACTCGGCGCGGCCGAAGATGCTCTTGCCGCACTGGGGCTGCGTGAATTCCGGCTGCGCATCACCAGTGCCGATGGCCCCCCGCAGCTGCACATCAGCAGTGCGGAGCACAAACGTTTCGGGGCGCAGATGAAGACCGTGCGCACCGTGCTGGAAGAACAAGGATTTACAGAGTGCACCATATCCGCCGGACAACAGCTTTCGGGTCATTATGACAGGGCTGCCGGGCTTGTCCCGCGCCGCTGCTGAAGCGCGCACAGGCCAAAAGCCACTCCGGTGTGTCAAAGGCTGGACAAGCCCCCCGCACATGGGGTATGCACTCTGTCTGCCCATTCATTTCGAAGGAGACTAACCATGGCTCATAAAAAAATTGAAAGAAAAAAAGAACTGGACCGTAAGCGCCACCGTCGCGAAAAGCGCATTAAGCAGCGCATCAAAGAAGCGAAGGCAGCCGCTAAGGCCTAGTTCGTCGAGAACCGGGGGCTCTGCCGACGTAGAAGCATCGCCGGAGTGCGGTGTTCGCTGTGTAACCCGCATATTTCAGCAGCGGTTTGGTGTTTGACAACGCGCAAGCCGCTGTTTACTTTTGTCTATCGTCTGTATTTCACATCAGGAGCGTGCAATGCCTATCTACGAATACAAATGCGACGACTGTCAGCAAATCTTCGAGGAATGGCAGCGCAACTTCGAGGCTCAGGCAAAAACCTGCCCCGTATGCGGCGGCAACGCCAAGCGCATTATGTCCAACACCTCATTCATGCTTAAAGGCGGCGGCTGGTACGCCACAGAATACGGCAACCGCAGCGCCGCTTCAGACAGCGGCGGCACAGGTGCCTCTGCACCCGAGCCTTCCGCTTCGTCTTCCTCGCCTTCCGATGCATCAGCCTCCGGCACCACCGCAGGCCAGGCATCCTGATTTTTTGGCAGCCTCCGGCTGCCTTTTTCATACCCACAGGGCGCTTAGCCCACAACCGCGTAGCGACTATAGAGACCAGACCGATGATCGAACGGTACACCCGTCCCGAAATGGGGCAGCTCTGGACGCTGGAAAACAGATTCCGCGTCTGGCTTGAAGTGGAAATCGCCGTCTGCGAAGCCTGGAACCGCCTGGGCGTGATAGACGACGAAACAATGACCACCATACGGGAAAAAGCAGACTTCGATGTGGAGCGCATCCTTGAAATCGAAGAACAGACCCGCCATGACGTCATCGCCTTTCTGACCGCCGTGGAAGAAAAGGTAGGCCCTGCCGCCCGGTTCATCCATCTGGGCTGCACTTCATCTGACATCGTGGATACCGCCAACGGCGTGATGCTGAGCCGTGCGGGCGATATGGTGGTGCAGGGTATTGAGCGTCTGCTGGTCACGCTGGAAAAACTGGCCCGTGCCAACAAGGGACGCCTGTGCATGGGCAGAACCCACGGAATTCACGCCGAACCCACCAGCTTCGGACTGAAAATGGCAGGCTACTACGCCGAATTCCGCCGGCATCTGGAACGGGTGAAGGCCGGCGTGGAAAGCGTACGCGTGGGCAAGATTTCCGGTGCCGTGGGCACCTACGCCATGCTCAACCCCGAAGTGGAGCGCATCACCTGCCAGATTCTGGGACTGCACGCAGACCCCATCTCCACCCAGATCATCCAGCGTGACAGACACGCGCATTTCTTTACCGCTCTGGCGGTCTGCGCCGGCGGCATAGAACGTCTGTGCGTTGAACTGCGCCACCTGCAGCGCACTGAAGTGCTGGAAGCCGAAGAAGGTTTCCGCAAGGGGCAGAAAGGTTCTTCGGCCATGCCGCACAAAAAGAACCCCATCTCGGCGGAAAACATGACCGGTCTTGCACGGCTTATCCGCACCAACTCCGTTGCCGCCATGGAAAATCAGGCACTGTGGCACGAACGCGATATATCCCACTCTTCCGTGGAACGCGTCATCATGCCCGATTCGACCATACTTATGGATTATGTGCTGCACCGCCTGTGCAATCTGCTCGAAAACCTGCGTGTTATTCCCGAAAACATGGACCGCAACCTTATGAGCTCATACGGTCTGTTCTTTTCACAGCGGGTGCTCACCGCTCTGGTGGAGTCGGGCATGGCACGGCAGGAAGCCTATGTCATGGTGCAGAAAGCAGCCATGAAAAGCTGGGATACCGGCACCAGTTTTCCCGAAAATGTCCGGGCCGATGCAGACATAACCGCACATCTGCAGCCTGAGGTGCTTGATGCGCTGTTCGACGCAGGGTACTACCTGCGTCACGAAGACATGATCTTTGACCGCGTTTTTGCGGGCTAACCGCTCAGGAGAGCAATACATGAACGATCTCAAACGCCGTCTTGCAAAAATACTTGCAGAAAAATCATATAAAGAAGGAGACTTTACACTCGCCTCCGGCAAGAAAAGCGATTATTATTTCGACTGCCGTCAGACCGCCCTGCATGCGGAAGGTTCGTGGCTTATCGGCAACCTGTTCTTTGAAATGATACAGAACATGGACGGTGCCGGTGTGGGCGGCATGACGCTGGGCGCAGACCCGCTGGTCACTGCCGTCACGGTGATATCGCACGAAAAAGGCCGCCCCCTGCCGGGCCTTATTGTACGTAAACAAGCCAAAGGGCACGGCACAGGACAGTACGTAGAAGGACTGGCCAACTTCAGTCAGGGCGACACCGTCATCATGCTTGAAGACGTGGTCACCACCGGCGGTTCGGTGCTTACAGCCATCGAACGCATTGAAGCCGCAGGGCTGAAAGTAGCCGCAGTGTGCTGCGTGCTGGACAGAGAAGAAGGCGGCCGCCAGGCACTGGAAGAAAAGGGCTATGCCCTGCATTCCATTTTTACCCGCAAGCAGCTTGTGGAAGCTGCACGCTCATAACGTTGCAACCGTGCGGAGAGCCCTTTGCGGCTCTCCGCGTACCATTCAGCCACACATACTTATATGACCGGAACACGCAGACCCCTTGCAAGCCTGCTTATTTTTCTGACCTTCTGCATACTGCCCGCAGCGCATGCGCACGCCGGGGGCTGGAATGCCGCCATAGGCGAACTGCCGCACCTTCCTCCGCGTTTTGTCGCCGTGGACAAAAGCAGGCAGACCCTGTTTCTGTACAGGCACAGCAGCCCGCTGGAAGTTTCGGCCACATACACCTGCACCACCGGACAGGCAACCGGAGACAAACAGGTGGAAGGCGACCTGCGCACGCCCGAAGGGGTCTACTTTGTCGAGCACCGCATTGACAAAGGACTGGACTGGGACCTGTACGGCGGCATAGCCTATACTCTCAACTACCCCAACCCGGTGGACGCACTGCGCCGCAAAACAGGCTTCGGCATATGGATACACGGGCGCGGTCACGAGATTACCCCGCGTGAGACGCAGGGCTGCATCGCCCTGAACATGGCCGACATCGAAGTGCTCGGCCCCGGTCTGGAGCGCGGGCTGCCCGTCATTGTGGCACAGGGAGTAAACGCCACCGGCGCACAGCCCGAAGCAGAACGGGACGCCGCCACAGCACGCCTGCTGGCGCAACGTTCGCAGCAGTGGGCCGCCGCATGGCAGGCACGCTCGGATGACTTTTTTGATTTTTACGCACCGGAACAATACACTCTTTCCGGTTCAGGGCGCTTCAATGCCTTCCGGCAGCAGAAAGAACGCCTGTTCCGCCATCTGGACTGGATACAGACCATAGTACGTGACGTTCAGGCTCTGGAAGGCCCCGGATACTGGGTTACATGGTTCAGACAGTATTACCGCGCACCCAACCTGACCACAGAAGGAATCCGCAGACTGTACTGGCTGCAGGACCCGCAGGGTGCCTGGCGTGTGGCCGGCATGGAGTGGCGCCCCGGTGCCGTGGGCATGAAGCAGGAATATATGGACTTTGTCCGCGGCGAGGGCGAAAAATTTGTCAGCCGCTGGCGCACGGCGTGGCTGAACGCCGACATGGAAAAGTATATGGAATGTTATGCCCGTGACGCCGTACAGGGCGGCCGCTCCGGCATTGCCGACATACGCAGCCAGAAAGCCGCACTGTGGTCGCAGAAAAAACCCCGGCGGGTTATTCTTGACGACATCAATGTAAGTCTGCACCATGACGGACTGAAACTGACCATGACACAGCGCTATGCCGACTCGTCTGGCTATAGCGATGAGGGAGTGAAAACGCTCGTCCTCCGCCCCGAAGGGGAATCGTGGCGGATTGTTCGAGAAGACTGGAGACAGGACTAGATGAGCGACAAATACAGTGTGCTCCTGATGAGAGACGATGCGCGGGTGCGGCGTTTCCGCCTAAGCCCTCTGTGGCTGCGCCTTGCCGTTTATTCTCTCATTCTGCTGGCCGCTGCGGCGGCGGGGGGTGGATACGCGGGGTACACTTTCTGGCAGCAGAATTCCGGATTGCAAGCGGAAACAGCCTCGCTTCAGCGCGAAATCAGAGAACTGAACATGAAGCTGGAGCGGCTGCAGAATGTTGAAAAAATACTCAACTCAAACGACCCCGAAGAACTGCAGGCACTGCTGGGCAATGTGACCATTGAACCGGCACAGCCCGCCAAGCCGCCCATTGATCTTTCCGCCCTGCTGCACAAGGTGGATATGCAGGTGGTGAAAGTGGACAATATTTCCGCACGGGCCGGCAACGGTCGCAGTGTGCGCCTGCAGTTTGACCTGAACAATCTGGCCACGGACAGAACCCTGAGCGGTGAAGTCAGCGTGACCCTGCTGGGCAGACAGGGGCAGACACGCCCCGTGCGTGCCGCCAATCCCGAAGATCTCAGCTATTCCATCAGCAGGTACAAAAAAGTCCGCGCCAATCTGACGGTACCTGATTCCATGGCGCTCAATGAAGTTTACGCACTGATCATCAGCATTGATTCAAACGGCAAGACCGTGTTCCGTGATACGGTTCCAGTCAGCGGTACATAGTCAGCCGCGCCGCGGCCCATGCCGCATCAGCACCTATTCCGGCTCCGTAAGTAACGGCGCCTGCGGCCAGACCGCAGGCGCCGTTCTGCTTTCATCCGCGCGGCCTGCAGGCGCAGCGGCACCGGCAGGCCCTGTTCACCCTATGACGTTGCCGGACAAAAAACAGCACCGGTACCGGCCGCCCCCCCGGACACATAAAAAAAGAACGCGTCCGGAAATTTTCCGGACGCGTTCCGTCGTTTTTTTTCGCAGCGCAGCCTGTCAGGGCTGCAGCCATGACACACCGGATGCAGGCTTTAATCGTCCGCGGCGGGCCCCAGAGCACCGGAGCGTTCGTCCGCGACCAGCCCGCGGGAGCCGTTCTGGTCTGCGTTGGCGTGCACGGTACGCCCTGCCATATCCTGAATGGCTGCCAGCACCTGCCCTCTGTCCTGCGCAAGCTTTTTCCACTTGCGTTTTTCTTTTTTCAGCGCATCCACGGTCTGCAGCAGGTCACGAATGGTAGCGGCCGGATACCCGTGCGAGGTTCTGGTTCCGCTCCGCAGTTCTTCGTCATTGCGCTGCCGTATGGCTTCAAGCTGACTGGCATTCAGAATCATAACCTGAGTTCCGGAAAGCGGACCGCACTAGTTGCCGCAGCACGGCATCATGTATTCGGCACGTTCTCTGTATTCTTCCTGCTTGCCCTTGTTCCAGCGGCTGACGGGGCGGTAGTAGCCCACAACACGGGTGTACACTTCTGCATCCTGCCCGCAGGTGGGGCAGTTGAAGTGTTCACCGTTCAGGTAGCCGTGGTCCTTGCACACCGAAAACGTCGGCGTGAGCGAGATATACGGAAGTTTGGTGTTGGTCATGGCCTTTACAAGGAAGTTTTTCACCGACTCCGGCTCGGTCACGGCCTCGCCGAGGAAGGTGTGGAATACCGTACCGCCGTTGTACAGGGTCTGCAACTCGTTCTGGTGGTCCAGCGCGTAGAAAACGTCGGTGGAAATACCCACGGGCAGCAGCGTGGAGTTGGTGTAGTACGGTACGCTTTCACCGGAAGTACGGATATCTTCGTACAGTTCCTTGTCGATTTTTGCCAGACGGTAGCAGGTACCTTCACCCGGAGTGGCTTCAAGATTGTACAGATGGCCTGTCTCTTCCTGAAAACGCAGCACCAGTTCGCGCAGGCGGTCAAGCACGCGGGTCATCAGACGCAGCCCGCCTTCACTTTCAATGCCTTTGCCCAGCAGGTTCAGGCATGCTTCGTGTCCGCCGATGAGGCCGATGGTTGAAAAATGCCCGGCATAGCCGTTTTTCAGATACCGGCGCGAAAACGGGAACATGCCGTTATCAAGGTTCTGCTGGCACATTTTACGCTTGTATTCCAGCGAGTCGCGGGCCATTTCGGCATATTCTGTCACCAGATCAAGGAAATCATCTTCATTGTGAGCAAGATACGCCAGCTTGGGCAGGTTCAGCGTAACCACGCCGATGGAGCCGGTAAGGTCGCCGGAACCGAACAGACCGCCGGTTTTTTTGCGTATTTCGCGCAGGTCCATCTGCAGTCGGCAGCACATGGAGCGCACATCTTCGGGGTTGAGGTCCGAATTGATGAAGTTCTGGAAATACGGCACGCCGTATTTGGCGGTGAGCTGCAAAAGCAGCTGACCGGTTTCAGATTCCCACGGGAAATCCTTGGTCACGTTGTACGTGGGAATGGGGAAGGAGAATATCCGTCCGTCCGCATCGCCTTCCAGCATAACCTCGATGAAGGCGCGGTTGATCATGTCCATTTCCTCGGCGTATTCGCCGTAGGTGGAATCCTGGAAAGCGCCGCCGATGATCACAGGTTCGTTGGCGATATGCGACGGGGGCACCACGTCAAACGTGAAGTTGGTGAACGGGCTTTGTCCGCCCCAGCGCGAGGTGGTGTTCAGGTTGTACACAAGGTTCTGCATGCGCTGCTTGACCTGCTTGTAGGTCAGGCCGTCCTTGCGCACAAACGGGGCAAGGTAGGTATCCACGTTGTTGAACGCCTGAGCACCGGCCCACTCGTTCTGCAGCGTGCCCAGAAAGTTGACAATCTGTCCGCATGCCGCATCAAAATGCTGGGCAGGTGCGGAAGAGCAGCGCCCCGCCAGATTGAATCCTTCAAGCAGCAGGTCGCGCAGACTCCAGCCGGCGCAATACCCGGCAAGACCGAACGACAGGTCATGGATATGGAAATAACCGTGCTGATGCGCCTGCCGGATTTCTTCGGGGTATTTTTCCAGCACGTAGCGGGCCTGTACCGAACCTGCCATGTGCAGAATCAGTCCCTGAAACGAATGCCCCATGTTGGAGTTTTCATTCACGCGCCAGTCGCTGCGGTCAAGATAGCTTTCGATCATCTGCGAAATATCAAGATACGCCTGCCCCTGCGAACGCATCTCGCGGCGTTTTTCGCGGTAGATAATGTAACGCTCTGCAACATTGTACAGGCGTGCTTCCATCAGCACCTGCTGTACCATGTCCTGCACGCGTTCCTGTTCGGGCGTGTCTTCGTCGTTCAGTTTTTCCTCAACCTTGCGGGCAAGGCGCTTGGAAAGCAGGGGATCTTTGATGCCGCTGGCTTTGAGAGATTTAAAGATGGCGCCTGCGATGCGGTCTGTGGACCAGGTTTCCAGTCTGCCGTCGCGTTTCAGAATGTGATTGGGCATGAGCAATGACTCTCCGCGCGCAGCACAGCGCATCATCCGGTGCGCGGAACGACCGGATACGCGTTGTACGTCGCTGGTTGTTTGATTCTGCCGTGCCGGACTGCGGCCGGTGAGCGTCGGAAACGCCCGCCGCGTGACACGTAAGGTGCAATTTGCGTCCGCCCGCGGAACAGGCAGGACTATAACCGAGCAGCTTCGTTCAGGCGCGCTGACTGTAGCCCCTGCAGGGACACAGCGGCCGGACCGTACCGGAATTACACCGGTTTGCCTGAAAGGACGCCGATGCGCCCCACGAAGTACCGTGCTGACTCGGCAGTACTTAGCAGAACCCTGATGACCGGGCAAGAAGCTCCGGCGGGTTTCAGCACGTCTTTACAACCGCGACATGCCGCAAAGCGTCTAAAGACAGCGCTCCGGCGGCCGATATGACTTTTGCGCATAGTGCACGCCGCCGGCCCGCAGGACACGAGGTCAGACGCGCATGCGTTTGTGCCCGACCGGGGCGAATTCCGTCAGTCCCCCGCGCCCGGCCCGCAGCATCAGAAAGTATTGCCTGCCGGTATGTTCCGGCACAAAGGAGCAATTTTCATGACCTACACCACAGACTCGCGCAGGCTTATCTTTGACCTGTCCATGAACCTGCTGCAGCAGGATATGCTGACCAGCAGGCTGTTCATGGGCGGCAGCGTAGGTAAATCGCTGCGTGATCTGGTGCTGGCCGAATCCGGTTCGCTCAGACTAACCGATCCTGCGGCACAGGCTCTTTCCGGCAAGCTGCGCAGCGATTCCGGCATGCTCCGGCAGGCTTCCGCCAATGTTTCAGAAGCCGCTTCCGTCACCGCCATGGCGCAAAGCGCCGCGGGCACCATTCGCAGCAGCCTTGAACGCATGCAGGAACTGGCCGAAGGCGTGGCGGACGGCTCTCTGGGCGTTTCCGCCGCGCAGGCTGAGTATCAGTCACTTATCGACACCATCGAAGGCACGGTGGACAGCGCATCCTACAACGGATTCAACCTGCTCAGCGCCGGCGGCTGGGGGGCGGATGAAAGAATAACCCTCAACGGTGCGGCAGGCACGGCGGGCACCACAGGCACCATTCACATTCAGGCAGGCACGGGCGGTTTCGGGCTTGTGCTGCACGACCTTTCCTATCTCAAAGGTGTGTTCGACACGGCGGACATTCAGGATGCCGCAGCGGCAACCACCGCGGCCACCGCCATCAGCGGTCATGTTTCGGATGTGCAGGGCATTGAAACCATGCTGGAAAAACGCGGCGAAGGACTGACGGCACAGTCGGAAGCGCTTGCTTCGCAGGCTGAAATTCTGCAGACAGCTGCAGCCACGCGGGAAGCGACCGATGATAAACGCTCCGTGGAAGAACTGCTGCTGGACTACGTTCTGACCAATGTAGGTAAAATTGTAGACACGGACACCTGAGAGCACCCGCCGTGCAGCACACGTCCTCCGGTGTCTGCACATCTGATCCGCCGCCGTGCGCGGGCTGCTTGCCTTCGGACGGGACCCGCCATATAGTCGCCGGTCCACATTTCCCACACAGGAGCCCGCCGTGCCTCAGTCCCGTTCCGCAGCCGCCGCCCCGTTCGCCCTCTTCATTGCCGTCACCCTGTGGGGCAGTTCGTTTGTCGCCACCAAAATCGGCTTACGACAACTGGAACCGCTGTCCATTGTCTGGCTGCGCCAGCTTGTGGCCACACTTGCCATACTGCCCTTCTGGCTGCCCGCGTGGCTGCGCCACCGCCATGCGGCCACAGTGCGCCGCAGCGATACGGGCCTTCTGCTGCTTTTAGCTTTTTTTCAGCCCTGCCTCTATTTTGTGTGCGAAAGCTACGCGCTGCAGCTTACCACGGCGTCGCAGGCCGGTGTTGTTTCCGCCATGATGCCGCTCATGGTGGCCGTGGTGGCCGGCGCCATGCTGGGAGAACAGGTCACACGCCGCATGTGGGGCGGCTTTGCCCTGTCTGTGACAGGCGTTGTCTGGCTTACGCTGGCCAGTGCGCCCGAAGAATCCGCGCCCTCGCCCATGCTGGGCAACATGCTGGAACTGGCCGCCATGGCGTGCGGTGTGGGGTATACCATTGCCTGCCGCAAGCTGGGCAGTACATTTTCTCCCGTCATTATCACCGGTGTCCAGATTCTGGCGGGTTTTCTGTTTTTTCTGCCGGGCGCGTTCATGCTGCCCGCAGGGTTCACCTCCATGGCGGCACAGGCACTGACCACCCCCGGCAGCGATGCCGCCATCTCGCTGTTCGCCGTGGGCTATCTGGGGCTGTTTGTCACTCTGGGGGCCTTTGCCCTGTACAACTTCGGTGTAAGCGCGCTCTCCGCCAGCAAGGCATCGGCGTGGATCAATCTGGTGCCGGTTGTTTCCATAGTACTCGGGCACCTTGTGCTGGGCGAAACCTTCAGCCCGTATCAGGCAGGCGGAGCCCTGCTGGTGCTGGGCGGGCTGTACCTGTGCCAGCGGACACCTGCGTCCCCCCGCCACGGCATCATGCAAGTGCAGAAACCGCAACGTGCCGGAGCCTTAGAAAAAGAATAACCTCAGGCCTCTTCCACCGCTTCGCCGCTTGTATTATGGTAGCGTTTAATAGCACTGCTACACACTGTGCCATCAATACAACAAAGGGGGAGCCATGTTTGCTTCAATCAAAGCCAGAGTGGTACTGGGCCTGCTGTTTTCCATTGCCGTGGCCATCGGCGGCGTTTCCACCATTGTCTACTTCAACGTGAACTCCCTTTCGCAGCAAGCGTTCAGAGAGTCATCAGCCAGTCAGCTCAACCGCATCGACGACTTTATGAGCACCTTTGTCAACGATGCCAAATACACGGCCGCGTTTCTGGCTTCGCGGCCCGAACTGCAGAATGCGCAGGGCAAACTGACCGTTTTTGCCGGCAGAACCCAGTCGTCCAAAATCACGCGTGACATTCTGGCAACTGAAACCGAACGTGCAATTTTCGACCTGTTCGGCGGCATCATAACCGCCAACCCCAACTACGACTTCGCCTTCATGGGCTCAAGCGACTCCGGCTTTGTGCAGTTTCCCGAAGATACCATGCCCGCGGGCTACGACCCCACCAAACGACCATGGTACCGTGAAATGCTCGCATCCGATGCAGACACCTCGCTGAGCAAGGCATATCTTTCCACAACGGGCAAACCCGTAGGTTCCATCACCGCCAAAATACGCACCAACGGACGTGTCAGCGGGGTTGTGGGCATAGACATCAACCTGTCCACCCTGACCAACGTCACCTCATCCATCACCACCGGCAAGACAGGGTATGTCATGCTGATAGAAGACGGCGGAGTCATTCTGTCCGATCCGGCACAGCCTGCCCGGTCGTTTAAAAACATTTCGGAACTGGACAATGCCGCGCTGGACACACTGGTCAAACTGGAAAACGGCACAGTGGACATAATGCTGGACGGAGTGCGCAAACTGGCAACGGTGCACCGCGCCGACAGTCTGGGCTGGAAGCTGGTACTTATTCAGGATGAAGCGGAAGTGTTTCAGGCCACGCGGGACACGCTGACCAACGTGATACTGCTCAGTCTGGGGCTGGCCGTCCTGCTGCTGGCGGTGGCATGGCTGCTGGGACGTTCCATCGCGCGTCCCATAGGTCTGCTGGCCGATTCCGCGCAGGTTGTGGCCCGCGGCGAATACGATAAAATGCCGGATGCCCGTCACTTCAGCGGCGAACTGGCAACACTGCACCAGAGCATGACCACCATGGTCACAGAACTGGCAAAAACCATCAAGGAAGCCCGCAGCAAAACCGTGGAAGCTGAAGAGCAGACTCTGAAAGCGGAAAAAGCCCTTGGAGAGGCAAGACATGCCCGCGAACAGGCCGATCAGGCCACGCGTCAGGGTATGCTTGCAGCGGCCGGACAGCTGGAATCCATCGTGCTGCAGATTAACAATGCCTCTCAGGAGCTTTCGGGCCAGATAGCGCAGGCCAGCGACAACGCGGGGCTGCAGCGCGAACGCACGGCAGAGGCAGCCACAGCCATGGAACAGATCAACGCCACGGTGCTTGAAGTGGCCAGCAACGCATCGCGCGCTGCCGAAAGCGCCGAAACAGCCAAACAGCAGGCCGACAACGGCGGACGCATAGTGCACGACGTTGTTTCCAGCATCAATCAGGTGGACGGCGTCACCCGCGACCTGCAGACAACGCTGGACAGTCTGGGCAAACAGGCACAGGACATCGGACAGATAATGAACGTAATCACCGATATTGCCGACCAGACCAACCTGCTGGCACTGAACGCTGCCATTGAAGCGGCGCGGGCCGGTGACGCCGGACGCGGCTTTGCCGTTGTGGCCGACGAAGTGCGTAAACTGGCAGAAAAAACCATGCATGCCACCAAAGAAGTGGGCAGCGCCGTCACTGCCATCCAGCAGGCCACCAAAGTCAACATCGAGGGCATGGGCAATGTGACCCAGCTGGTGGGCAGGTGTACCGATCAGGCGTCCGAAGCCGGCAAGTCGCTGGCCAGCATTGTGGATATAGTGGACCACACGGCGGATCAGGTGCGTAATATCGCCACTGCCAGCGAAGAACAGTCCGCGGCTTCGGAAGAAATCACGCGCAGCACTGAAGAGGTTAACCGCATTGCCGGTGATGTTGCCGAAATAATGAACGATTCCAACACGGCAGTGAATGACCTGGCCCGGCTGGCAGACGAACTGCAGGGCCTGATCGAAAAGCTGAAATCCGCATAACCGCCGTACAGACTCTGCACGCAAAAAAACGGACGGACCGGCATGCCGGTCCGTCTTTTTTTCTACAGTTGCCACAGCAACGCAACATACTGCTTTAATGAAATAAAGATAGACACCTGCAGGTGCCTGCCTTGCCCGGATACACTGTAGTGCTACAGTGCCGTTGCCGCCGGCCACGGCACCGGATGAAAGCGGAAAACTCCGTTCCGGTTCCATTCAGGCCCATATCCGGATCGTAACCGACCGGTCACTTTCTTTTTTAACCCCCTGTCACCGGCGGCGGAGGAACAATGCCGACAATAACGATTGATCAGGAAAAATGCAGCGCGGACGGCCTGTGTATGGCCGAATGTCCCTTTCTGCTGCTTACCCCGCGTGAAGACGGCGTGCCCCAGCTGGTAAAAGGCGCGGAAAACATGTGTGTGAACTGCGGGCACTGCATGGCTGTCTGTCCGGCCGGCGCCATAAGCGTAGGCGGTGCCGACAGTGCTGACTTTCCCCGTACGGATGCCGGACTGGCCGTGACCATCCCGCAGGCCATGCAGCTTTTCCGCGGACGCAGATCTGTACGGGTCTTCAGAAAAGATCCTGTTCCGCGCGCGGACATAGAAACGCTTATCGACATGACCCGCTGGGCACCCACTGCGCGCAATCTGCAGCCTGTGCACTGGATGGTGGCGGAACAGCCGCATGTAAACCGGCTGGCGGAACTGGTCATTGAGTGGATGCGCCGCAACGGTACACTGCCCGAAATTGTGGAAGCATTTGAAAACGGCCGCGACATGATACACCGCAACGCCCCGTGTCTGCTCATTGCTCATGCGCATGAAGCGTCGCTTTCTCCGCAGGTCGACTGCGCCATTGCTCTGGCATCGGTGGAAGTTGCCTGCCAGCCCATGGGACTTGGCGCATGCTGGGCAGGGTTTTTCATGCGCGCGGCAAAATTCTATCAGCCCATTAATGAATACCTGAAGCTGCCGGAAGGCCACCATGTATACGGCGCCCTTATGCTGGGCACGCCCGCTCACAGGCTGCGGCGTATTCCGCCCAGAGCCGCGGCTTCCGTCACGTGGCGCTGAATTGTATCATCCACGCATACAACAGGGAGAGGACTGCCTCTCCTTTTTTTATGTCTGCGCCACTGTTCCGGAGCCCGTGACATCCATGTGACAACAGCCGGTGAACTCTGTATAGTGCGGCAAAACAGGATAGCTGCCACCCCGCTCATGAACTCATTACAACACTTTCTTCTTACCCCGTTCTCGGCATCTGTAGGCTGCGGCCTGCTGCTGCTCACATTCAGCGCACTGCGGTACCTCAAACTGCTCAGGGAAGTCCGGCGGCATCCGGTGTCACTGCACCGCTGCGGAACCACACAGTTTATCACGCTGGTGGGCTTCATCGCCATGTTCATGGTGCTGTATCTGCTGATGCTTACAAACAGCGGCCCGCATATTCCGCAGGACATCTCCGCCATATCCGGAACCATACTTTTTCTCGGAGCCGTCTTTGTATTCATTACGGCACAGGTGACTTCCACAGGGCTGCATACCGCCCTTTCCGCCAATGCCTCGCTGCAGCATCAGGCCGTGCACGACTACCTGACGGGGCTGCCCAACCGCCGGCTCATCATGGAACTGCTCGGCGAAGCCATGCAGACCGCTCCTGCCGGATATGCACTGGTGTTTGTGGATATCATGAACTTTAAACGGGTTAACATCAGCTTTGCTCATTATGTGGGCGATCAGATTCTGGAGCAGGTCGGGCAGCGACTTCAGGCGTCCATGAAACCCGGCGATGTGGCAGCCCGTCTCGGCGGTGACGACTTTGCCATCCTGCTGCGCACAGGCAGCCCGCGCGAAGCTGTTCAGCGCACACAGGCGGTCAAGGCGGCGCTGAAACAACCGTATTTTTCCGGCGATATCCAGTTTTCGCTGGATTGCGGTTTCGGCCTGTATATGGGAACCGCGCAGGATACCAGACCCGAGCATGTGATTGCCAAAGCCAACACGGCCATGATGCGTGCCAAGCAACGCGGCAGAAACCGCATTGCCGTATTCAGCCGCTCCATGCAGGACAAAGCCCAGCTCACCATCCATTTTGAAAACCAGTTCCGCCGCAGTCTGCGCAACGGAGACTTCTTTCTTGTCTTTCAGCCGCAGTACGCCCTTACCCCTCAGCCGGAACTGATAGGCTTTGAAACGCTTGTCCGCTGGAACCACCCCGAAAGGGGAATAGTGAGTCCTGCCGAATTTGTGCCCATGGCGGAAACCACCGGGCTTATTCTGCACCTTGACCGCTATGTGCTGCGCGAAGCCTGCCGCATATGGGGAGAAATGCGCGCCAGTCTTCCCGCGTGCCGCGCGCTGCATTTTTCCGTCAACCTGAGCGCCTCGCACATGGACCGCCCGACCTTTATCCGCAAGCTGGAAAAAACACTGGCGGCCTTTGAGATGCCGCACGAATCCATCATTCTGGAACTGACTGAATCCGCCCTGATGAGCAATCCGGAAACCGCCGCCCGCAAAATGCAATATCTGCGCAGCATCGGCCTGCATGTGGCGCTGGACGATTTCGGCACAGGATATTCTTCGCTGGCTTATCTGACACGTTTTCCCTGCTACTGCCTGAAAATTGATAAAAGTTTTGTGGACAACATAACCACCGATGAAAACTCCGTGCGTGTGGTGCGGGCCATCATCCATCTGGCACACGGTCTGGGTATGGTGGCTCTGGCCGAAGGCGTGGAAACACCTGAACAGCTGGCGCAACTGCAGGATATGGGCTGTGATCAGGTTCAGGGCTATCTGCTGGGCAAGCCTATGCCGCAGGCGGCCCTGCGGGATATCATAGCCCGCAACTGCTGACCTGCGCGCGGCAGCAAGCTGCCGGCAGAGCCCGCGACGGGCGCCTGCGGCTTACGGCCCCGCTCATCCGCGGGCAAAAAAGAACTCCGGCTCCTTGCGCGCACTGCATGTGTCTGCAAGGCGACGGGCCAGATCCTTCATAACCCCCTCCTTCATATACCTGGCCTGCTCAGGGCAGCACCTGATGCAGGCACAGCAGAAAATACACAGGTTCATATCCATCACGGGGCCACCGGCCATCTCAATGGCCTCCACAGGACAGGCGGCAGCACATACACCGCATTCCGTGCAGGTTTCATCCACACCTATAAACTCCGGCACACTGCGCCCCGGCATTTCAATGTAGGGACGGTTACCCGGCACCGCCACCCCGCCGGCTCCCGCTGCAGAACCGCAGTCCGAAAGCAACCGGCCCACCTGTTCTCCGAATTCTTCCGCGCGCCTGCAGTCCTCTGCATCCGGACGTCCCGCCGCCACAGGGGTATCCGCCGCGGAATACGAATGCTCACCTACGAACGCCGCACAAGCCACAACCACACCGCCCCGTGCGCTGACCAGATCTTTCAGTTCCAGCAGGGCATCGTCATAGGCTCTGTTGCCGTATACCGCCACACAGACCGCAGGTGTCCCGTCCAGCAGCATTGTATCCAGCCAGTCACGCAGCAGGCCGGGCACTCTGCCGCGATATACCGGCACTGCCAGTATCAGCAACTCGTCACCGGCACAGAGCACTTTTTGCCCGCGGGTCTGCGGCAAGGTCAGATCAGTCAGTTGCGGCTCGCCGGCAGCCGCCGCCCTGCCGATGCATTCGGCAATGCGCCGCGTGGTTCCGGTGGGAGAAAAAAAGACAGCCTTAACACTTCTAATCTTCATCGGTGTTATCTCCTTTGTGCTCTGTGTACACCCATCACACCGGAACAGCCACCCCGGACACCCGAGGCAACACACGGAACAGATATCCGCCTGCCGCAGCACTGCCGGTCCCGACGGCACGGCCCGCGGCCGCATGGCCGCCGGAGCGTGCAGGAAGGCCATGCGCCCGGCTGAAAACAAAAAAGCAATACAGCCGCCCCTGCTGTCGCAAAAAGCAGGGGCGGCTGTATTGCGCGCAAAAAACCATATGCGGCGGCAAACACTAGCGGTGCGGGCAGGTCATTTCCGCAGCTCCATATGCAGAAGGGGAAAAGGCTGCCCCTGCCCGTCCACAGAAGAACGCCGCACAACCGTAAAGCCCATATGTTCGTAAAACCCCGCAGCTGAAGGATTTTATTCGTTGACATCGACCCTGACGGAACCGAGCTCTGCAACGGCAAAATTCACCAGCAGCTTTCCCAGCCCCCTGCCGCGGCTTTCAGGAGCAAGAAAAAGCATCTCGATATTCTGTTCCGCCACGCCCAGAAAGCCATGAATCCTGCCGGTCTCATCCTTTGCGCAGTATAAATCCACAGCAGGCAGATACTCCTTCAAAATCAGCGGTTTGAAAAACTGAATATTGTCTTCGGTCAAAAAGTCATGGGTAGCCCGTACCGAGGCCTCCCAGACCGCGAGTATTTCCGGATAATCTTCCTGTGCGGCGGCAACTATGTTCATTACAACTCCAGCGTGATTGGTGGCCGGTCCCTGTAACGCGTAGCAGACAACCGGAAAACAAAAAAGCCCTGACACATATGTATCAGGGCTTTGCTTGCAGTGGCGGAGCGGACGGGACTCGAACCCGCGGCCTCCGGCGTGACAGGCCGGCGTTATAACCGACTTAACTACCGCTCCGCATGTGGTGGACGGTACAGGACTTGAACCTGTGGCCCCTGCCGTGTGAAGGCAGTGCTCTACCAGCTGAGCTAACCGTCCGCGAGAAAGAGCTTCTACACGGACCCCACCCCGCTGTCAATCAACTTTTTCATTTTTTTCTTCAAAAGCCGTCAGCGCTTGGGATCCTTGGTGCCGGCATAGGTAAAGCTACCCTTTACCATGCTATAATAACTGCCTTTATCAATGCCGACAGGCTTTCCGCACAGGCACCGGATTTTACCGTCGCGTACTTCAAAATCAAATTCTCTGGTGATCCTGTCCTTGTGACACCGCAACACTTCACCAGGGCCGAGTTTCAGATACTTCCACAATTTACGGCGGCAGGCCGCACATTTCACAGTCAGCATGCGGCAAGCATACGCAAGGCTGAGCGTACAGGCAACTAGGACACCGCAATTGCCCCGCGGGCGGTCAGTCAGCGGTATATCTTTTTTTATTTTTGTAACCCCATTGACACACAAGTGCGCCAGCCAATACATGTGGCATCAAAAAAGCTATGCAACATACCCAATCAGATACAAACAAGCGCTCCGCAGTCGATTTTCTTGTGCTTCCGGCCATCATGGCGGTTCTGACAGCCGAACATTTCAGCATGTACCTTTCCGGCTACATGCTGCACCTGCTGCCGCAGGCCCTTATTGCCCTGACCATAGGGTATGCGTGGCGGCGTCCCGCCACAAGCGTTGCCCGGCTGTTTGCCGTGGTCATCGGCTCCATGCTTGCGGTGGCGGCGCTGGAAGTGACATTCAATCTCTACAAGCGTGTTCCCTTTGATGAACGAGGCCCGCTGACAGCCACTTCCATCATGCTGCTGGCGGCATGCGGCATAACCGCAGCAAAAATCTACAGACGGCGCATGGCGAAAGAACGGTTCAGCATTACGTCGGACAAGCTTATCTGGCTGCTTATGGCCGTGGGGTTTGCCTTTCTGACCGTGGACGAAAAAACGCTCATCCATGAGGGCGTGGACAGAATGATCTACCGCGGCTCCGGCATGCAGCATTCAGCGTTCACCGAGCGGATAGATGACTTCATTGTACTGGGCTATGCCTTTATCGGCATGTTTTCACTGTACTGGTACCGCCGCGAAATTCTGCGCTTCAAAAAAACCATAACGGTGCTGGCAGCAGGCTTTGTGGTCATGGTCATTCACAGCGGGCTGGACATGGCCGGCAGACCGGACTTTGTCATCAATGTGCTGCACATCACCGAAAACGCCACACAGATTGCGCACGGCATAGACATGGCTGAAGAGATTCTTAAACTTACGGCAGAGACCTGTTTTCTTTCCGGCCTCATGCTGGCGCTGAAAGACTGTACCACCGCGGCCCGCAAGTAAACTGCGGCGCCGCCCGCAAAGCGCACACGCCCCGGCTCATGCCGGGGCTTTTTTTTGCCCATCAAGGACAAAGGACGGTGTCGGACGCACAGCAGCCACGCTTGCGCGCGGTTCGCAACGCATGCTACCCCGTTATATTGTTATAACGAAACTGCGGGGGGAACCATGAAATTTTCAGAAATCAATCTGCTTGATGAACTGCAGCGGCCGGAACTGACTGAGCTGCGCGGAATATTCACCCGGCGGAGCGTCACCAAAGGTGCGGTGGCCTTCCACCCCGAAACAGATGAAAATCTTGTTTTCGTTATCGCCAGCGGCAGAGTGCGCATTTATCTGGGGTACGAAGAAAAAGAATTCACACTGGGGGTGCTCGAACCGGGCGACCTGTATTCAACGCACGCCGGATGTTACGCGCAGGCGCTGGAAGATTCGACCCTGATGGTGACCGATGTGCAGTCCGTCAAACGCTGCATGAGCGAAATCCCTCTGTTCACACGCACCATGGTGCGCGTGCTCGGCCAGATACTGAACAATTCATTTTCAATCATCGGCAGCCTTGCCTTCAAGGACATCTATACCCGCCTCACGTCGTTTCTGCACAAAGAAGCCCTGCGCACCGGCACCCCGTGTTCCGGAGGCACAGAACTGCGCCTTGCCCTGACCACGGAACAACTTTCTCTGCATATGGGGGCCACCCGCCAGACAGTATCCACCCTGCTCAACAATCTGGTGCGCGAAGGCATCATGGTCAAAAAAGGGCGTTCCATCTGGGTTATTCCCGATATGGAAGCCCTGCACCGGCAGACACAGCAGTAACAGTTCTTTGTTTCTTTTCTGCACGGGGTGTCAGCCAGCCGACAAACTTTTTTCCGCCCGTATGCCATCATAAGCACCGGCCTCAGACACACACAACGCAGACAGCCGCATGCCGTCTGCTATTTCCGGAGGATACAGGTATGGCAAAAGAACCGCGTCCCGTAGAAGCACTCTCCATCTGGGAAGATGCCAGAGCCATGCTGACCAAAGCACGGGCCGAAGGCATTGAAACGGCACATGAGCGCCTGCAGCAGCAGACACCCCACTGTAAATTCTGCGAACTGGGAGTAAGCTGCCGCAACTGTACCATGGGGCCGTGCAAGATTACCCCCAAAGCGCCGCGCGGCGTCTGCGGAGCCGATGCCGACGTCATTGTGGCCCGCAACTTCGGCCGCTTTGTGGCCGGCGGCTCTGCCGGTCATTCCGACCACGGGCGCGATCTGGTTGAGGTGCTTGAATCCATTGTCGAAGGCAGTACATCCGACTACCGCATCACCGACGAAGCAAAACTGCGGCGCATAGCCGCCGAACTGGGAGTGACCGTGGAAGACCGCAGCACCATGGACATCGCTGCGGAGCTTATCGATATTTTCTACGCCGATTTCGGAAGCCGGAAAAAGGAAGTGGCCTTTTTGTGCAGGGTGCCCGCCAAACGCAGGGAGCTGTGGGACAGACTGGGCATGACCCCCCGGGGCGTGGACCGCGAAATAGCGGAAATGATGCACCGCACCCACATGGGCTGCGACAACGACGCACCCAACACGCTTATCCATGCGGCCCGCACCGCTCTGGCCGACGGCTGGGCCGGTTCCATGATCGGCACCGAGCTTTCCGACGTCATCTTCGGCACACCGCAGCCGTCCATGTCGCATGCCAATCTGGCCGCCATAAAAAAAGATAAAGTGAACATACTGGTCCACGGCCACAATCCCGTGGTTTCGGAAATGATTCTGGCCGCAGCCCGCGAACCCGCACTGATAGCCGAAGCGGAAGCTATGGGGGCGCAGGGCATCAATGTGGCCGGTCTGTGCTGCACCGGCAACGAACTGCTCATGCGGCAGGGCATTCCCATGGCGGGCAACCACCTGATGACGGAACTGGCCATCGTCACCGGAGCGGTGGAAGCGGTGGTGGTTGATTACCAGTGCATAATGCCCAGCCTTGTGCAGATTGCAGGGTGTTATCACACGCTGTTCATCGACACCGCGCAGAAAGCGCGCTTTACCGGAGCGGTTCATTTTGACATCCACCCCCACAACGCTTTGGAGCAGGCCCGCGAAATAGTGCGCATGGCGGTGCAGGCATATGCCCGCCGTGATGCATCGCGCGTGCAGATCCCCGGCGAGCCTGTAAACATCATGACAGGCTTTTCCAACGAGGCCGTCATAGCGGCGCTGGGCGGGTCACTGGACCCGCTGGTGCAGGCCATAGCCGCGGGCGACATACGCGGCGCCGTGGGTATTGTAGGCTGCAACAACCCGAAGTTCCAGCAGGACTCCATGAACGTGGGGCTTGCAAAAGAGCTTATCAAAAAAGACATTCTGGTGCTGGTTACCGGCTGCGTGACCACCGCGGCGGGCAAAGCCGGGCTGCTGCTGCCTGAGGCCGCGGAACAGGCCGGACCGGGACTGCGCAAAATCTGCGGCGCACTGGGCATACCCCCTGTGCTGCATTACGGCTCATGCGTTGACAATTCCCGCATTCTGCAGCTGTGCGCGGCACTGGCAAATGCACTTGGCGTAGACATAAGCGACCTGCCCGTCGGGGCTTCGTCTCCGGAATGGTATTCGGAAAAAGCCGCCGCCATCGGCCTGTACGCCGTGGCCAGCGGCATCTACACGCATCTGGGCCACCCGCCGCATATTCTCGGTTCGCAGACAGTCACCGACCTTGCGGTCTCCGGTCTTGAAGACCTTGTGGGGGCTTCGTTCTTCATCGAGCCGGACCCCGTAAAGGCTGCACTGGCATTTGACCTGCGCATACGCGCAAAACGCAAAGCGCTGGGCCTTGGCGAATAACCGGCACGCAGGAGACGGCATATGAAACTGGCATTTGCCGGAAAAGGCGGCGTGGGCAAAACATCGGTCACCGCGTGGACAGCCGACTGGCTGGCCCGCAACGGCCGCGATGTCTGGATGGTTGACGCGGACACCGCGCTTTCGCTGGGACAGGCCTGCGGTGTGGCCGCAGACAGTCTGCCCGAACCGCTGACAGCCAGAAAAGACCTGATAAACCGGCTCATCCACGCGGGGGGCTTTCTTGACCTCAACCCCGACGTAAGCGACCTGCCGCACCAGCTGGCAGTGGACGTGCCTGTTTCCGGCGGACCGCTGTATGCACCGGCTGCCGGCAGAAAGCGGCTGCTGGTCATGGGAGCGGTGACCAATGCGGGCGGGGGGTGTGCCTGCGACGCCAACGCTCTGCTGAAGGCCATGCTGGCGCACCTTGTGATGAAAGAAAACACCTGTGTACTGGTGGACCTGGAAGCCGGAGTGGAACATCTGGGCAGAGGCACGGTGGCACATGTGGACGCTCTTGTGGTGGTCAGCGAACCGAGTCTGCGCAGCCTGCACACGGCGGCGCAGGTGGGCCGCATGGCGGACCAGCTGGGTCTGCGCAGACAGGCGCTGCTGCTTAACAGATACAGCGGGGCAGACCTGCACGACGTGTCCGGACTGCCCGACCTGCCGGGTCTGCCCCCCCTGCGTGCCGCACTGCCGCCGCTCGCCGGACTCATCGAGCGGCAGCTGCACACCGCAGACGTGCTCGGCCTGCCGGAACAGCAGCTTGTGGACACCACCCTGCAGCGGCTCATGGAGCATCTGGGGCTGGACGTCTGCCTCAAGGTCTGCCCCAATGGCTGCCCCAATGTCTGTCCCTGACACACAAACACAGCGCCTCCGGCAACCCGCCGGAGGCGCTCTTTGCCTGCGCCCCCTGCCGCGGCGCTACTTCATCCGCCAGCAACCTGCCTGTCTTGTGTCCGGCTCCTGTGTGCCCCATCTCCCGCGCCCGTCATGCTCCGGCATCGCGCAACAATGCCTTACGGCAGTTGCACAGAGCGCCCCGCGGCGTTACAAGGTTCGCGCGCTGCACCGCACAGGAGCATGAGCATTTTTTCCCGCTGCGCGGGGTTGACACCCTTGTGCTTCCCGTGCAGAGTTGCCTTGCTTACGGTCATATTTTGGTCATGACCGAAATACACCGCAGTCCGTCCGCGGCCCCTGCGCACAACGACGCACACCGCTCAGACGCCGCTGCACCGCATATAAGGCGCCGCATCAATGAGTGAAACCATAGCCCTTATCGGTCCGTCCGACTCTGTAACCGTCATGTACGATTCCGTGACGCGGTTTTTTCCCGACCTGACCTTCAAAACATATGTTCGGGAACTTACGGAAGAGTCGCATCAGGTGCTCGAACAAAGCCAGAGCGAATGCGACGGGCTGCTGTTTGCCGGTATCGGCGTGCAGGAAGCCGCCAAGGCGCGCGGTGTAGTAACCAAACCCCACGCCCATATCGAGCGCGGTGCCTACAGCCTGCTGCGCGCCTACTCCGGCATCCGCAGCAGCGGTATTCCCCATGCGCGCGTCAGTGTCGATGTCATTACCGATACCGTGCTCAACGAAGTCATCCGCGAATATTCCCTGCCCTTCAGCAAAGTATACTCAATGCCCTTTGCGGTCAGATTCCGCGAAGAAGAATACTACGAACGCCACAGACAGCTGCTCGATTCCGGCAAGGCGCAGGCAGCCATGTCCGGCTTCGGCTCTGTGTACCGCCGACTCAAGGAAGAGGGGTATCCCGTTTTCCGCATGCTGCCCAGTTCGCTGCAGATACGCGAAACCACCGAGCGCCTGCTTTCCGACATTGCCACACGCGACCTGCGCTCGGCGGGCATCGCCATACAGATAGTACGCCTGCACCGCAACGACGAACAGTCCGTCAACGAATACGAACATATGAAAGATGAAGGCCGTTTTTTTCTGGAACTGCTTGAATATGTCCGTGCCATTCAGGGCAGTCTGTTCAACTTCGGCAAGCGCGAATATGTGATTTTTGCCACGCGGGGCGTCATTGAAAGCCATGTGCATCTGGATATGTTCACCCGGCTCATGGACTGGGCACGGGGCAACAACATGCTCATATCTTCCGGCATAGGCATAGGCTCCACCGCGTTCGAAGCCGAAAAAACAGCCCGTCTGGCGCTGGCGCACGGCCGCAAGCAACCCCGCGGAGGCGTTTTTCTGGTGCACGGCAACCACATCCGCGGTCCGCTGGGGCAACAGGGCGAGCTGCGCTACCGCACCCGCATCGAAGACACCACCCTGCTGCGCATGGCTGAAAAAATCGGCATCAGCCCCAGCTATGTGGACCGCATACGGGCCGTCATAGACAAAACAGGCAAAAGCACGTTCGATTCCGGCGATCTGGCTGCCTGTCTGGGCATAGGCGAACGCAGTGCGCGCAGGGTGCTGAAAAAATTTGTGGACAGCGGCTACGCCACACTGGTGGGCAAGGAGAACGCACATCAGGTCGGCCGCCCGAAAAATCTCGTGAAAATAGCCATCTGAGTAATGGCTTTTCGCGGACAATTTCGGACACGTTTATGACATGGCCATAATGTCCCGAACCAGTAACAGCAAAAGGGAGTACACACCCGAGGGGAAAAACGCAGTATCGACGGAGGAGGAGCACCGGCCGCGCCACATGACCAGCAGCCGGTGCCGCAAGGCTACAACATTTCGCAAACGCAGGATTACCAACATGTTAGATGCTATCAAGAACGTAAAGATCCATCTGCTCGTTCTGGCGCTGGTTGCCGTTTCCGAGCTGATCGGCATTCTCAAGTTCGAAGTCGGCCCGGGTATGCTGGTGCTCATACCCATGCTGTATGCCGTGTTTATCGGCACATTTCTCGGTCCTAAATTCCTCAAAGTTGTCAACGACAAGGACATGGACCATGCCAGCTCGCTCGTCAGCCTTACGCTGATGCTGCTGATGGCACGCTACGGCACGCTTGTGGGCCCCAAATTCTTTGAAATACTCAAAGCCGGCCCCGCGCTCATACTGCAGGAGTTCGGCAACATCGGCACGCTGCTCATCGGTATTCCCATTGCCATGTTCCTCGGACTTAAAAGGGAATCCATCGGCGCCGCGCACTCCATCGCCCGCGAACCCAACGTGGCGCTCATAGGCGACATTTACGGACTGAACTCGCCCGAAGGCCGCGGCGTTATGGGCGTATATATCTGCGGTACCGTGTTCGGCACAATATTCTTCGGGCTTACCGCATCGTTCCTCAGCATTTTCAACGTATTCCACCCCTATGCCCTCGCCATGGCTTCGGGTGTGGGTTCCGCCAGCATGATGACCGCCACCGTGGGCAGTCTTTCAGCCATCTACCCCGACATGGCCGAACAGATTCAGGCCTTTGGCGTGGCCAGTAACACGCTCTCCGGTCTGGACGGCGTATACATGTCCATGCTGATAGCCCTGCCCATGTCCAACAAGCTCTACAAAGTACTCTACCGCATTAAATACGGTAAACCCGAGGAGGCGTAACCAATGAGCAAGATTACAGAAGCTGCCATCGTGCTTGCGCTCGTCGGCGTTATAACCCTTGTGGGCAACTGGATAGGCTACGGATTCGGTCTGGCAGAGGCGCTGCCCGGCATGGCCACCCTGTTCGTCATCTGTGTACTGGGTATTCTGGCCAACCGGTTCATCTACAAGCTGCCCACCGTACTGTACGTCATCACCATCGGCATGATTGTAACACTGCCCGGATTTCCCGGCAGTGCAACTGTGGCCGCGTGGGTGTCCAAGGTCAACTTCCTTGCGCTTACCACCCCCATCCTTGCGTACGCAGGCGTAGGCATAGGCAAAGACCTGCCCGCCCTGAAAGAAACAGGATGGCGTATCGTTGTGGTCAGCCTGTTTGTAATGGCAGGAACCTATGTGGGTTCCGCAGCCATCGCCCACGTTGTGCTGAAATATCTTGGAGAGATATAAATGCCTGTGAAGCCGGAAATCGAGGCCCGTTTCGAAGAGCTGAAAAGCATACGCCAGTACCTGCACTCCTGTCCCGAAGTGGGTCTGGAAACAGTGAATACCGCAGCGTTTGTAAAAAAACAGCTGGACGGACTGGGCATCGGATATGAAGACATCGGCGTCAACTCGCTGCTGGCCAAAGTGGAAGGCACTGCTCCCGGCGTGACAGTGGCCTTCCGGGCCGATATGGACGGACTGGAAACCTGCGAAGAAACCGGCCTGCCGTATGCTTCGCAGACCTGTGGCCGCATGCATGCGTGCGGCCACGACGGCCACACCGCCACGCTGCTGGCTTTTGCCGGGTATCTGGCGCAGCACCGCGATTTCAAAGGAACCGTGCTGCTGTTGTTCCAGTCCGGAGAAGAAGGCTACGGCGGAGCGCTGGAAGTCATCAAAGACGGTCTGTTTGAAAAATACAGCATCGACTACATGTTCGGCATGCACAACTGGCCGCCTTACGGCGAAAACCAGATGATCGTGCACAAAGGCACCGCCATGGCCTCCGAAGACCGCTTCGATCTGGTCATACGCGGCAAAAGCGGACACGCCTCCGTTCCGCACGCCTGCAACGAACCTTTCGCCGCAGTGGCCGACTTCATAAAAAACGCGCAGAGCATTGTTGCCCGGCGCATTTCGGCACATGACAAAGGCGTCATAAGCATCACACAGGTACACGGCGGCAGCGCCTACAACATCATTCCCGACGAAGTGACCATACGCGGCAACGTGCGTACCACCGACCCGCGCGTGCAGGACCTCATCGAGGAATCGCTGGCACAGCTGGCGCAGGGACTCGAGGTGACCTACGGCGTAAAAGCCGCCTTCACCTACCACCGCAAGCACCCGCCGGTCATCAACTCCACGCCGGATATGGCCATAGCCGCCGCGGCGCGTGTGGTGGGACAGGAAAACGTGCTCACTGAAGAACTGCCCGCCATGGGCAGCGAAGACTACGCCTTTTACATGCAGAAAACCAAAGGGTGTTTTGTATGGATAGGCAACGGCACGGATTCCGCGCTGATACATAACAGCAAGTACGACTTCAACGACAAGATCATTCTTCTGGGAGCTTCGCTGTTTGCGGAGTTGCTGGACGAGGTGCTGTCGGCACAGCCGTAACCTGCACAGTCACACTCAGGGGCTGTCCGGCTGCACGACGCCCCGCGGCGCTGAGCGCCGCAGACAGTGCACGCCGCCGCGGCCCGCGCGGCACGGCGCCGCCGGACAGCCTTTTTTATATACTGCACACAACGGAGTACATATGGACTCTCTCAAGGAACTCTACAAGGTGGGCAACGGCCCTTCCAGCAGCCACACCATGGGCCCGCAAAAGGCAGCCACAGAGTTTCTGCGGCGCACCCCGCAGGCTGCGCATTACCGTGTCACGCTGCTCGGCAGCCTTGCCGCCACGGGCAAAGGCCACCTGACAGACTGGATCATCAAAAAAACACTGGGTGAAGAACGCACGACCATTGTCTGGAAACCAGAAGAGGTACGTCCCTTCCACACCAACGGCATGGTTTTCGAAGCGCTGGACGCACAGGGGAACGTGCCGGAAGACCCCGCCTCCACCTGGGAAGTGTACAGCGTGGGCGGCGGCACCATAGCCGAACCGGATTCGCTGACACGCGGTGCCGGCAATTTTTACTCGCTGACCACTCTCACGGCCATCATGGGTCACTGCCGTGCGGACAACATAGAGCTGTGGGAGTATGTCGAATCTCAGGAAGGTCCGGGCCTGTGGCCTTTTCTGCAGGACATCTGGCAGGCCATGCAGGACTCCATAGAACGCGGACTGGGCAAAACCGGCCTGCTGCCGGGCGACCTGCGCTACCCGCGCAAAGCCAACGCGTTTTACAAAAAAGCCCGCATCCAGTCCGGCAGGCTGCGTTCCACCGGTATGACATTCGCCTATGCACTGGCAGTGTCGGAAGAAAACGCCTCCGGCGGGCTGGTGGTTACCGCGCCCACCTGCGGCTCGGCAGGTCTGGTGCCCGCCGTGCTGCGTTCGCTTAAAGAAGATTACAGCCTTGCCGACACAGAAATACTGAAAGCTCTTGCCGTGGGCGGACTGGTCGGCAACCTTGTAAAGGAAAACGCCTCCATATCGGGTGCCGAAGTGGGCTGTCAGGGCGAAGTGGGTACAGCGTGCGCCATGGCCGCGGCCATGACCGCCTATCTGTTCGGCGGTACCCATATGCAGATAGACTACGCCGCGGAAATGGCGCTGGAACACCATCTGGGCATGACCTGTGACCCCGTGGGCGGGTATGTGCAGGTGCCCTGTATAGAACGCAACGCGGTTTCGGCCATCAGAGCCATCAACGCAGCGGAATACACGCTGTTCACCGACGGAAACCACCGTATCAGTTTTGATCAGGTGGTGCAGACCATGGGCGAAACCGGCAGAGACCTGAAGTGCGGTTACAGAGAAACTTCACTGGCAGGGCTGGCCAAACACGCCTGCCTGACCAACTGCGGCAGCGGGTGCTGAAACTGCCCGCAGCAGATATATGACAAACGGCCCGTGCCTTGTGCGCGGGCCGTTCTGCGTGCGCCGTCTGCTAACGTAATGAGCGGTGCATAAACCGCAGCACACCCACTGCGTCACCCCGCGCGACACAGGACGTTTCTTCAAATCCGGACAAAAGCGCCCGTATGCGGGCCAGGTCACGCAGGCTGTGATACTCGATATACAGATGCTTCACGCCATCAAGCCTCGGCCCCAGACTTTCCAGAATTTCAGGCTCGCTCCCCTCGGTATCTATTTTCAGAATATCGGCATGATCTATGCCCAGTTCATCAAAGGCGCGTCCGGCATGACGCACATCCACATGTTCGCGCACCCAGCCTTCACCCTGAGGTCCGGTGACGCTGTGCAGCGAGCTCTGTCCTGCTTTGCGGGTATTAAGATTGAACAATTCCCTGCCGTCGTGGTCAGACAGGGCCACAGCATGCAGCCGCACTTCCGGGCATCCGGCCAGATTGCGCCGCAGGGCGCCGCACAACGCGGCAGAAGGTTCAAAGCAATGAATCACAGCGCCCTTGATATTCAGGTGCATGTACAGGGCAAAAAGCCCGACATTGGCCCCCACATCCACAATGACCGGCTTTCGGAAAACGCCTTTGAGACCTGTCAGCGGATATTCGTTGCGCAGAAAGATATCGCCCGCCAGAAAGGATTCTCCGGCGGGAACCGTAAGCCGCAGAACGTGTTCCCTGTACCTGCAGGTCACCTGTGTGAACTGCGGCAGCATGTCCGGTTGCTGCATTGCACCTCCGTGATCAACAGTTGAAGCCGTAAACCGCAGTGCGGCGCATCAGCGCCCGTCCGGACCAGCCGCAGACGGCTGCGAAGCCTCGTAACCGGAAATCCTGCTGGCCAGCACCTTGTCGATGCGCTTGCCGTCAAGATCCACAACTTCCAGCTGCCAGCCCTGCCACTCCGCCACATCACCTGTACGCGGCAACCGGCCGAAAAGCCACATCATCATACCGCTCAAGGTATGATAGCGGACTTTTGCCTCGTCGGGCACGGTTTTGAGGTCAAGCCTGTCCTTCAGTTCCGGCACAGGGATAAGCCCGTCCAGCAGCCACGAACCGTCGTCACGCTGCACAGCCCACATTTCGTCCGGATCGCGCGGGCGGAACTTCCCTGTGAGCGCTTCCAGCAGGTCCTGCAACGTGATCAGACCGGAAATATCACCGTATTCATCAACCACAAAAACCATCTGCACACCGGATTCCCGGAACTGTTCAAGCAGCTTCATGCCCGTCAGCGACTCCGGCACATACACAGCCGGCAGCAGATATCCGGTCAGTTTTTCTGCCGGTTCGTTTTTCAGCCGCTGCTTGAGCAGACGCTTGGCACTGATGACGCCCAGCACCTCGTGCAGACCGCCGCGGCATACCGGAAAGCGGGAATGATCAGAGGCCACCACTGTGTCCAGAAATCCGTCAAGCGGCTGCGTGATATCCAGAAACACAATATCGCTGCGCGGAGTCATCAGCGAAGGAATCTGCCTGTCGTCAAGACGAAAGACATTACGCACCATATCATGCTCGTGTTTTTCGATGACACCCGCCTGTGAACCTTCCGTCAGTATGGCGTGGATGTCCTCCTCGGTCAGGTTGGCGCTGCTCAGTTCAGTTTTGCCCACCAGCCGCAGCAGGGCATCCGTGGAAACAGAAAGCAGATACACAAACGGACGCGACAGACAGGCCAGCAGGGCTATGGGTCTGGCCATGCTGCGCGCTATGCCTTCGGCATTGAACTGCGCTATGCGTTTGGGCACCAGTTCGCCCGCCACAATGGAAAAATAGGTGATGCCCGCCACCACAACTGTGGTTGCCACGGCCGAGCTTGTCCCGCTTTCCAGACCGGCATTCTGCAGCATCAGGGCAAGAGGCCCGGCCAGTGCGGCTTCTCCCACTATGCCGTTCAGTATGCCTATGGCCGTTATGCCTATCTGCACAGTGGAAAGAAACTGGGTAGGCTCTTCACCCAGCCGGATGGCCACGGCTGCGGAACGGTCACCTTCTTCCGCCATTTTTTGCAGACGGCTTCTGCGGGCGGTGACAAGGGCTATCTCGGACATGGCAAAAACGCCGTTAAGAAGTATCAGGGCAACAAGAATGGCAATATCCACGCGTGTTCTCCTTTGTGCCGCCTGCCCAGACAGCGTGCCCGGCAAGGCAGACGGATATCATGCGGCCGCAGGGACTGCACGTGACGACACACGACCGTGCCCGCAACATAATGCCCTGCATAAGAAAAACAAGTCCCGCACGGGGAAAGAGAAGTCCGCGCAACAAAAAAAAGCCCTGATGTGATTACATCAGGGCTTTACTTGCAGTGGCGGAGCGGACGGGACTCGAACCCGCGGCCTCCGGCGTGACAGGCCGGCGTTATAACCGACTTAACTACCGCTCCGCATTGTCGGGAGTTTTCTCCCGCGTGGGAAAGGACATTTAGCGGACAGGGCGTTCCCCGTCAAGCTGTTTTTTGCCCTCCGGCAAACTTTCGCATAATTTTGCAACCGGCCGCAGGGCAGCTACGACACTGCCCCTGCCGCACAGGCAAGAGCCGATGCGCCGTTCAGCACAATGCGGGCAGACTGATGACGAATTCCGCGCCGCGCTGCGGGCCGCTGTTCAGATGTATCGTGCCCTGATGCTGTTTGATGATGAGATAGCTTACATACAGCCCCAGCCCCGTGCCTTCGCCCACCGGTTTTGTGGTGTAAAAAGGCTCAAAGCAACGCCGCGCCGCCTCTTCGCTCATTCCCGGACCGTTATCGCACACGCGTATCTCCACCCGCCCTTCAGGCTGCAGGCTGGTACGCAGCAGCAGTTCGGGTGCCGCATGTCCGGCCTGTTCACTCAGGGCCTGACTGCTGTTGCGCACAAGGTTCAGAAAAACCTGCTGCAGGTCCTGCACGCTGCACCACACCTGCGGCACATTCTCCGCAAAATCATACCGCACGCGCACCCGTTTTATGTCATATTTACGCTTCATGTCGTAATCCGTTTCTGCCAGCACCACGGCCTGCCGGATTACATCGTGGATATCGGCGCAGCTGCGCGGAGATTTTTCCGTGCGGGAAAAAGCCAGCATATTGCTGACTATCCGCGCCGCCCGCGAACAACTGTGCCGGATATCTTCCATAAAGGCGTATATGCCCCGCCGGTCCAGATATGTCTGCATGGCGTACAAATCCAGCCCCAGTTCACCGGCGGTATGCAGATTGGCCGGCAGACCGGTACCCATACGCCGCAGGCAGTTCTGTGCCGCCTGCGCAATGGCTCCCAGCGGATTGTTGATTTCATGCGCCATACCCGCCGCCAGACCGGCAACGGACAGCATCTTTTCAGACTGGATCATCATTTCCCGCAGCCGTACCCGCGATGTCACATCGTCCAGACGCAGCGCATATCCGCCGCCTCCGCCTTCCTTCAACGGATACATGGTCACGTCCCAGTGGCGGACAACGCCGTCATGCTCCCAGGCTGCATCTTCCAGATGCGCACACTCCGGCCCGTCCTGCACGCTGCCCAGCAGATTGCGCACAAAGGCAGGCCAGGCAAACAACCCGTCCAGTTCCCTGCCCGCCGCCTGCGCAGCGCTGATGCCCGTCAGCGATTCCGCGGCATGATTCCATCGGGTCACCCTGCCTGCGGTGTCCACAGCCACAAGCACCGACGGCATAACATCAATGAGTTCCTGCAGCAGAGACGTCACCGTGGCCAGTTCCGCCTCTGTGCGCTTGCGCTGCGTAATATCCTGAAACATCACGCACAGCACTTCGCTTCCGGCACGGAAAGCATGCACCTCAAAAGCTCCGGAAATGACATCGTCGGCGTAATCCAGCTGTTCGGAATGCCACGGAATACCGGTACGCATGACATTCGCGTATTCCGCAGGCACCACGGCGGGGTCGAGTTCAGGCAGCATTTCCAGCAGTTCCTGCCCGGCATACTCCGCCACCGTTATGCCCAGCATGGCTTCCGATGCGGGATTACCATGCAGAAAAGTAAAACGGCCGTCCTGATACTGCCACAGGAACACCCCCAGAGGCGACCTGTCGATTACCTGCTGAAGGCGTTCACTGTACAGGGCAAGCTCCCGGCGGGCCGCTGCCAGTTCGGTAATATCCTCAAACGTGGAAAAGACTTCCGCCGGAACGCTGCCGCCGCCGGTGAAAAGCGGTGTGGCACTGACCACCAGCCACCGCTGGGCTCCGGTTGTCTGGTGGCGGATGCCCATTACCCGGCCGGACACCGGACGTCCCGTACGCAGCGCAACCATGGAAGGATGAGCGCTGCCCGGCAACGGACTTCCGTCAACATCCACCGCCTGCCAGCTTCCGGAATGGCTGTCCATGCCGCGCATGGCATCGCTTCCGAGCCCCAGCAGACGTTCGGCAGCAGCGTTGGCGCATACAATGCTTCCCGTTCTGTCCTGAAAGACAACTCCCTGCGCCATGGTGTCGTACACAATGCGGTACCGTTCGTCTTCACGCCGCGGCGCACAGGGTGCCCCCACACCGGCCTGCGCATTTTCCGCAGGCGGCTCCTTTTTTCCGGTGTCCGTGCGGCCCCGCAGCAGCACTGCCCGCCGTCCGCGCCACTGTACTGCCAGCGCGTCGGCACAACAAAGCCTGCCGCACACCGTAAGCCCCGTAAGATGCTGCCATCCGGCCGCCAGCGCAGGCGGTATTCCCTGCACCGCAGCAGTCTCTGCCGCATAAAGCCCGCACCACACGGCCCCCTGCTGATTTGTCCACAGCATATGCCCGCTGTCCGCGGCAACTATCAGCAGCGGGTCATCCAGACCTGCCAGCAGCAGTTCATCAGCCACAGGGCAGCCTGTATACTCTTTCATCCCTTCCGAAACACTGTTCATCATGCAGACTCCGCACCCCCGTCACACAAAGCGGGGCAAACATACTGAGCCACCATAGCATGCCGCGGCGCGATACCCTACCTGTATACAAGGTATACTTTGCGCCTGCACAAAAACAAGGAAAGGGCCGCCCGTCGCGCGGCGGCCCTCACATACATACAAATCAATGATTTCCGGTCAATGCGGCCTGCCACGTCAGTGAAGCGCCGTCCGGCTGATTATCTCGTCCTGCACCTCTTTGCACAGCTCCACAAAAAAAGCGCTGTAGCCGGCAACACGCACCATAAGATCGCGGTATTGTTCCGGATGACGCTGAGCATCGCGCAGCATATTGTCATCAACATAGTTGAACTGCATCTGTCCGTTGCCCAGCACTGAGGCCGTTTTCAGCAGAGAAACAAGTCCCGCGCGTCCTTCCTGTGTTTCCAGACATCCGTGCACCAGTTTAAAATTATGTGCCATGCCCAGACTCATGGACTCCACATTCAGCCTGCCCACGGACTTTATGATGGCCGTGGGCCCCTTGCGGTCCGCCCCCTGCGAAGGACTCATGCCGTCGGAAAGCGGTGCACCGGCTGCGCGTCCGTCAGGGGTTGCTCCCACCATTTCGCCCAGCGGCGTATTGAACGACTGCGACAAGGTGCCGTGAATCAGACGGGCGTACAGTGTCTTGAACCCGTTGATCGTCTTTTCCGTGTAATCAATGATGTCGCGGGCTATGCCGTCGGCGTACTCATCATCGTTGCCGTATTTGGGCGCGTTACGGCAGTCGCGGCGCATCTGTTCAAAGCCGGCCCAGTCGGCATCCAGAGCCTGCTTCATTTCAGCCATGGTGTATCTGGCCTCGTCAAAGACAAGCCTGCGCACTGCGGCCATGCTGTCCGCGTAGGTTCCCAGACCGGCAAATATGGTTCCCGGTCCTTCATACAGCACCGCGCCGCCGGCGGTGACATCTTTGCCCGTCTGCATGCATCCGTCCACAAACAGCGACATGTACGGCGTGGGCATCAGGTCACGCACCAGTTTCTGGTTGATAACCGTTCCGCGCGCCGTCATTTCCATTATGTAGTCAAGCTGTGTTTTCACGGCAGCCTCAAACTGGGCATAGCTGGTAAACCCTGCAGGGTCGCCGGTATCCGGCGCAACGCGTCTGCCGTACGAACGCAGCACGCCTCTGTTGAACACCAGTTCGACTGCCACCGGCCACTGGGTAAAACCGCCCGCTGTCCACTGATGTATGCGCCCCGACTTCTGGGGTTCCACACAGCCCATCAGGCAATAATCGCGCGCATCGTCAAAGTCGAACCCCTTGCGGAGCATCATCCTGATATGGGCATCGTCAAAATGGCATGCGGGCATACCCGTACCCGCCCGCACGACATCCGCTATTTTTTCAAGGTATTCCTGCGGTGACTGGTTGTGAATGCGGCAGGCAAGCGAGGGCTGGTACACCCCGACGCTGCGCACCGCATCCATGAGCAGCAGTGTCAGATCGTTGGTGGCATCACCGCCTTCACGCTTCTGCCCGCCCACACACATGTTGATAAAAGGCATGTATCCTGCAAAATATCTGGCGGTGGCTCCGGGAGTATACCAGATCATCTCAGAGCATTTTATGATGAAGCACCCTGTCAGTTCAAAAGCCTGCTCTCTGGTCAGTGTCCCGTTACGGATGCCGGCCTCGTAGCAGGGGTATACATACTGGTCGAACCGTCCCAGTGAAGTGCTGCACTGGTTTTCTTCCAGCAGAAACAGCGACTGGATTGTCCAGACTGCCTGCAGGGCTTCATGAAAGGTTGCGGGCGGGTTGGCCGGCACCCTGGTGTTAACCTCGGCAATGGCAAGCAGTTCCTCCCTGCGGGCGGGATTTTGTTCCGCAGCGGCCAGCTGACGCGCATGCGCCGCCACCCGGCCCGCATACAGCAAAACGCCTTCACAGATGATAACCGCCGCCCGGTAGAAATCAGCCCCGCTGCTGTCTCCGGCATTTTCCGCATCCAGTCTTTCAAGATGCGCCTCGGCCTCGGCCTTCAGTCCGTTGATACCTTTGGTAAAAAGGATAATATCGTATCCGGGGCTGGTATCACCGCCGCCGCTGGTATGATGGTAGCTGAGGTCGCTGATTCCGGCCTCGGCGCAAAACTCCCACAGACCTTCCCGGCGGAAGGCGTCCTCGCAGACTTCATCAAGCGAGCGCCCCTCCCAGAAAGGAAACAGCTCCTCACGCATGATTTTCTTGTCGGCTTCGCTTATCATGTACGGGTCCTGCGGGCGTGTGCCTATGGTATCCAGTTCGTCCCGCAGCCACTTCCACGCCGTATCCGGTGAAAAAGCACCCGCGCGCGGCGCTCCGCAGGGGTGCCCCACAATCAGTTCGTCGTCCTGAATAAGCACGGGGGCGGTTTCGCAGGCACGCCGGAATCCCATGGCGCGGCGCAGCACCGGCGGCAGGTCGGGATACGCCTTTTCAATTTCGGTGTAGGCCATGGCGCGGCCTATGGTGATGCTCGGCTTCGCTTCAAGATAAGCGGCTTTCAACCGTCGCAGCCGTGCTGAAAGAGGCAGCCCGGCAGCCTGCCGCCGTCCGGTGTCGTCATGATACGAGTGTGTCACTGCATTCATTCCTGTCTTCCTTTTGCTGGTGTGTTCAAGGCAGAAAAAACAGCGGCCGGCATGCCGCCTGCACCGTCACGCAAACACCCCTGACATAAACCGGACAGGCCGTAATACTGAACCCCTTCCCCTTACGGGAGGGTTGCTTTTTTTTACTGCGGCCGCAGCGGCACCCCCCTTGCAAAACACCTGTAAAAAGCGCATTGGTTGAAAAATTTTCCGGGCATGCCCGCTTCACCTGCAACCCCCGCCCCCGGCGCCGCTTTTTATGCAGCACTATCTTGTGGCCACAGACAATCAGCCTGCAGCCAAGGCCATCACACGCAGTTTTTCCTCTCAGGCGGAACTGACTGTGGTGCACAGTCCTCAGGAACTTCATGCCGCACTGGGCAGACGCATTCCCGATGTTCTTTTCGCCGATGTTTCATGGCTGGACCGTTCGCCGGAGCGCACTCTGGACACCATACGCACCGCGCTGCGCGCACTGTGGGCCATAGCGCCCAATCTGGAAGTCATCGTGCTGGCCGGACAGGAAAACATACGCGAGGCCGTCAAATCGGTCCGGGCCGGTGCGGACAACTATCTGACGTACCCCGTTTCGGCAGAAGAAGCCGCCTATGTGCTTGAGAGCCTGCGCGAATCCCGCATGATGCAGACAGAGCTTGAGTATCTGCGCTCGTCGGCCGACGGCAAAACGCGTATCCCGCTGGAACAGGTGCACAGTACGGTCATGCAGACTGTGTTCGACAAAGTGCGGCGGGTGGCCGCCACAGACACAACCATACTGCTGCAGGGCGAAACCGGCACGGGCAAGGGGGTGCTGGCAAAGCTCATCCACGCCCGCAGCAACCGGTCCAAAGGTCCCTTCATGGGCGTGCACTGCGGTGCCATTCCCGAAACGCTGGTGGAAAGCGAACTGTTCGGCCATGAAAAAGGCGCCTTTACCGGAGCCAGCAAGCGCAAGCCCGGACGCTTTGAAGTGGCCGCCAAGGGGACCATATTTCTGGACGAAATAGGCACCATATCACTGCCGACACAGGTGCGGCTGCTGCAGGTGCTGCAGGACAAAGTGTTCCAGCGGGTGGGCGGCGTGAACGACATTCCTATGGAAGCCCGCATTGTGGCCGCCAGCAACGTTGATCTGGAAGAACTGGTAAAAAAAGGACATTTCCGTGCCGACCTGCTGTTCCGGCTCAACGTTTTTCCCATCAGAGTGCCCGCCCTGCGCGAGCGGCGCGAAGATATCCCCCTGCTGGCCGAGACTTTTCTGCAACGGCTGCGGCAGCGGCAGATGAAAAAAATTCAGGGCATCCACCCCGAAGTGCTGGCAGCTTTTCAGAACTACGCATGGCCCGGTAACATACGCGAACTGGAAAACCTGATGGAACGGGCCTATATTCTGGAAACCTCCCACATGCTCTCGCCCGATAACTTTCCGCAGGACCTGTTTGCAGGCGGCGCCCCGCTGGCCAACGTCTCGCTGGACCTTTCACTGCCCCTTGCCGCTGTGCGCAACCAGGCCAAAGAACAGGCCCAGCGCCGCTACATTGAAGAGCTGATAGCCGAATGCAGGGGCAGAATAAACCTGACAGCGGAACGCGCGGGCATAACCACCCGCCAGCTGAGAAAACTGCTCACCCGCTACGGCATCGACAAATCCGTGTACAAGCAGTCCAAAAGCGGAACTTCAGGTACCCAAAAATAAAAAACGGAACCGGACGTTCCGTTCTGTGATTCCGGCCTGTCACAAGGCCGGAACGCAACTGCCCGCCTGTTTTTCGCATTGCGCGCCTGCGCAACCGGAACATCATGTTCCGCCCCTGCTACAGCCACAGGCAACCTTACTCTATGATATCAGCATGATAAGCAATACATGCCATAATGGCATGGCAGTTGCTATCCGCGGCTCATTGCGCACGCTGTGCACACGGCAGCGCGCGGTAACCACTACAAGCAGAATCATGGAGAAAACGGTGACACTCAGCACTGCAGAACTTGAACAGGCACCCGCAGAGCCTCCTTCTCTAACGACGGCACTTTCCCGCGGCACGGCACAGGCTCCCTCGGCCCATGATGCCGCGTCTTTTTCCCGTACCCAGAACACCGCGTCCGGCTTTGTGCTGAGCGCCCGTTCCGATGCCTTCCGCAGGCGTTTTTACCCCGAAGTCAGCCAGAAGACATGGTCTGACTGGCACTGGCAGTACGCCAACCGCATCACCTCGCTCGGCGTGCTGGGCACCATGCTTGGGCTTTCCGAAGAAGAAGCCGGTGCCGGCACGGGGCTTGCCGCGCTGCCGCTGGCAGTCACCCCTTATTATGCGGCCCAGTTTGACCCGCACAATCCCGCACATCCCCTGCGGCGCACCATGGTGCCCACAGTAGAGGAATGGTCGCTGAACCCCGGCGAGTCCGCAGACCCGCTGGGTGAAGACAGCCACAGCCCGGTGCCCGGTCTTGTGCACAGATATCCTGACCGTGTGCTCTTTCTTGCCACGGATTCCTGCTCGGCCTACTGCCGTTACTGCACCCGCTCGCGCCGCGTGGGCAAGCCCTGCGCCGGCAGTGCCTCGCGCAGACGCTGGCCCGCAGCCATCGAATACATAGAAAATCACCCCGAAGTGCGCGATGTGCTCATCTCCGGCGGCGACCCGCTGACCATGACGGACAGTGCACTCAACCACCTGCTGTCACAGTTGCGCCGTATTCCGCATGTGGAATTCATCCGCATAGGAACCAAGGCGCCCATCGTCATGCCGCAGCGCATCACGCCTGCGCTTGTCCGCATGCTGCGCCGGTATCACCCGCTGTTCATGAGCATCCACTGCACGCACCCCGACGAACTGACGCCGGAAGCGTCTCAGGCGCTCAACCGGCTGGCCGATGGCGGTATTCCGCTGGGCAGCCAGACAGTGCTGCTCAAGGGCATAAACGATAACGTGCCCACCATGACAGCTCTTATGCAGGGTCTGCTCAAAAACCGCGTGCGCCCGTACTACCTGTATCATTGCGATCCGGTACAGGGTTCGGCGCATTTCCGCACGCCCATATACAAAGGCGTGGAGATAATCCGCGGCATGCGCGGCTTTACCACCGGCTATGCCGTGCCCACCTATGTGGTGGACGCTCCCGGCGGGGGCGGCAAAATTCCGCTGATGCCCGATTATGTTCAGGGATACGACGGCGAAGAGCTTGTCATGCGCAACTATGAAGGCGGCCTGTACCGCTCGTATGACCCCGCGGTGCCCCTTGCCGCACACAACGTGCACAACGCCGGCCCCGCAGGCCGCGCAGACGGAGACATGCCGTGCTTGTAGGCATTACATACGACCTGAAAGAAGAGTACCTCGCACGGGGCTATTCGGAAGAAGAAGCAGCTGAGTTCGACAGCCCCGCCACCATTGAGGGCATAGAAACCGCACTGCAGGCTCTGGGATACGAGACGCAGCGCATCGGGGCGCTTCCCGCGCTGGCCGCTGCCCTGCTGCAGGGACGCCGCTGGGATATCGTCTTCAACATTGCCGAAGGTTGTCACGGGTTCGGGCGCGAAAGTCAGGTGCCTGCCCTGCTTGACTACTACAGCGTGCCCTATGTGTTTTCCGACCCCATGACGCTGGGTATCTGCCTGCATAAAGGCATGACCAAGCATATCGTGCGCGACAACGGCATTCCCACCGCAGATTTTGTGGTGATCCGCGATCCCGCCGAAGCCGCGGCAGTGAGTCTGCCCTATCCGCTGTTTGTCAAGCCCGTGGCCGAAGGCACCGGCATAGGGGTTGGGGCCGCATCAAAGGTGCAGAACCCGCAGGAACTGGCCGCCGCCTGCGCCCGGCTCATCGACCGCCACAGACAGCCCGTGCTGGTGGAAACGTTTCTGTGCGGCCGTGAACTGACCGTGGGTATCACCGGTACCGGAGCAGGAGCCAGAACACTGGGCGCTCTGGAGGTGGTATTTGCTCCGGCAGCCGAATCGGATGTGTACGGATATGTGAACAAAGCCGAGTATCTGGAGCGCGTACAGTATCATCTGGCCGATGATGCCGATGCGCAGAAGGCCCGCCATGTGGCACTGGCAGCGTGGCGTGCGCTGGGCTGCCGCGACGGCGGACGCGTTGACCTGCGCTTTGACGCCCGCGGCGTGCCCAATTTCATTGAAGTGAATCCTCTGGCGGGCCTGAATCCTGTGAATTCTGACCTGCCCATCATGTGCTACAAGGCCGGACTGCGCTACGAGCAGCTTATCGGACAGATAATGGAGTCGGCGGTGGAACGTCTGAAAACGGACACAGGCCAGCGTTTTGTGCCTGCCGTAACGGCGGCGGCATACACCGGACATACGGGGACGGTGGCGGAATAATATGCGTGTAGCCGTTGTATACAACGCTGTGCAGCCCGACGGCAGACCCGATCAGGAAGACACCCTGCTTCAGGCGCGTGCGGTGCACGACGCCCTGATACGCCGCGGACACGCGGCGGAACTGCTCAGCATGACACTGGACCTGCATGCCGCCTCGCTGCGCATCGCGGCGCTGAATCCGGACGTGGTGTTCAATCTGGTGGAAGAACTTGACGGCGATATCGCCATGGCGCCGCTTGCTCCGGCGCTTTTCGCCCATGCGGGCATACCTTTCACCGGCGCGGACGCTGCCTCCATGACGCTTTCGGGCAGTAAGCTGCTGTGCAAACAGATACTGACCGGTGCGGACATATGCACACCGGCATGGGTGACGGCCGACGGCGTCTGCGGAGGCATGGGTGACCTGCCCCGCACTGCGGACGCGTTCATACCCGGCAGGTACCTGTGCAAGTCGGTGCATGAACATGCTTCGCTGGGGCTGGACGACAGCTGCATCGTGGACGCGGTGCAGACCGGCGATGTCATGGCGGCGCTTATGCGCTGCCGGACACGGCACGGCGGGACATGGTTTGCCGAACAATACGTGGAGGGCAGAGAATTCAACATCGCCGCCATTGCCGACGGCAACGGCGGGGTGCATGTGCTGCCCTGCGCGGAAATCGAATTCCGCGGCTACGCGCCGGAACGTCCCCGCATAGTGGGGTACGCCGCCAAATGGCATCAGGATTCGTTTGAATGCAGCAACACGGTCAGGCGGTTTGACTTCTGCGCGGAAGACTCGGCCCTGCTTGAGCTGCTGCGCACAGTCACGGTCCGGTGCTGGCGTGCATTCGGCCTTGCCGGATACGCGCGCATCGACTTCCGCGTCAAAGGAGACGGTTCCCCACAGATGCCCTACATTCCCTGTGTCATTGATGTGAACTCCAACCCCTGCATTGCCCCCGATGCCGGTCTGGCTGCCGCCGCAGAAAAAGACGGCATGGACTATGCCGGACTGGTGGAAGGCATTGTACAGGCAGCCGTGAATGAGGACCGCCCCCCATGCCGCAGACCATAAAGCCGGACCCCCCCGCCGGAACACCCGCGGCAGGGGCTGTCGCCTTCCGACGGCAGGTGCTGCCGCAGGATGCCCTGCTTGTACGGCGGGTTGTGGAATCCACAGGATTTTTTACGCCGGAGGAAGCCGACGTGGCGCAGGAACTGGTGGATGAACACCTGATGCACGGCGCGGCATGCGGCTATCATTTTGTTTTTGCGACGGAAGACGACGATATGGCGGGCTACGCCTGCTACGGTCCCACACCGGCCACAGAAGGAACTTACGATCTCTACTGGATTGCCGTGGCCCCGCACCGGCAGCACAGCGGGCTGGGCAGAGCCCTGCTGGCCGAAGTAGTGCATGATGTCCGCCTGACCGGCGGAAGACTGCTGTTTGCCGAAACCTCGGGCATACGGAAGTACGCTCCCACCCGCCGTTTTTACGAACGCGCGGGCTTTTCGGCCGAAGCCGTGCTCAAGGCTTTTTACCGCGCCGGTGATGACAAAATCATCTACCGGCTGGAAGTGGCCTGACGCACGGCAATCAGTGATCCTGCCCGCCGGGACAAAAAACTCGCGCTGACGCCTGCCATGCGGGCATGGCAGGCGTCAGCATGCGCCGGATCATATTGCTCCCCGCCCGTATCACAGTATGCAGTCCGCACGCTGTGTGCAGGGGCAATGCATCAGTCCAGTTCCACCAGATTAAAGCGCATGTGCCGCACATCTTCCCGAAATTCTTCACCGCATTCCAGCGCTGTTTCATTTTCTTTATGATAGCGCCAGTTGACGGTAATCTGCTTTCCTGCTCCGGCCGCCTCGTCCAGCAGATCAAACAGGTCCATGAACGTCTTGGAACTGGAACTGTTGAAATAGACCAGCTCCATATCAAGCGTGACCTGCCGCGTAGCCGGCGCCTGCAGAAAATTGTGCAGCCAGGCGAATACAGGCTGATAAAAAAGCCCGCAGTTTTCCGGATAAGATTCGCCGGAAATCCGCAGGACGGCGCCGTGCGGGTCGAAAAGAATACCCGGTGACGATTTTGTGGGTGCTATGGTCAGAATGTTCATTGATTCGCTTCTCCGGCAATGCGGACATTGACAGCAAAATACGACATGGTGTCGCTGATGGGCTCAAAACTGTATGCCAGCGGGTGGCCGGATTTCCGGGCCATTTCGATGAAACCGAGTCCCGCCCCGCGTGACAGGTCGTCCGGCTCTCTGCGCCGCTGCTCCTTGTAATAGCGTTTCAGTTCATCTTTATTCATGCGGTTGATGGTATCGATTTTCTGCCGGATGCGCTCTTCGCTGTCTTTCAGCACGGGATTGCCGCAGGTGATGAAAAAACCGCTTTCGTTGCGTCCCACCACCACCTGCCCCTCGCCCATCATGCCTTCTGCTGAGCGGCAACGGACTTCCGGCGGCACCGTATCCGAATAATTGATAATGTTCTGCATCTGTTCCACCAGCACGGCAAACACCCGCTGCGCCAGTGCCAGGCCACGCTCCTCGCAGGCCATTTTACGGCGCATCATCTCACCCAGCCCTTCGACCACGCTCTGGCATACCGGACCGCTGAAGTACAACATGATGCCCTTCTCTCTCATTTCACTGTGACACCGGAACATTCTTGTTTCCATGGTTTGCTGTGCCTCCTGATTGTTACGGAGTTACGCAGACTGCACGGTAAAGCCCAGCACAGTCACGTCATCACGCCGGGGCTGATGCCCCCTGTATCCGGCAAAAGCCTCTTCCAGCGCCCGCTGCTGGGCGGCGCAGTCCAGCACCGCCGTGCGCGACAACAGAGCCATGAACCGCTTTTTGCCGAAAGGCAGATTCTTTTCACCGCCTATCTGGTCGGCAAATCCGTCGCTGGCCATATACCAGCGCATACCGGTCTCCAGCGGGATGTCATGGTTGGTAAACACGGCGTCTCTTGCCGTGCGCACATATCCGGCACCGCAGCGGTCTCCCCTCACCTCCTGCACTGTACCGTCCGCACGGGTGACAAACAGCGAACTGCCGGCACCGGCAAAACGCACCACACCCCTTTTTGCGGGCACAAAGCAGACACTGCAGTCCATGCCTTCATCAGACGCAGCCTTGCGGTCATGCTGCTCCAGCGCGTTCTTAATGGAGTTGTTCATGGCACCTACAAGTGCGGCAGGATTTCCGTCCACGGCGCTTATATCAAGGCGCTCAAAAAGCGAATGCACGATAAGCGTCATGAAGGCGCCGGGAACACCGTGCCCTGTGCAGTCTATAACCGCGGCAAAAAAACCCTGCGGAGTCTGCTTGTACCAGTAGGAATCACCACCCACGGTGTCGCGCTGACTCCAGAGCAGAAAATGGTCGCCGAACAGATGCGCAAGCTCGGACCGTGCGGGCAGAAACGAACGCTGGATAAGGCTTGCATATTCGATGGAGCTGACCAGCTGGTTCTGTGTCTCCTTAAGATGCTCCATGGTTACCGCCAGCTCATGCTGCCTGCTGTGGATGACATGCCCCATCCAGAACATGTTATGCCGCAGCCGCTGCAGCTCATCCCCTTCCTTGGGTTCCGGCGGAAGCGTGGCAAAAGGCCGCAGGTTACCCGCCTTCATCTGTTCGCACAGCCCGTTCAGGTAGTGCACGCTGCGCAGCACAAGAAGATGCAGAGCCCCCCTTGTCAGAGGCAGAAACAGCAGCAGGCTGCCGGCCGTCCACACCGCGATGAAGTTATTCAGGCCGCGACGCTCCAGACTGTCATTGAGAACAAGCACCACCAGCGGAAACATGACCAGCCCCAGAAACAGAATTATCTTCATCTTGGTCTGGACACTCACCTCTGCCAGCGCATCAAGAAAACGTGTTGTCTTGCTCATTATATTTCACTGTATGTTGCGGCCATGCCGCAAGCCTTGCGGCTTTGGTGCCGCGCCTGCAGGCGTGCCGGTAAGCATGCCGGCCAGCATGACGGTCAGCATATCTGTCCAGATACTGTCTTCAGATGCATAACGCCCCGGCGCATATGGCAGTGCAACGGGCAGGATATACTTCCGTACGGTTGCGGCCGTTCTTTTTTGCCGCATACAGGGCAATGTCGGCCCGCTTCAGCAGGATTTCCACCACCTGCCCGCAGCAGGCAGAGGCCGCACCGCCCCCCGGCACAGGACGCTGCCCCGAAACGGCATGCCCCGCGGAATCCAGTGTGGTAAGGCCCAGCGACGACGTGACGGAAAAACCATGCCCGGCAAACGCCATGCCGGCCACAGCCTGACGCAGTGTTTCCGCGGCACGGCAGGCCTCGGCGTGGCCTGTTTCAGGCAGCAGCACGGCAAACTCTTCTCCGCCCAGCCGCGCGCAGACATCCTGTCCGCGCATGGTCTCTGCAAGGCAGCAGGAAAGCTGTTTGAGCACCATGTCACCGGCATCGTGCCCCCACGTGTCGTTGACCCGTTTAAAGTGGTCTATGTCGAGCATCAGCAAAGAGAGCGGCCTGCCGCTGCTTTGCATGCGCTCCACTTCGGCACGGGCTGCCTCCATAAAAAAACGGCGGTTGTTAAGACCGGTCAGCGGATCGGTACGGGCCATGTGTGACAGCTCTTCAAGCATGCGCCTGTGGGCGGTCACATCAAGCACCACGCCCACATGCGTGGCGCCGCAGGCCGTCTCCGGACCTGTTTCCAGCGCCTGCGTGCTGATCTCGACCCATACGGGCGTGCCGTCTCTGCGTCGCAGAACAGCTTCGTAACGTGAAACAGCTCCGGCGCTGCACAGCCTGTCCAGATATTCGCAGTGCGCCTGCGGCGATGAAAACAAAGAAGCAAGGCTGGTGTTGTGCTGCATGAACGCATCCACCGAAGACCAGCCGAAAATGTTTGCCATGGCAGGATTGACTTCCGCAAAGCTGCCGTCTGCACCGGTACGGAAAACCCCTTCGGCCGCGCACTGAAAAATGGAGCGGTAGCGCGCTTCTTTGGCCGCGATATCGCGGTTCAGTTCACTCAGCTGCGCCTGCATTCTGTCCCCCATGGACATAAGCCGGCCGCATTGCCGCAGCGTTTTGCAGAACCCCGCAAGCAGACCTGCCAGCGCATCATGCGCCGGAGCCTCCGGTGCCGTACGGGCCAATACAGCTTCCGCTTCGGCTATCAGCTCATATTCTCTGGCAAAAAGTACTGAATTTCCGGTGACGGACAAAACTCGATTCCCCCCTGAGTGTTGCCGTGCAAAGAAGCACCGCCACGGCTGCCGCAAGGCACCATGACCGCTTACACGCGTATTTGAGGGTATCAATAATGAATATGAAACTCAAAATCAACAGAAGAACAAAAAAACTTCCGGCTTAGAGAGGGGGAAGGATGCCGGGAGTCTGAAAACGGGAAAGGTCCGACAGAGCGTGTCCGGCTGTAAAGACCCATATCGTATGACCAACAAATCGCTGTTGCATCATGTCAACTTGCTGCTGCCGGAAAGCATCCTGCGTGCCTGCTGCTGCAATCTCGCGCCCTGTATCTGCGCACGGCCGCGCTCCTGCCCGTGTTGCGGCAGGCATCACCAACGGCCTGCCCCGCCATCAGGGCGCCATGGCTGCACCGGACGGCCCCGCGCACACCTGCCCTTTCTCCGGTGTGTAGCCTGTGTTGCACCAAGCCGCCCGGATTTTCCACCTCAAGGTTGGTGGAGTGCCGCGTATCTCACGCCGCCTGCAATTGATGATATCCCCCCGATCCGAAGCGCGGTACACCCCCGTCCGCCGCCTGTCCCGATTCCCCGACCGTCCGGACGACATTCCGTTTGAACTCCGCATCGTATATCCTGCGCCCCCCGCTCCTCCGCTTCTCCTGTCTGCTCGTCACGCCGGTGGCTTAACTCTGTGTCCGCAACGCTGCAGCAGGATCAAACCGGTCTCATTGAGGGCTGCTCCGGAAGGTCTGATCACCCGGCGCAGCCACCACCTGCAACAACCCGACGACCTGCTCAAAAGCATCATTCCGAAAATGTCCGGCGCCCCGTGCGGATTTCAAAAAAGAATTTTTTACCAAGCTGGATCAGGATACCACGACACACCGAGACATCTTGCCAACCGAAGCCCGCCCGTATCGCGGGGAGCTTTTTGATATGATCCCTCAAGCTGCCATATGGTCCGTACAGCCGGCTCCTGAGCCCAAACGCGCCCGGTCAAACGCGCCCGGTCAAACGCAGCCCGGTCTTGTAAACCCGCAGGTCGCGGTAAAACAGAGGCCGCAGTTCGCATTCTGTGACAGCAGGCGGGCGAAACGCCCGCGCCGGTATGCCTGTCAGACTGGCAAACCGGCTATCCCTATTTCAAGGGGTTATTTAAGCCCGTATTTAATCATCTTTTTATAGAGCAGAGGGCGGGTTATCCCGAGTCTGCGCGCTGCGGCGGAACGATTACCGTTGGCGGCGCTCAAAGCACGGGATATGGCCTGAAGCTCGGTCTTCTCAACCAGTTCTGCAAGAGGTAACAGTTCAAGAGCATCTTCCGGTTGCATCAAATCACATGCCACACCGTTTTGAAGAACAGTGTTAACGATTTCAGCAGTGATATCGTTTTCGCGCGACATTATCATACAGCGTTCCAAAAAGTTCTGTAATTCCCGGACATTCCCCGGCCACGGGTATTCTTGCAGGGCGATCAGGGCGCTGCTGTTAAGGTACTTATGGAACATGCCGTTTTTCCGGGACATCCGCTTCCAGATGCGCTTGGCTAATATCGGAATTTCCTCAACCGCGTGGCGCAGGGCAGGCAGTTTAATGGGGATAACGTTCAGGCGATAGAACAGGTCTTCCCTGAAGGTCTTTTCTTTCACCATTTCTTCAAGATTCCGGTTTGTTGCAGCAATAATCCGGACATCAACCTTTGTGATCTTTTCACTTCCTATGCGGCTGACTTTGCCCTCTTGAATTACACGCAGCAGCTTAACCTGCGCTGCAAGCGGCATATCACCAATTTCATCCAGAAAAATTGTGCCTTTGTCGGCCTGTTCAAACATGCCTCTGCGTCCGCCCTTGCGGGCTCCGGTAAAGGCGCCTTCTTCGTAGCCGAACAGTTCAGATTCGATCAGGTGCTCGGCAATGGCGCTGCAGTTGAGATGTATAAACGGACCATCACAACGTTGGCTGAAATTGTGAATGCTCTGGGAATATACTTCCTTACCCACACCGGATTCTCCGCGTAACAAAACCGTCACGTTCCGCGGGGCGGCCAGCATGGCTTTGTTTTTTGCCTCTCTGGCTGCGGGGGCGATTCCCGGAATGTGGCTGAAAGTGTATTCGGCTTCATCGCTTGCTTTTTTGCTTTTGCGTAACCTTTCAATTTCGTTTTTAAGCTCTTTAATATTCTCTGTGAGCTTTTGAATTTCATCCACATGCCGGAAACGGATCATCCCGACTGCACCGATGCAGTTTCCATCCTCGTAAAACGGTATGCGCGAGACTATAAACGAGTGGTTCTCAATTTCCTGAAGACAATCATGCTCTGCGATACCTGTCTGGGCGACGATATTTAACCGGGTATTATCAATTATGTTGCTTACCGGCTCTCCCAGCACTTCTTCGCCTAAGCCATGAAGCTCTTTAAAGCTTTCATTAATGTAAATAAGCCGCCCCTCCTTGTTGACTACCATCAGAGCGTCCGCGCATAGGTCTATAATTTTGCGCTGAAAATTCACTAGTTGCTTGAGATCGTGACCATAAATATCTTCAAGCATCGCGGTATTCCTCCTGTCTGAAAGGTGTGACTCGCCAGCTGAGTTTAAAAACTGCTCCCTTTTGTGACAGCTGTCACAAGCGTGACAGGGTGCTTCAGAGCCTTACGCCCGCCAGGCTTGGACCACCCTGCCAATTGATAGAAACCGTTGATTCAAGCAGCAAACAGCCTTTTTGAATCGCTCCTCAAACCATTCTGCACACTTGCTTTGGCAGCTCTTTTCTTCGTCTACCTGTCACGCGTTGTTACACTTTATCTTACAGCACACAAAGTGTCTTTTGAAAGTTAATTAGCGTAACAATCCGTTTTTACTCCTCTTTTTATAAGATTTCATGTGATTGGCATACAATATGTAAATGCAAGAATCACACAAACGCGGAATGGCGTCGTGCCATGCATTTACAAGGAGAAAGACGTGGGCAAAAGCAAAAATTGTTATGGTTGGTCAGTGGTTGCAGCCTCTTGGCTGGCCATGTTCTGTCTGTTTGGCTATCGGGCTACCTTCTCAATTCTCAAAGTTCCTATGAGCGCTGATATGGGATGGTCTCAGGCCGAGGTTACTCTGGGCTATTCCTTCATGATGATGTTTTATGCCATTGCCGCCTTCTTCTGTGGCATGATCCTCGATAAGTGGGGAACCAAGCCTGTCTACTTTATCGGAGCCATCCTCGGCGCTTCCGGCTTCTATGTTACCAGCCTGACCCAGAGCCTTTATGCCTACTACGCCTCCTACGGCATCCTTGCCGGGGTCGCCACAGGCATGCTGTGGGTTTCATCTACCATCTCTATCCGCAAGTGGTATGTGGGCAAAAACTACGCAAAAATGTTCGGCATAGCCTTTATGGGTGCGCCCATGTCTCAGGTTATTATGAGTCTTTTTGTAAAGCAGGCTCTTGCCGGAGCTGAAGGTGACGCCTGGCGTGCCGCAATGCAGGTGCTGGGTGTTCTGACTCTGGCCTGCCTGGTGGTCGCAGGTTTGCTGGCAAAGGGAAATCCCGAAGATTACAACATGCAGGCCTTTGGCGAAATGCCGCAGAAAAGCGGTAAGCCTGAAAAGGTCTGGGCTATCAGGGAAGCTTTCTCCACCTATCCCATCTGGGGTGCGATCTTCATGTTCCTGACCAGTATGCTGGCAGAGTTCCTCGTATGGACTCAGGTTATCAGCTACTGGACAGCTGATCTTGGCCTGCAGCTGGGCGAAGCCACCAACCTTTACATTATCATCGGCATCGTAGGCATCTTCTCCATGCCTCTCATGGGTATCGTTGCAGACAAGGCGGTAGCCAGGTCTTCCTGTGAGGCGCAGGGCCGTAAGAAAATGCTCATTTTTGGCCCTATCACCGGCATTGTCGCCTGCGCCATGCTTCTGCTGCAAACGCAAACAACGTTCTTCCTCGGTGCTATCTCGTGCGTCATCTTCGCAATCTACTGGGCTGTTGTTCCCGGTGGCGTTGTTGGCTACGCAGGCGCCATTTACGGTCGGGCCACCCTCGGCAAGATATGGGGTCTGGCAACGCTGATCGTTATGGGCGTAGGCCCCTTCATCGGCCCGCTGATCGGCGGCTACCTCAAGGACAGCACCGGAAGCTACACATATTCGATTATGTTCGCCCTTGCGTCCTTCGTAGTGTCAGCTTTGCTTGCAGCCAGCCTGCCCATGACAGCAGAGGGCAAGGTTTCCTCTATGGATGATACGCCCGAGGCTGAAGCCGCAGCCAATTAGAGAACTTCCGTATCTGTACGTCCGGCTTCGGTAAATACTGCGCAGCCGGTCGGCGGTACAAAGCTACAAGGTGGTTACAAGTGGCTCAAGAAAACAATCTGATTGGACAAGTATTCAACATCCAACGCTATTCTACTCATGACGGCCCCGGAATACGGACGACGGTGTTCCTGAAAGGATGTCCGCTACGTTGTAAGTGGTGTCAGAACCCGGAGTCCCAGAGCCTGCACCCTGTTCTTATGTTTCGGGCAGATGAGTGCACTTCGTGCGGCAGATGCATCGATGCATGTCCTAACAAAGCCAACAGCATCGTTGACGGCAAATTAGTGATTGACTGGGAACGTTGTACCGCTTGCGGCGCATGCACTTCACCGGCTGTCTGTCTGTCCATGACGCGTAAAGTTGAAGGCAAACCCATGACCGTTGAAGAGGTTATGAAGCAGGTTTCCAGCGACTACAATCTGTATCTGAACTCTGGTGGTGGTCTGACAATCTCTGGCGGAGACTGTGCGGTTCAGCCGGAATTTACCGCAGCTCTTTTGAAGAAAGCCCAGGAAGAAGGGATCAATACCTGCGTAGAGATAACCGGTGCCTACCCCTGGGAGCGGGTGCAGCAAATTACCGAGGACGCAGACTACGTCTACTACGACCTCAAGTGCATGGATGACGAAAAGCATAAAGAGGGAACCGGAGTATCCAACAGGCTCATTCTCGAGAATGCCAGAAAGCTTGTTGAAGCTAAAAAGCAGATGCTCTTCAGAACTCCTCTTATTCCCGGTTTTAACGACGACAAAGAGAACATAGAGGCAACTGCAAGTTTTATTAAAAACGAACTTGGATTGTCTCCATCTGAGCACCTTGAGCTTCTTGCATACAATAATCTTGGAGAAGACAAGTATTTGCGCCTGGGGTTCAGTGAGCCGCAAAGGCATGCGCGGCAGTCAGACAAGTATCTTGATGAACTGGAAGAGCTTGTCATGTCGTTCTAGGCCGACAGCCTGAATTGGTTCCTGCCAACGCCGCCTGATCGGCAGAAAGGAACCGCCGGTGGTGTTGTGAAATGAAAGTTGGTTTTGCGGTTCTGTATATCCAGTGCAGTACAGTAGCCTTTTTATAATGGAAACATGCATGTTTGCAGCCAGCTGTAACAACAAAGGTAGAAGGAGTTAAAGACATGAAGAACGTTGAAAAAGTCCAATACAACAAGTATGAGGATCGCTCTCGTGGTAACGTGATGTGGGATGTTTTGAACCCTCTGCGTTACTCCCAGTCTATGTCTATGTCGCGCGCGCAGCTTCTTATGGAAAGCTACAAGGAAACGGAAAGCTTGCATTTCTTCCGCAGACGCGGCAAGGCCATTCGCAAAATCCTTCAGGAAATGCCCATCCGTATTGATGACCATCAGCTGCTTTGCGGTGACTTCAGCGCCAAGCCGATGGGCCCCGAATTCTTCCCCGATCTGGCTGCAACCTGGATTGTAGACTACATCGACAACTATGGTGTGGAAGGCAGAAAGGGCTTCTTCAGGTGGGAAGATGAAGAGCAGATGGAAATCGGCAGATCCATCGGTGAATATTTCAGAGAAACAGGCGGAAAGGAAAAGTGGATTGCCTTCCTCGGTGACGAAGAAGCCGCTTTGGAACACAAGATCGGTGAAGCCGGTTCCTGGATCGTGAACACTGTTTCTGAAATGTTTGCTGAAAAAGCATGGAACTGCCCCGACCTTGACCGTCTGGTGAAAAGAGGCGTCCGCGGCTTGATCGCAGATATCGACGAGCAGCTCGAAAAGTTCGTAATGATTACCTACGAAGACTATCGTCGCCATGAGTTCTGGCTTGGACTCAAGGAAATGCTGCTGGGTGGTATCGATTACGCTCACAGATATCGTGACCTTGCCACCGAACTGGCAGCCAAGGAAACCGATCCGGTTCGCAAGGCAGAACTGGAAGAGATGGCCCGCGTATGCAACCGCGTTCCGGAACATCCGGCAGAAACCTTCCAGGAAGCCCTCCAGTCTCTCGTATTCGGTCTGCTCATGGTCTTTTACGATACCCGTACCTTCGGCATGGGCTATGGCCGTATCGATCAGATCATGTACCCCCAGTACAAGTCTGACATTGCCAGCGGCAAAATCGACGACGAATATGTTGTCCAGCTGTTCGAATGCTTCCGAGTCAAGATTATGGGTAAGCGCCAGTTCTGGCCCGACGTTATGACTCCGAACCTGAGCAGCGAATCCCACTTCCATAACTGCGTTATCTGCGGCGTAGACCCCAAGACCGGCAGAGACGCCACCAACGAACTGTCCTTCGCATTCCTGGAAGCCGCAGAGCGTGTAAGAACGACTCACCCGACGATATCCGTGCGTTGGCACACCCAGATCGATCCCAAGTTCATGAAGCGTGCACTGGAAACCGTTAAGCTGGGCATGGGCTTCCCTGCCTTCTTCAACGACGAACCCAGCATCCAGTACCTGCTTGCCCGTGGTTACACGATGGAGGAAGCACGCAACTACGCTCTGGGCGGTTGTACCCTGCACACGGTTCCCGGCAAAACCAGCTCCATCTGGCCTCTGGTTACCAGCTATGGCCGAATCCTTGAGCTTACCATGTACAACGGTTGGGATTTCATCTCCAACTCGCAGCTGGGGCCGAAAACCGGCGACTTTACCCAGATGACCTCCTATGAAGAGTTTGTTGCAGCTTACAAGGCCATGATTGAATACTGGGCAAATGTCAGCACCAAGAGCGGACGTGCAGCAAAGCTCCAGCACGGCGACACCTTCCCCGATATCATGATGTCTGCCTTCACCGATGACTGCATCGGCCGTGGCAAGGTCTGCAGCCTCGGCGGTGCAGAACATGCTGACAGCTGCATGTACATAGTGCCCGTAGCCGTGCAGGACGTAGCCAACGAACTGTACGTGCTTAAGCACGGCGTGTTTGGCGAAAACCCGATCTGCACCCCGCAGGAAATGCTGGATGCAATGCGCGCCAACTGGGAAGGCCACGAAGAACTGCGTGCCAAGTGCATGGCTATGCCCAAGTTCGGTAACGACATCCCCGAAGTGGATCAGCTGCTGACCGACGTGTACAACTGGATCAAGGAAATCTGGCACGCACAGCCTGCAACGGACGGCGGCAGGTATGAGGTTTCCCCGCACTCCATCGGTTTCCACGGTGGAACGGGCGCCAAGACCGGCGCGCTGCCCTGCGGCCGTAAAGCCGGAACTTCCTTCTCCGACGGCGCTGTTTCCCCTGTACAGGGTACCGACGTGAACGGTCCCTCTGCGGTTATCAAGTCCGCAGGCAGCATTGACCAGCATGACCTGTACGGCGTGCTCTTCAACATGCGCTTCTCTCCCAGCAACATCAGGGGCGAGAAAGGGACTGCAAACCTGGCCTCCCTTATCAAGACCTACTTCAGCGACTACAAAGGCAAGCACATTCAGTTCAACGTGCTTAACCGCGACGATCTGATTGCAGCAAAGAAAGAGCCTGAAAAGTACAAAGACCTCATGGTTCGTGTTGCCGGCTACAGCGCCTACTGGACTGACCTGCCCGCAAACATTCAGGATGAGCTGATCGCTCGTACTGAGCATGAACTGTAATAGCTAGGCTAAAGGCTCATCGGGCGGCACACACTTACGTGTCTTCATAGTGGCAGCCTTGGACTAAGGACTGGAGGCTTGCAGTCTGCAACGCCTCCGGTCCATGCCCCCCATTCTTGCAATGCGGGGGCTTTTTTTCATGCCTTAACTACCTGAGGATGCTGGAGATACAGACGTCTCGGCACCTGTGAACTGCGCCACAATATTGTTTTCCAAATCCTGCAGAAACTGCGAGCCGTGGCTTACGTCCATTTCGTCAGTGTTGAACAGCGCGCCTGTACATACTCGTACCTGCGCCGCCGGAGTTAGCCGGCGGTTCCGTATATCTGATAGACGATGGCGTTGATGCCGGAAGTTTTGTCTGCCAAGGCTGGTGCCATGTTCTGCCGAACGTTGCCCCACAGGCCGTCATGATGGCGGTCTCTTGGTGAGAGTTGCACCAAGCACCCATTTTTCCGACGAAAAAAGGGCTTACCATGTTTCCATGATAAGCCCTTACTTTCATAACTGGCGCGCCTGAGAGGATTCGAACCCCTGGCCGACTGCTTAGAAGGCAGTTGCTCTATCCGACTGAGCTACAGGCGCGCGAGGATGATGTTCTTATCCGAAGCAGGGCCGCCGGTCAAGAGTCCGCAGCGTGTTTATGACGTATTTATATTGACGGACGCGGCCGCATCCCATACGGGTGCTTTGCACAGGGCATGCGCCCGCATCACGCCACGGAGTGACAAGACATGAACGACAACGCTGCGGATTTTGATACCACCATGCCTCAGGGGCCTTTTACCAGCTACGCCGACGTGCTGGCGCATCTGGACAATCTGGGGCTGTTTCACATGGAGCTTGATCTGGCGCGCATCAAACGCGTGCTGGAAGAGCTGGAGCTTACCCGTCCGGAATACCCTGTGGTGCAGGTTGTGGGCACCAACGGTAAAGGTTCCACAGCCACCTTCATGGCTTCCATTGCCACCGGAGCCGGATTCAGCACGGGCCTGTTCATCTCTCCTCATTTTATCACCCCGCGCGAACGCGTGCTGGTGGACGGCGAGATGCTGCCCGAAGAAGACTGGCTGGTACTGGCCAACGATATTATGGCCGCCGGCGGTGAAGTGCTGACGTATTTTGAATTTCTGACCGTGCTGGCTGCACTGGCCTTTGCAGACTACGAAGTTGATCTGGCTGTTTTTGAAGCCGGTCTGGGGGGCACGTACGATGCCACCACAGCCATAGCGGCCGATACCGTGGTATTCACCCCCGTGGCGCTGGATCATCAGCAGATTCTCGGCGACACCGTTGAAAAAATAGCCGCGGACAAAGCCGGTGCCATCCGCAGCAATGTGCCTGTCGTGTCGGCCCGCCAGACTGATGCCGTGCTTGAAATACTGAAAAATGCCAGCAATACCGCCGGATCCCCATTTACAGTGGCTGCCGGCCCCGATTCACTGCCGGAAGAGGCCCGCCCGGTGCTGAACGGTGTCCACCAGCTGCACAACGCGGCGCTGGCCGTGGCGGCCCTGCAGACCGTCATGGATGAAAAAGCCCTTCCGCGTCCCACTCTCATCCCCTGGTCCGATGTGGTAACGCTGGGCATAGCCGATGCGTGGATAGCGGGCCGCATGCAGCACATCGCACCTGCCCCGGACCACCCGGCGCTCATTCTGGACGGCGGCCACAATCTGCACGGGCTCCGTGCGCTGCAGGCAGCCCTCGCGGCGGAAAATATCCGCCCTGCTGCAATCATTTTCGGCGCCATGAAAGATAAAAACCTTGAAGGAATACCGGACCTGCTGTCGGCCCTGACCGACGGGCCGGTGCTGCTGCCCGCCCTGACGCAGAACTCACGCGCCGCAACCCCGCAGGAGCTGGCCGTGCGGCTGGGCGGCGCCCCGGACGGGCCGACAGAAACAATACCCTGCGCATCCGTGCGTGAAGCGCTGGACAAGGCCGCCGCATACGCTGCGGAAAATCCTGTGCTTATCTGCGGCTCCTTGTATTTGCTGGCCGACTTCTTTACACTCCATCCGGAATATCTGAGACCGTAAGACGGATGAGGTTCCGGCGGGTTAGCCGGTCTGCGGCCGGCAAGCCCCTTGCTGTGCATACGCGGCGACCGGCTGAACCCGGACCATGCTGCGCCGTACTCCGGCAGCACAAGGCATCGCCCACCGTCGTCATGCCACCAATCAGCCAAGGAAGCGCCTGTGAACCAGCTTTTCCGCTCTCTGCCCTCTGTTGATGCCGTGCTGCACGCGCTGGCGGCCCGGCCGCAGGAAGCCGCTTCCGGTTCCCGCAGCCGGAAAGATACCCCACCCACCGGCAATGACGCAGCCAGCATGCCGCGCGCCATGCTGCGCGAGCATATCAACGCATTTCTGGATATCTGCCGCGAAGAAATCCGCGCCGGAGTGCACTCCAGTCCCGAAGCGCTTTCGCTGGATGCGCTGCTGCCGCGCCTGACCGCATATGTCGCAGCCAAAAGCAGGCCGCGTTTCCGGCGGGTTCTCAACGGCACGGGCGTGGTGGTGCACACCAATCTGGGCCGTTCGCTGCTGGCGGCAGAAGCCACACGCGCCGTCAGTCAGGCATGCGCCCACTACTCCAACCTTGAGTTCGACCTTGCCACCGGTGAACGCGGCAGCCGCTACAGCCATGTGGAAGAAATACTGAAAAGCGTGACAGGCGCAGAAGCCGGTCTGGTGGTCAACAACAATGCCGCCGCCGTACTGCTGGTGCTGGACACTCTGTGCAAAGGCAGAGAGGTCATCGTCTCACGCGGGCAGCTGGTGGAAATAGGCGGCAGTTTCCGCATTCCCGATGTGATGACCCGCAGCGGCGCCATACTGCGCGAGGTGGGCGCCACCAACCGCACGCATCTCAAAGACTATGCCGGGGCCATCAACGAAAACACGGCGGCGCTGCTCAAGGTGCATACCTCCAATTACCGCATCACGGGATTCCACAAAGAGGTGCCGCTGGAAGAACTGTGCAGTCTGGGCAGACAGCACCGGCTTCCGGTCATTGAAGATCTGGGCAGCGGTGTGTTTTATGATTTTTCCGGCCTGGGCATGGGGCACGAACCCACAGTGCAACAGGTGGTGGCTGACGGTGCCGACGTGGTCACTTTTTCGGGAGACAAAGTGCTGGGCGGCCCGCAGGCAGGCATTATAGTGGGGCGGCGTGAAATAATAGAACGCATCAAGAAAAACCCCATGAACCGCGCCCTGCGCATTGATAAAATGACACTCGCCGCGCTGGAAGCCACTTTGCGGCTGTATACAGACATGGACCGCGCCAGACGCGAAATTCCCACGCTTGCCATGATTCTGGCCACCCCGGACGAACTGGCCCGCCGCGCACGACGGCTTGCCGCCCGCCTGCGCAGAACACTGGAAGACCGCGCCACGGTAACCCTGCGCAAGGGCGCTTCACGCGTGGGCGGGGGCTCTTTTCCCGAACGCGACCTGCCCACCACACTGGCCTGCGTGCATCCGGCATCCGTTTCCGCCACCGAGCTGAAAAACCGCCTGCTGGACACCGACCCGCCGCTGGCCGGCATGCTGCTGGAAGACGCTTTCTGCCTTGACCCCAGAACCCTGACCGACGAAGAATTCAAACTGGCAGCGGGCGCGCTGGCACAGGCCCTGAACGTCTGAATATCCCCGACAGCCATCAAACGGAGAACTGCATGCAACAGGGAGAATTCAAAAATCTTGCCCGCAAGCGCATTCTGGTAACCGGCGGGGCGGGCTTCATCGGTTCGCACCTGTGCCGGGTGCTGCTCGACAGAGGTGCAGAGGTGCTGTGTGTGGACAACTATTTCACCGGCAGCCGCGACCATGTGCGCGACCTGCTGGATAACCCGCGCTTTGAGCTGCTGCGTCACGACATCACCTTTCCGCTCTACATAGAGGTGGACGAAATATACAATCTGGCCTGTCCGGCATCACCGGTGCATTACCAGTTTGACCCCGTGCAGACCACAAAGACATGCGTACACGGCAGCATCAATATGCTGGGTCTTGCCAAACGGGTCAAAGCACGCATTCTGCAGGCATCCACCAGCGAAGTGTACGGCGACCCGGAAATACACCCCCAGCAGGAAGACTACTGGGGGCGCGTGAACCCCATCGGGCCGCGGTCGTGCTACGACGAAGGCAAGCGCTGCGCAGAAACGCTTTTTATGGACTACCGGCGGCAACACGGTGTGGAAATCAAAATAGCCCGTATTTTCAACACCTACGGCCCCAACATGCACCCGAATGACGGCAGGGTTGTATCAAATTTCATCCTGCAGGCACTGCAGCACAAACCCATTACCATTTACGGCGACGGCTCGCAGACGCGGTCATTCTGCTATGTGGACGATCTGGTGTCGGGCCTGCTGCGGCTGATGCACAGCCCGGCCGATTTCTGCGGGCCGGTCAATCTGGGCAATCCCTCCGAACGTACGGTGCTTGAACTTGCCGACAAAATCATCACCCTCACCGGCTCGCGTTCCGAACTTGTATTCAAACCGCTGCCCGCAGACGACCCGCAGCGCCGCAGACCGGACATAAGCATGGCCCGCCGTCATCTGGAATGGGAACCCGCCGTGGATATAGATGAAGGACTGGCAGAAACCATCCGCTATTTTGACGCCCTGCTCACGGCGCGCAAAGCCGAGGGAGCAGATATACGCTGACCAGACGGCTGCGCGATGCCGCAGCCGCATCACAGCACAAAACCGGACTTTTTTGTGCACCCACTGAATCACCGGAGAAACATTCGCATGAACGCAAAGCTGGAACATACCCCCAAAAGCTGCTGGGAAATATACGGTACTGAAGAACACGCACAGCCCATGGACGAGCTGGCAGAACGATACATCGACTTTATATCGCGCTGCAAAACAGAGCGGGAAACCATGGAATATGTTGTGGAACGGCTGCGCAGCGCAGGATACACGCAGAACTTCGCACATGACCGCGTCTACCGCGTGTTCAAAGACAAAACCATTTTCATCGCTGCCAAAGGCCGCAACTCGATTTCGCAGGGGCTGCGGCTCATCGGGGCGCACGCCGACACGCCGCGCATCGACCTGAAACAGCACCCGCTGTACGAAGCCTGCGGCGTCGGTCAGGCAAAAACCCACTACTACGGCGGCATCCGCAAATACCAGTGGCTGTCGCGCCCGCTGGCCCTGCACGGCGTGGTGGTAAAGGAAGACGGTACCGTCGTGCGGGTCAACGTGGGCGATGACGCCGGTGACCCGGTATTCGCCATATCCGACCTGCTGCCCCATCTGGCGCAGAAACAGTCGGGCCAGACGCTCTCCGAAGCGTTTGAAGCGGAAAAAATGAATATCATCCTTGCCCACCGCCCTGTGGAAAATGCCGCAGACAGCAAAGACGCAGACACACAGCAGCCCCCCAAGGAAAAAATTAAAGCACGTATTCTTGAAATACTGCACGCCAAATACGGCATAGTGGAGGAAGACCTGTATTCTGCCGAACTGCAGGCCGTACCGGCCGGTCCCGCACGGTATGTGGGGCTGGACAGCGCGCTTATCGGCGGCTACGGGCAGGACGACCGCATATGCGTGTTTGCCGCTCTGGAAGCCCTGCTGCAGGACGGCACGCCGGAATACACCCGCTGTGTGCTGTTCTGGGACAAAGAGGAGATCGGTTCCGAAGGCTCCACCGGCGCCAAGTCGCGATTTTTTGAATACTGCATAGCCGACCTCATTGCGGCATGGCAGCCCGCGGCGCGTTTTTCCGATGTAATGCTGAACACCCGTGCCATTTCCGCCGATGTGCACGGCGCCATGGACCCCGACTGGCAGGACCTGCATGAAAAACTCAATGCGGCCATCATCGGATACGGTCCCTGCTTCTGCAAATTCACCGGACACCGCGGCAAGTACGAGGCCAACGACGCCCATCCGGAATATGTGGGCTGGCTGCGCGGGGTGCTGAATGAACAGGGCATACCATGGCAGATGGCGGAACTGGGCCGCGTTGATCTGGGCGGCGGCGGCACCGTGGCCATGTATCTTGCGGCCTACGGCATGGACATCATAGACTTCGGTCCGGCCATTCTGGGCATGCACAGCCCGTTCGAGCTGGCAAGCAAGGCCGACCTGTACGCCACGGTCAAAGCCTACGGCGCTTTTCTGATGCGCTGACACCAAGGGCGGCAGCGGAGCATCTTCCGCTGCCGCTTTTTTTTCATCTCCGCAGGCCCGTTCCCGTCCCTGTGCCCGTCACCGGACAGCTGCACGGTGCTTTGCCCGCCCCCGGACCGCCGTATCATGCGGCCGGTACAGTATAAAACAGCCTTTTCCTTGTGTCCCTGCCCTGTCAGGGGGTACACCAAAAACTGTCAGGCATACGGACAGCAGGGCCATGCCGCTATCATGGCACCGGACAACCATACCTGCTAGCCTGCTGTAAACTTGCCACACATGACAGGGCAGCCGCACGTCGCGCGGTCTGCCGCCGCACAGTAAATCCGCCGGAAGGAGTGTTATCATGATGCATTTTAATTTTCACATGCCCACACGGCTTATTTTCGGACAAGGCACCCTGCGCCGGCTGGCCGGAGAACCCCTGCCGGGCACCAGAGCACTGGTTGTGGTCAGCGCCGGTGGTTCCATGAAAAAGCTCGGGTATCTGGAACAGGTACGCTCGCTGCTGGCGCAAAACGGCTGCGAAAGCGAAGTGTATGATCGCATACAGCCAAACCCTGTCAAAGAGCATGTGATGGAAGGAGCCGCGCTGGCACGCTCGGCCCGCTGTGATTTCATCGTCGGGCTGGGAGGCGGCAGCAGCATCGATTCCGCAAAATCCATCGCCCTCATGGCCGCAAACCCCGGAGACTACTGGGACTACATGGGCGGCACCGGCGGCGGCAAAACACCGCCGGAACCGGCGCTGCCTGTCATTGCCATTCCCACCACCGCGGGTACCGGCACAGAGGCCGACCCGTGGACAGTCATCACCAACACCGCCACGCGTGAAAAAATAGGCTGGGGCAACGACTCCACGTTTCCCCGTTTTTCCATCATCGACCCCATGCTGATGCTCAGCGTACCGCCCAGCGTCACCGCCTGCACCGGCATGGACGCCTTTTTCCACGCCACAGAAGCATATCTGGCCACCTGCAACCAGCCCTCCAGCGACCTGCTGGCCCAGCAGGCCATCCATCTTATCTCGACATTTCTGCCGCAGTGCGTGCACGACGGAAGCAACCCCGAAACACGCACCATGCTTGCGTGGGCATCCACAGCCGCCGGCATCTGCGAATCACTGTCGTCGTGCATATCGCACCATTCGCTTGAGCATGCGCTTTCGGCATTTTATCCCGACATTCCGCATGGTGCCGGACTGGTCATGCTGTCCGAAGCGTACTTCAGCCATCTGGCCAGATTTGTTCCCGAAAGAATGACGCATCTGGGCTATTTCATGGGTGTAGATGTGGACAGCCTGCCCGAAGAACGTCAGCCTGAGGCATTTGTTCACGCGCTGGCAAAGCTGAAAGCCGACTGCGGGCTGGCAGAACTGAAAATGTCTGATTTCGGTGTGAAGCGCTCCGACCTGCCCGCGCTTGCCCGTAATGCACGCGAAAGCATGGGCGGACTTTTTCATGTGACGCCGGTGGAACTGGACGAAGCCGCTGTCCTTGATATTTTCGAAAAAGCCTACAGATAATCTCCGTCACCGCACCGCGGGAACGCCCTATGCGCTCCCGCGGTGCGGCCGTATCCTGTCCCGCACGGTTCACGGAGTACCGGACCGCACCTGTTTTTTAACTGCACAAAAAAATAACGTCACTGCATAGCCGGTCTGCTCATGGTACTTCTTTGCCATGACAGCAATACGCCGCGTATATATTGCGCTTATGATCACGCTGGTTGTCTGCATTCATGCGACAGCGGCCCGCAGCGCACCTCCGGAAAGCATCTCGCTGGCCACACATATCATGTGCCCGTACAGTTTTTATACTGCAGAAGGCACATTTGACGGAATGGCTGTACGGGCTGTCCGATATGCACTTGCGCGTATGAATGTGGCACTCGATCTTGTGGTCGTACCGTGGGGACGTGCACAGATGATGGTCAGGAACGGCTATTCCGACGGTTTTTTTGCCGCATCCCAGAACGAGGCACGCGACGTGTACGCCACGCATTCTGTCACCATTGCGGAACAACAGTGGGACTGGTGCATACTGAGCGAAAGCACCATGACGCCGGATATGAAAGAATTTAAAGATACGGCCTGCGTGGGTGCCTTCAACGGTTCCAACATGCTGTACTGGCTGGAATGCAACGAATACAAAGTGCTGGGTACGCCGCCGAATACCCGTCTGCTGGTGGAAATGCTGCTGGCCCGGCGCATAGACGCCATTGTGGCCAATGATCTTGTGCTTGAAAAAATAATCACCGCGGAAAATCTGTCTGACAGGCTGCGGGTGTACCCCCTCAAAAACAAACCGCTGGGGGTCTATTTTTCAAACACATTTCTGGCGGCCCACCCCGGATTTCTGGAAACCTTCAACCGGCATGTGCTGGAATACCGGAAAACGCCCGAAGCCCGGACCGCATTTGACTGCTTCACCGATCCCTGTTCGCCGTTTGCTCCGCAGCCAGAGACACCGCACTGATCTGCCGTTTCCGGCCCCGTCAGCCCCCCTGCACAACAGAACCGCGTTCAGGAGGCACAAGTTCCGCGGCAAAGCTCTCCGGCAGATGCCCGTCGTGAAACTCTTTCAGTGAAAGATTACCCGTGCTGGCTGCCGAAGCCTCGTAAAACCTGCGGAACACGGCATCCACAAATGGAAAATCTTCTGTCACCGGCGGCCTGTCGCCCGCAACTTTGTGACTGGCCAGCGCCAGCAGTATGTCCATGACACGGATTGATTCGGGCGGGGCTGTCAGCGCATAACGCGGGTCGTCGCCTTCGGTTCCCACCACCAGAGAAACGCGCTCCATGGCGGCCAGCGTATCCTGCACCAGACGCACAGGAGCACGCGCGACCATGCACAGCCTGTCCAGCGGCACAGGACCGGCCGTGGCGTAAAAAGCCCTTGTCAGCGCCAGCATGACCAGCACCGCAAGTTTATCCCGTTCTTCACGGCTGGCCGTATCGGCCCGTATTTCACTTTCAAAGGTACGGACATTCTGCACGGCAAAGCTGACCTCCGCCCCCAGCAGCACAATCACCCATGTCACGTACACCCAGATGAGAAAAAGCGGCAGCTGCGCAAAACCGCCGTAGATGGCATTGTATCTGGCCGCGCCTATCTGGTAGCCCACATAGGCTCCTTCTGCCAGAGTCCACAGCAGCCCCGCCACCAGCCCGCCCAGCAGCGCACTGCCGAAACGCACCCGCGTGTTGGGAATGAACACATAGATAAAAAACAGCATCAGAGCGATCATCAGAAACGGCACCATCTTGAGAAACGCCACATAAGCGTAGCTGACAATGCCTACATTGAGCAGCTTCTGCACCAGCGTTTCGTGCCGCAACGAAACAGAAAACGAAAAAGCCGCCGCCATGACAATGGGACAGACCAGAGTCACAGAAAAAAAGTCCGTGAACTTGCGCCACAGAGTACGGCCTCTGGCCACACCCCAGATGGAGTTGAACGCCTTTTCAATGGTGCCCATGAGCGACCCCACCGTGACGAACAGCGCAAGCAGCCCCACGGCCCCCAGCGTTTTCACATTGGTATTGTCCACATAGGCCAGAATCTGGGTCACGGTATCTTCTCTGCCTGCGGCTATGCGCATCAGCAGCACCCTGATGAACTCGGTATTCTGGATGCCCAGCCCCTTGGAAATGGAAAACGCCACCGCCAGCGTGGGCACGATGGAAAGCACCGTGGTGTAGGTAAGCGCAGAAGCGCGCAGCAGGCACTGGTCGGCCACAAATCCGTGCACCACCAGATACAGCCAGCGCAGCACACCCAGAATCCCCCTGCGCCTGCCCCGGGCTTTTTCCATATCCTGCAACCAGATATCCCGCGTGACAAAACGCACCAGCCTTCCGGCACGCTCCTGCAACTGTTCGGTTCCCATATCACGTTTCATGACGCTGCACACCGTATTTCCCTTTGCGGTACCCGTTGCGATAAAAGCGCGGGCGGCGTAGTATAGACAGTACACGACTCTATAAATCAGAATTTACAGGAATCATACAATGACTTCAATGCTCCGGGCAATCTGCTTATGTTTGCTGCTGCTGTGCGCCGCACCGCAGGCACGGGCAGGCACAGCTGCGCAACAGCAGACAAATGACGCAACACTGCTTGCCAGCGCACAGCTTTCACCCCGGCAGGAACACATGCGCACGGCGGAAACCCTGCGCGCCCAGTGCGACCCGCACAGCATAGTGGAACAGGCAGGCTGGCTGCCGCTGGCCACCCGCCTGATACGCGACGGGTTCGACGCAGAGCACATAATCATGCTGTACGCGCGCATGGGCGAATCCTATTCACCCGCCCCCATGGCACGCAAAATTTCGGCCCTCTACCGCATCAAATTTCCGCCGCCTGCACCCGCAAAATCCAAAGACACCGGAAAAAAAGCGCCCGCCCCGCCACCCGTATACCCCGGTGTGGTCACCAGCGCCAATGTAGAAAAAGCGGCCGCTTTCATGCGGCAACACAGTGCGCCGCTGCAGGCGGCCCGGCAGCGGTTCGGCATTCCGCCCGAGGTGGCCACGGGGCTGCTTTTTGTGGAAACACGGCTGGGCGCGTATCTGGGCAGCGCCGCGGCTCTGCACAATCTTTCTTCGCTGGCGGCCACCAACAGCACCGCCATAATGGCCGGCAGTCTGGGCAGTATAGACCTGAGCAAAGCCGACCGCAGAACCTGGGCGGACAAGCGCACCCGCGAAAAATCCGACTGGGCCTATGAAGAGCTTAAAGCGCTGCTCAGCTGGTCGCAGCAGCACAATCTGGACCCCGTTGCCATGCCCGGTTCGGTATACGGTGCCGTGGGTCTGTGTCAGTTCATGCCCTCCAACATTCCCCGTTTCGGGGCGGACGGCGACGGCAACGGCAAAGTGAACCTGTTCAGCGTGCCCGATGCGGTATTCAGCCTGTCGCGGTATCTTAGCGAACATGGCTGGAAAGAAGGCATCAGCCGGAAAAAACAACAGAAAGTGCTCATGCATTATAATAAAAGCACCCGCTATGCCAACACCATACTGGCCTTGGCCGATGAGCTGCGCAAACATGCGCAGGACCGGTAGGTCTGCGGCGGGCGCAGGACGGCGGCATGAAAAATAATACAAGCGGGCATGAGACAGTACAGTGTATAACTGACAATGGCGAAGACATAGCGCTAATCTGTATTGCATGCGGCGCACCGGCCCTGCTGCACGGACGCTGAACAAACCTGCGGGTGACCTGCACGGAGTGCGGGTTTGAAGCCGGAGCAGCACTGTACGAAGACCAGATAGACCGCTGGCGGCAGCACATCTGCCAGATAGCGGAATAACACCGGCACGGATCTTCCGGCGCCGTTACGTCACCTCTCCGCAACAGGGGGTAGCATGAGTTCCGAACACAATATTCTGCTGGAAGCAGGCACAAACGAGCTGGAAGTGCTGGAGCTGTTTCTGAACCATCGTACAGACACCGGCCAGCAGGCCTGCTATCTGGGAGTCAATGTGGCCAAAGTGATGCAGGTTATCGAGGCTCCGGCTCTGGATTCGCCGGAATCAGCCACCAACCCGTGTTTCATGGGCATTATTCCCCTGCGCGGCCTTACAGTGCCGGTTCTTGATCTGGGCAAATGGCTGGGGCTTGATGTGGTGCGGCACAAACACGATGTGATCATGGTCACCCAGTTCAGCGGAACCACCACCGGATTTCTGGTTTCCGGCGTGACGGATATCCACAGAGTGGGCTGGCAGTCGGTGCAGCCTCCGGGACGTTTTCTCGCGGGTATCGGGGCCGATTCTGTGGTGGGCATAGTCAAAATGGATGATAAATTCATCCAGCTGGTGGATCTTGAACACATCATCGCCGATCTGGACGCCTCCACCCGCGGGCAGGTAGGCACGGGGGTGACGGCCCCCAGACGCTACAAAGCCATAGTCAGCGATGATTCCCCCTCCATCCGCAACATGCTTGTGGCCAACCTGAAGGCCGCCAACATAGAACCCATGATAGCCACCAACGGGCAGGAAGCCCTGACCATGCTGCGCGCCGAAGCGGCAAGAGCCGAAGAGGAAAACCGCCCGCTGTCCGACTTTGTCGATATTCTCATATCCGACATTGAAATGCCGCTGATGGACGGCCTGTCGCTGACCAAGACCATCAAGCAGGACCCGCTGACCAGAAACGTGCCCGTCATCCTGTACTCGTCGCTCATCACACCGGAACTGCGGCATAAAGGCGAATCTGTGGGCGCTGACGATCAGATTTCCAAACCCGACCTTGCCAGCATGGCCCAGCGCATCATCTCGCTGCTGCAGGAAAAAGAAAGACCGGCCTGACCCCGCAGGGCGGGCTTTGTCCGGCAGCCGGCCGCAGCAGTCCCGCGGAAAAACGCACCGCGCCGTATCAGGCCCGCCAGCGCAGCCGCGCTTCCACCTTGCGCGCAAGCAGAGAGCAAAACAGCGTGAGCATCAGATACAGCAGGGCAATGGTTGTCCACACCTCGAACGTTCTGAATGTGGACGCCATGAGCTCCAGCCCCTGAAAGGTCAGTTCCTGAACAGAAATGACGGATACTATGGCCGAATCTTTGATCGTGGAGATGAACTGTCCTGCCAGCGGGGGAATGATGACCTTGAGCGCCTGAGGAAAAACAACCAGCCGCAGCATGTCAAAACGCCCGAACCCCAGCGAGGCGGAAGCCTCCCACTGCCCGCGCGGAACAGATTCCACACCGGCCCGCACGATTTCAGCTATATAGGCGCCTTCGTAAATGGCAAGAGTAAGCACGCCGGCCGTAAATGCAGACACAGCGGGCAACGGCCCCAGCAGAAACTCCACAATGCGCTGCTGCAAAGGCGAAAGGCGGTACAGAGCATCCTCCAGACCGGTGGCAGGCATCACCTGCGAACTGACAAAAAAATAAAAAATGAATACCAGCACCAGCGGCGGCAGATTGCGCACGCTCTCTACATAGGTGCGGGCCAGCATACGCCGCAGGCGGCTGCGGCTCACACGGGCCAGACCGGCCAGCGTGCCGAAGACCACGGCCAGCAGAGTGGCCCAGATGCTCAGCCGTATGGTGGTCAGCAGTCCCTGCACAAGCAGGTTAGGCACCCAGCCCGCCTGCGCGTCGTGCCGGAAAAAATACTGCCATATCACATGCCACTGCCAGTCGTATCCTGCCCCTGTCCAGATGCGCCATGCAAAAAAAGCAGGCAGCACGCAGCAGGCAGCCAGCAGCAGATAGTCAAGCAGACAGAACCGGTGTGTGTTTTTTTTCATGAAAAGGTCGGCAACGCGGCACAATACCGGCTGCCGCGGCGGAAGCCGCACAGTTTCCGCCGCGGCGCTCCGGAGTTATTTGATCCTGCTTTCCCAGTCTTTTGTTTCAAACCAGTAATGCTTGCGCTCTTTCAGCCAGCCTTCTGATTCGACCATGCGTATCCAGTTGTTGAACACATTCAGCGTGTCTATGTCGCCTTTACGCACGGCAAATCCCACAGGCTCACGGGTAAAGGTTCCTTCCACCGGCATAAAAAGCGTGTCGGGATGTTCCAGCACGGTAAAGGCAGGCAGCGGGGCGCTGGAAACCATGGCGTGGGCACGTCCGTTAAGCAGTTCCTGTACCGCCTGCGCTTCGTCATCAAACAGACGCACCTGCGCTGCAGGAAAATATTTTTTGGCCACGGAAGCTGCCGTAGTGCCTATGCGGGCCACCACAACCACGTCCTCCCGGTCAAAATCTTCCAGCCGCGAAAAGCCCGCGGCTTTCCCTTTGTGCGCCATGACGGCCATACCGGCATAATCATAGGGAATAGTGAAGTTGACGGAAATATTTCTGTCCGGCTTCACACTCATGCCGCCGATAATCACATCAAATTTGCCCGTAAGCAGCGCGGGTATGATGCCCGACCATTTGGTGGGCACAAACTGCACTTCCAGCCCGAGATCAGCTGCCAGACGTCTGGCCACATCCACCTCGAACCCGATGAACTCACCCTGCTTGTCTTTCATGGCCCACGGAACAAACGTGGAAAAACCCACCTTCAGCACGCCTCTGTCCACCGCACGGGCGATGGTGCTCTGCCGGGTAAGTTCCTGCCGCACATCGGCCCAGGCTCCGGCGGCCAGACCAAGCAGCAGCACGGCGGCAACCGCCGCAGTCAGCATCCGTTTCATACAAATCCTCCTTATGCGGCAGCCTTGCGACATGCCTTTGATCCGGTTCTCAGCCGGCACTCAAGGCGCTGTGCCAGCAGTGAAAGACTGAGCGTAACGACAAGATACATGGCAGCCACCATAAACCAGATTTCAAAAACCAGAAATGTTTCTGCAATAATGGCCTGCGCCTGCATGGTCAGGTCGTAAATGGCAATGGTGCTTACCAGCGCCGAATCTTTAACCAGTGTGACCATCTGCCCGGTAAGCGGCGGCAGCACATGTCCCAGCGCCTGCGGCAGCACAACCTTGCGGTAAGTGGCCGCGCGGGTCAGCCCCAGACTGCGTGCAGCCTCCCACTGACCGGCAGGTACAGCCTGTATGCCCGCACGGATTATTTCCGATATATAGGCGCCTTCAAACAGGCTGAGCGCGAGCACGGCGGAAAAAAACCTGTCCATGCCCGTCAGCGGGGCCACCACAAAGTACATGACAAAAAGCTGAATGAGCAGCGGCGTATTGCGGACAGTCTCAAGATAACAGACAGCAAGAGCCCGCCCCACCACAGAACGCGAAAGCCGCAGCAGCACCGCGGCAAGCCCTATGACGGCTGCCAGAACCAGGCTGACGGCCGATACCTTGAAGGTGACCAGCAGCCCCTGCAGCAACGGACCGGCATGCCATCCGCCGCGCGTGTCCGCAAGATAGCGCAGGGCACGGTGCCACTGCCAGTGGTAGCCCAGCTGTTCCGTACCGCGCAGCGTAAACCACACCACCCCGGTCATGACGGCAAGATACAGCATCATATCCACCGCCCACGGACGCCGTGCATCCGTCACCGCGCGCCAGATGCGTACCGGCAGCCGCACCCTGCATCTGCCCGTCGCAGCGGCATCGCGCGGCATGCTGCCGTCACATTCCACGGCGCGCTCCTCCGGCACGGCGGCCGGCATCGGATTCATACTGCGGCACCGGCATCACTCCCCGATAATTTTAACCAGTGCGCGTTTTTTACGGCGGCCGTCGAACTCACCGTAAAAGATGCGCTCCCACGTGCCGAAGTCGAGTCTGCCCTGTGTCACTGCCACCACTACTTCGCGTCCCATTATCTGCCGTTTCATGTGTGCATCGGCGTTGTCTTCGCCCACGTTGTGTCTGTACTGCGACACAGGCGCATGGGGTGCCAGACGCTCCAGCCATTCGTCATAATCGCTATGCAGCCCGGCTTCGTCATCATTTATGAACACGCTGGCCGTAATATGCATGGCGTTGACAAGGCACAGACCTTCACGGATGCCGCTTTCATGCAGGCAGGCTTCCACCTCTTCCGTTATATTCACAAAGGCTCTGCGCGCAGGTACTTCAAACCACAGTTCCTTTCTGTACGACTTCATCCCGCCTCCGTGCGGTTATCATTCCCAGTGTATCATCGGACCGTAGCCTACACAGCCGCTCACGGCAAGCGCGGCGGCATGTTTGTGCTCCGGTCATGCAAAAAGCCGCCCCGCATGCGGAACGGCTTTGCATACCGGCTGTTCAGAAAAAGCCGTGGAGTAACGCACAGCAGGTTACGAAGACGCCACCGTGGAAATGATGCGCTGCAGTTCACCGGCCTTTGCGGAAAGCTTGTGCACCATGCCCGCGGCTTCAGCCAGCGAACGCGCCGAATTTTCAGAAATGATGCGCACCTCGTCCACCGCCTGACTTATATGTTCGCTGGTGGAAGACTGTTCTTCGCTTGCCGTGGCGATGGCCTGCACCTGATCGGTGGTGCGGATGACCAGATCCACAATTTCGCGCAGCGAATCACCGGAAGCCGATGAAAGCTCGCGGGAACGCTGCACCGCCAGCACCGATGCTTCAACGTTCTGCACATTATTGCGGGTGCCCGCCTGTATCGAGGTAATGGCCGCGCCCACCTCTGAAGTTGCCTGCATGGTTTTTTCCGCCAGCTTGCGCACTTCATCGGCCACCACGGCAAAGCCCCGTCCGGCGTCACCGGCACGGGCGGCCTCGATGGCTGCGTTAAGCGCCAGCAGGTTGGTCTGGTCGGCAATGTCGCTGATGACCGTCATCACCTGTCCTATGCCTTCGGCCTGACGCCCCAGATCGCCCATGCTCATCTTCAGGCCTTCCGCCAGCCGCGCCACCTCGTCAATGGCGTTCATGGCTTCTTCCACCACCCCGGCCCCCTGACGGGCCTTGTCGCAGGCTATGCCCGCCTGTTCCGCAGCCGCTGAGGCACTGCGCGCCACATCCAGCACCGCGACGTTCATCTGCTCCATGGCAGACGCGCTTTCCACCGTCCGTTCCGTCTGTGTCTCTGCATCTCTGGCAGACTGCATTATCAGCTGGTCCACGCTTCCGGCAATTTCACTCACGGTAAGCGAAACCGTTTCAGACGATTTCACTGCGGCGGCGATACTCTCATTCTTGGAGACTATCTCCGCCTCGCGCGCACGCAGGTCTGTCAGATCCTGATAGATGCACAATGCGCCCATAAGCCCGCCCGACAGGTCAAACAGCGGCGAGGCATGAATCTGAATGCGCCGCGTGTTGCCCTTACGCGTGGTCAGATCCACCTCGCGGCTGGTCACGGTATGATGCTCCAGACTGTCGCGGAGCACTGTTCTGCGCGATGCATCGCCGTAAAAAAACAACGCCACGTTCTGCCCGTAGTGGTCTTCCGGCTTTCCGGTCTGCTCCAGCAGACTGATGAGCGACGGGTTTGTGTAGGTCAGCACCTCATCGTTATCCACCACCACAAAGGGAGTATCGATACCTTTGAGAACGCCCTGTGCAAATCCCAGATTGTACTTGAGCCGTGAAAGCAGCGAATCAAGTGCAAGACGCATTTCAGCCAGCTCGTCGCCTCCGTCACAGGCAAAGCAGACGCTGTAATCGCCGTCCAGAATTTTTTCCACACGCTGCTGTATTTCCGCCACGGGACGCGTAACCTTGCGCACCAGCACCACAGCCAGCGGCACCACGACAAGACAGTACGCCGCAACAGTGCTCACCGCCCCCCACAGCAGCAGGCCGCGCACATCGCCGGACGGGGCAGAGGCATACTGCCACCCCGCAACACACAGCGGCACAGCCAGTCCGGCAGCTGCGGTCAGCAGAGCCAGCGCCTTAACCGAAATCTTAGAAAACATTACCAGGCCTCCCTTCACCGGTGCACGCCGCTGATTTTTCCCGAAATGAGAGGTGCACCCGCTTTTGTAACCATATCGTCAGATATCTGTAACGCGTTACCCCGCACAACGCCAGTTTTCCGGTTTTCCGGAAACCTGTATCCGCACAGTCTGTATAGCCGACTGCAACATACGGCCATCTCACAATTTTAACTTTTCTTCATAATCCGGTTACTGTATAAACACTGCGTCATGCAATCCACAGCCAGCCACACAAAAGCGCCCGGAAAATCACACCCGGTTGTCACCGAAGATCAATACTTCAGTGTCTCTCCTCTTATGCTTCTTGCAGACAACGCCGCACTGTTCAGTGTTTATCTGCGACAGGGCAACAACTTTGTATTGTACACACACGCCGGTGAAATGTTCACACACCGGCACAAACAACGGCTGGCCGAAAACGGTGTTACGGAAGTATGGCTGAAAGAAAGCCAGCGCCATGCATACACGGCACATGTGGAACAGCATCTCGGCAATGTGCTTGCAGACGATTCACTGCCCGCAGAAGCACGGGCCGGTGCCCTGTACGGCATAGCCTCCGACGCACTGCAGGATGTGTTTGCACAGCACGGCGCCGGAGCATTGCCGGCGGACACCGCCCGGCGGGCCCGGCAACTTGTGGAGCATATCATCTCCTTTCTCAAAGTGCCCAACGGTATAACGGCGCTGGGCAGATTCATCGCCCATGATTATCACTCGTGGACACACAGCCTGAACACCACGTTCTACACGCTGGGCATTCTGCAGTCTTACGGGCTGCCCGATGAAAGCATGGCACATATAGGTCTTGGCGCCATGCTGCACGACATCGGCAAAGCCGAGATACCTTCTTCTATACTGCTGAAGCCCGGCCCTCTCACCGCTTCCGAACGACAATGCATCAACACGCATCCGCTTATGGGAGTTGCGCGGCTGGCACAGACCGAACTGCCGCAGACAACACTCAACTGCATCCTCTTTCATCATGAAAAACTGGACGGCTCGGGGTATCCTTCAGGAATCGGCGGTACGGCCATTCCGCTTGCAGTCCGCGCAGTGACCGTTGCAGACATATACGACGCGCTCGCATCTGAAAGACCCTATGCCGCGGCCCGTCCGCCCTTTGCGGTGCTGCAGCTGATGCGCGGAGAAATGGCTGATGAACTGGACATGGATGTTTTCAAAAACTTTGTTCTCATGCTGAGCAATGCCGGTCTGACTAAAACATAAGAGCCGCTGCAATATGTTGTCTGTCTTTTTGCAGCTGATGCTATTGACATAACACCACTATAATTTCTAGAGTTCTTCTAGTAACATTTTTGCGGACCGTCCGCCCCGTCCCTTGCCGGACGGCCAGCACCGAGCGAATCGGTTTCCTGAGCCCTACAAGACCGTCATAATTGTGTTTTTACTCAGTATCGGCATCTTTTGCTGTAGCTAAAGGCCTATGAAACAAATATGACCCAGGCACAGACGGCCTCATTGCACTCTGCCGAAGAATTCATGCCTGTTCCCTGCGCCATGCTGCGCACGGACATGCTGGGTCAGTTCGGCCTCTACATCCGGCAGGGCGGAAACCACGTTCTGTACACAAAGGCCGGCGAACGCTTTACCGAACGACACAGGCGCATACTGAGCGCCAACGGTGTGGAGCAGGTCTACATACGCACCCGGCGCAAACCGGAATATAAAGAGCATGTGGCCCGTTATCTGGGCGACGTGCTGGCAGACGAAAGCATACCCCTGCCCGCGCGGGCCCGCATATTTTACGAAACATCCACCGAAATAGTGCAGGAAGTCTTTGCCACCAGACTTCCGCCCACGCTGGCGCGCGACAGTTTTGACCGCATTCTGCAGTTTGTCACAGAGGGCATCGGCTTTCTGACCCTTGAAAATTCCATGGGCACCATTGCCTCGCTCATTGCGCACGACTACTCCACCTACACGCACTCCATTCATGTTTTTGTGTATTCGCAGGCCATTCTGCAGACATACGGATTTGATGAAGAAAGTCTGATACAGTTCGGGCTGGGCGCCATGCTGCATGATATCGGCAAAACCGCTGTGCAGGACTGCATACTGACCAAGCCGGGCCCCCTTACCGAAGCTGAGCGGCGCAGCGTGAACCTGCACCCGCTGACCGGCGTAGGACTGTGCACCCGCATGCCGCTTTCGCAGGACGCCCTGCACTGCATCCTGTTTCATCATGAAAAACTGGACGGTTCGGGATATCCCTGCGGGCTGACTGACCCGCAGATTCCCCTGCCCGTACGGGCCATCACCATAGCAGATATCTACGACGCTCTCACTTCGCACCGGCCCTATGCGGAAGCCCGCAACCCTTTTGCCGTTCTGCGCCTGATGCGCGAAGAAATGCACAGTCAGATAGATATGGACGTGTTCAAACGGTTTGTGGTCATTCTCAGCGGAGCCAGTGTCATCTGACGCGTGCACACCCCGCACAACCGGATTATTGCGCCCGCGGCCTGTGCAGCAGGCTTTTTTTTATCGACACCGGAAAAGCGCGCCACATCAGCCGTAAGGCGTTATCCGGACTGAAACGGTCCAAAAAAAAACGCTCCGTGCACTTCCCCCGCGCCCGTTTATTATTATATGTGAAGGGCGCAACTGTTCTGCGCACCCATCAGCAGTGACCGGAGGATCATCATGTGGGATTACACCGACAAGGTTCGAGACCACTTTCTCAACCCGCGTAACGCGGGTGCCATAGAAGACGCCAACGCCGTGGGAGAGGTAGGAAGCCTTGCCTGCGGCGATGCTTTGAAACTATACCTTAAAATTGACGATCAGGAACGCATTGTAGATGCGAAATTCCAGACGTTCGGCTGCGCCAGCGCCATTGCCTCTTCCTCCGCCCTGACGGAGATGATCAAAGGTATGACGGTGGATGAAGCCATGAAGGTGACCAACAAGGACATCACCGCTTATCTGGGCGGGCTTCCCCAGCAGAAAATGCACTGCTCCGTCATGGGGCAGGAGGCGCTGGAAGCCGCCATTAAAAATTACCGCGGCGAAGAAGTGGAACAGCACCACCACGAAGGGCAGCTGGTCTGTAAGTGCTTCGGCGTGACCGACGAGCAGATTATCCGCAGCATACGCGAAAACAAACTGACCTCGGTGGAAGAGGTGACCCACTTCACCAAGGCCGGCGGCGGCTGCGGCGACTGCCTGAACGACATACAGAAGCTGCTGGATGAAGAGCTGGGCAAAACAGCCGCCTGCGAAGTTCCCGAACCGCAGCCGCGTACCCTCAGCAATGTCCAGCGCATGCAGCTGGTGGTAAAAACGCTGGAAGAAGATATACGCCCCAGCCTGCAGAAGGACGGCGGCGACATAGAGCTTGTGGACATTGACGGCAAGGAAGTCAAAGTCGCGCTGCGCGGCATGTGTACCCACTGCCCTTCCAGCCAGCTCACGCTGACCAATTTTGTGCAACGTACGCTGCGCGAGCACGTGGAACCGGACATCACGGTGAAGGAGGTTTCATAAATGCGCACCATATATATGGACAACAACGCCACCACCGCCGTTGACCCCGCCGTGCTGGACGAAATGCTGCCGTACCTGAAAGACCTGTACGGCAACCCTTCCAGCATGCACACCTTCGGCGGGCAGGTAGGCCGTCAGGTGGCCGAGGCCCGCGAACGCGTGGCGCGTGCGCTGGGCGCCCAGCCCGAAGAAATTCTCTTCACCTCGTGCGGCACCGAAAGCGACAACACTGCCATCATGTCCGCCCTGCAGGCCCAGCCTGAAAAAAAACATATCATCACCACCCGCGTGGAACACCCCGCTGTGCTTAATCTGGTACAGCATCTGGAAAAAAAGGGGTATGAAGCCACGTATCTGAGTGTGGATGAAAAAGGACGTCTTGATCTGGATGAGCTGCGCGGTGCCCTGCGCAAAGACACGGCCATCGTTTCCGTGATGTACGCAAACAATGAGACCGGCACCATTTTTCCCATCAAGGAAATTGCAGCCATCGTCAAGGAAAAGGGCGCGCTTTTTCACACAGACGCAGTGCAGGCCGTCGGCAAACTGCATATAAACGTGCAGGAAGTGCCTGTGGATTTCCTTGCGCTTTCCGGCCACAAGCTGCACGCCCCCAAAGGTGTGGGAGCGCTGTACGTGCGCCGCGGCACTCCGTACCGGCCTTTTCTGCGGGGCGGACATCAGGAACGCGGCCGCCGTGCCGGCACGGAGAATGTGGCCGGCATCATTGCGCTGGGCAAAGCCTGCGAGCTGGCTTCCCTGAATATGGAAACCGAACGCACCACCGTCAAGGCGCTGCGCGACAGGCTGGAGAACGGCCTGCTCAATGCCATACCCGAAGCCATCATCAACGGTGATACGGACAACAGACTGCCCAATACAACCAATATCGCCTTCAAATATGTCGAAGGCGAAGCCATTCTGCTGCTGATGGACGGACACGGCATATGTGCCAGCTCCGGTTCGGCATGCACTTCAGGCAGCCTTGAGCCTTCGCACGTACTGCGTGCCATGGGAGTGCCGTTCACCTATGCCCACGGCTCCATCCGGTTCAGCCTGAGCCGGTTCAACACACAGGCGGATGTGGACTACGTGGTGGACGAACTGCCGCGCATCATCGCCCGTCTGCGTGAAATATCGCCCTACCGCAGCGGTGAAGACGCGCAGGCAAAGCCTGCGTGTACCTGCTGAAACGGCCCGGGCATACATGCATCCGAGGGGCCGGAAACGGACGCACTGCGCGTCCGGTTCCGGCCTTTTTTTTTACAGCAAATGGAGGAAACACCGTGAACATCGCAGAAAACATGGCCGCTCTGGTCGGAAACACCCCGCTGGTACGCCTGAACAGGCTGGCACGGGGTTGTCACGCCGAAGTTGTCGCCAAACTGGAATTTTACAACCCCTGCGCCTCGGTAAAAGACAGAATCGCCCGCAGCATGATCGAATCGGCACTGGAGTCGGGAGAAATCAACGCCGATTCACTGCTGGTGGAACCCACCAGCGGCAATACCGGTGTGGGGCTGGCGTTCATCTGCGCGGTTCACGGGCTGCGGCTGACCCTGACCATGCCGGAATCCATGAGCGACGAACGTAAAAAACTGCTGCGCAGTTTCGGCACCACGCTGGTGCTCACCCCCGCGGCACAGGGTATGCGCGGCGCCATTGCAGAAGCCGAGCGCATCGTGCGTGAAACCCCGGGAGCCGTCATGCTGCAGCAATTTGCCAATCCCGCCAACCCCGCGGCACATTACGCCACAACGGCTGAAGAAATATGGCGCGACACAGACGGCAGGGTGGATGCGTTTGTGGCCGGTGTAGGCACCGGCGGCACCATCACCGGTACCGGCAGACGCCTGCGCGAGCTTAATGCGGGGGTGCGCATCATCGCCGTGGAACCTGAAGCATCCCCCGTTCTTTCGGGCGGTGCTCCCGCACCCCACCCCATTCAGGGCATAGGCGCAGGCTTTGTCCCTGAAGTGCTGGATACCGGAATCTATGACGAAGTATTCAAGGTTTCCGGTGACGACGCCATGAACACCGCACGCGACCTGCTGCGTCAGGAAGGTATTCTGTGCGGCATTTCCTCGGGGGCAAATGCATTTGCCGCACTGGAAGCGGCCAGACGGCCCGAAATGAAAGGCAAGCGCATCGTATTCATTGTCTGCGACACCGGCGAACGCTACCTGAGCACACCGCTTTTTTCCGGCCAGAGCTAGCACGCTTTTTTGCCAACCCTCCAGCAGAGCAACGGAACACATATGAGGAACTGCAGTAAAGAACCGGACAACATATGCGCAGACGGCATGGACTGGCTTGACGATGTGGTGGAGACCATGTGCAGCCCGGAATCGTGCAGCAAAGTGTTCAGCAAACCGCTGAACAACGCGCCCATGCCCTCGCTGGAAGAGCTGACGGAAATAGTGGACAGGCTGAAGGCAGCCCTGTTTCCGGGATATTTCGGCAAATCATCCATCGAGATGGAGTCCATGCGCTACCATCTGGCGGCCAATCTTGATTCCATCTACCGCAAACTGGCAGACCAGATACGACGGGGCGGCTGCTTCACCTGCGCCGAATTCGCCAACGACTGCCACAGCTGCGATGTCTATTCCCACGACCTTGCAAAACGGTTCATCGAACAGTTGCCTCAGATACGCGGGCTGCTGCTGGGTGATGTCACCGCAGCATTCGAGGGCGACCCCGCCGCAAAAACCCCCGGCGAGACCGTTTTCTGCTATCCGTCCATAACCGCCATGCTGCATCACCGCATCGCCCATGCCCTGTATGACCTTGATGTGCCGCTCATTCCGCGCATCATAAGCGAAATGTCACACTCCAGAACGGGCATAGACATTCACCCCGGCGCCCGCATCGGCGAAGACTTCTTCATCGACCACGGCACGGGCGTTGTCATAGGGGAAACATGCATCATCGGCAAAGGCTGCCGCCTGTATCAGGGGGTCACGCTGGGGGCGCTTTCTTTCCCCAAAGACGCCAGCGGGACACTCATCAAAGGTAATCCGCGCCATCCCATTCTGGAAGACAATGTCACCGTGTATGCCGGTGCCACCATTCTCGGGCGCGTGACCATCGGCAAAGGGTCCATCATCGGCGGTAACGTGTGGCTGACACACGATGTGCCCGAAGGATCAAAAATCGTCCAGCAGCGCAGCACGCGCCCACAGGCGGACGAAAAAATGCTGGGTACCAAAAACGGACGCTGATTGCGTCACAAGCTGATTCCGGCGGGATGTCCATGGGCATCCCGCTTTTTTTCATGCCCGCCCCTGCCTGACCATACCATGTGCCGGGCATTGCCCGCGCAGTGACACCGCATTGCCGCAAGACTTTTTCTCCGGTTGTGTGTCATAGTGCGGCAACTTTCACTCAACCGGGCGTTTCTGCGTCCGTAACGTTACGGGGTACCCATGACCCATCGCAAATTTGAACAGCGACTCAATCTGGTCACCATAGGCGTGGCCGACCTTGACCGCAGCAGGCAGTTTTACCGTGCACTGGGCTGGACAGAAGTGGAATCACCGGACGCCGAGCACATCGCTTTCTTCGATATGGGCGGAACATGGCTGGCGCTTTTTCCTGCCGGCAACCTGCTTGAAGACATAGGCATGAAAGGCGCGTCGCCTGCCCCCGGCGGCATGACTCTGGCACAGAACGTGCGCAGCGAGGCAGAGGTGGAAGCCCTGCTGTCCACTGCGGAGCATGCAGGTGCCCGCATTCTTTCGCCCGCGGTGCACAAACCATGGGGTTATTCCGGCTATTTCGCCGACCCCGACGGCACCCCGTGGGAAGTTGCCTATGTACCTGCGCTGCCGCTGGATGAAAAAGGCATGATCCGCTGGTAGTGTTATAATTACCGCCGCCATGCGGAAGTGGTATGTTCCGGGCATACGGCGGCAGGATGCCATGTACTGTCCTGCCGCCTTCTGCAACTGCTGAAGCAACGGAGATACCCGCATGTCCGAAAACAGCCGAACTGCATCACACCGTCCTGTTTTTTTTTCAAAGCAGCCGATAATGGACTCGGACCGCCGCATATGGGGATACGAACTGCTGGGCGGAGAAATCCAGCAGGGAATTTTCACCGTATTCCCGGAGCACGAGGCAGCCGCAACCAGTCTTGGTTCCAGCGCCTACTTCCGTCTGCAGGAAGACATGGACCGCGGCAAACGCGTCATGGTCGCATTTGATGCCGAAAGCATCATTCTGGGCATACCGCGCGCACTGCCGGCCAAGGCGGGTGTTGTGCGGGTCTCGCAGGAAGCGACCAAGACAGAGGGCGTGCCCGAAGAACTGCGTGCGCTTAAAAAAGACGGATACACCATTGCCATAGACTGCTCGCACGCCAACAGACCCGACAAGGAATGCATGCTGCTTGCCGATGTGGTCTGCGTTGATTTTTCCGTCAAGGCGGCCGTCATCGCATGCAGCCGCGGCGATGCTTCCAGCACCATGCTTGCCCGCGGCATCCGCGACAACGACATGTTCGAAGCCGCGCGCAGAATGGGCGTGGGGCTGTATCAGGGACCTTTTTTCAAGGAACCGGAAATAACGGAAGGACAGGGACTGTCTTCGCATAAAGTGGCCCGGATAGAGCTGATGGCCATTCTTGAATCGCCGGACCCCGACCTGAAAGGCGTCGCAGAGGCTGTAAAGGCCGATGTGTCGCTCACATTCCGCCTTATTTCGCTGCTCAACAGCTCCGCATTCGGATTCCGGCAAAAAATCGAATCTGTGGACCATGCCGTAAATCTGCTGGGCTGGAATCAGACCCGCTCGTGGCTGCGGGCCGTTCTGGTGGCCGATATGGCAGGTCAATCCGAAGGTTCACAGGAACTTGCGCTCATCTCCATGCAGCGGGCGCGCTTTCTGCAGCAGCTTACCGCCCACTACGACTACTGGGGCTTCAACCCCGAAACACTTTTTCTGCTGGGCATGTTCTCGCTGCTGGATGCCATTCTGGGTATTCCCATGCAGGAAGTGACAGACATGCTGCCGCTGACCTCCAGCCTGAAGGAAAGCCTGACAGGCGACCCCAACAATGAGCACCGCCCGCTTTTTGACCTTATGGAGGCGCTGGAAGACGCAGACTGGAACACGCTGCACGAAATGGTGCCCAGACTCGGGTTTGAGCCTGATGTGGTCAGAAGCCTGTACTCCGAAGCCATGGACTGGGCTGCCTCGTTTTTTGCCGTGCAAAGCGGCCCCACCGCGTAAGCAATCCTTGCTGCATATACCGGACCGGCCCGCGGCGGCACCCGTGGTGCCGCCGCGTTGCCGCAGTGCCGCGTGCAGCGCATTCTGTCATACCGCGAGCCGCGATACCCCGTTCATGCGGCCGCGCCCGCACGGCGTATCATACCCTCAGGAGATGAGCGGATGATGAAGACAATGCTTCTGGAATCAGCGGCACAGCTTCCGCTGCCGGATCCGGCCCTCAGCAGTCTGCTGGCACAGAAAAGCGCAGTCATGGCTGAAGCGCTGACAAGGCGCATGGAAATGCGCCCTGATCTGGAAACCCTCATCGGGCCGGGCAATCGCGGCCTTATGGCAACTAATCATATAAACCACTTTGAATATATCAGTACACTGGTATCGCTGTACGATCCGGCATCCTTTGTGGAAACAGTGCTGTGGGCGCTGCGGACCTACATGAGCCGCGGGTTCACAGCGGGCTACTGGCACGCCATGCTGCCCGAAGCGCAGAACACCGCAAAAGAACACCTGCAGCAAGACGAATACAGCAGGATATCTCCTCTTTATACATGGCTTTGCAGCCATATTGCCGACTTTGTGGTCATAAGCGGCAGCACAGCATCGTTTTATGAAAGCTTGTCTTCTATACAGCGAGAAAAGCATGGCGGCGCCAACTGACAGATTTCTTCCTTGCGAAGCGGAAAAACTGGCCGGAACGTATCTGGAGCTTATGCTGCAGGCGCGCAGAAACGATGCGCTGCGCTGCATTCAGGAGGCCATCGCACGCGGGGCGTCACTATCCGACATTTACCTGAAGGTACTGCAACCCGTGATGTATGAAACAGGCCGTCTGTGGCAGATCAACGCCATTGACATTGCTGTGGAACATTACATTACCGCGGCCACGCAACTGACCATGGCCCATATCTTTCCCCATGCTCTTTCCAAAAAACGTACCGGCAAAAAAATGGTGGGGGGATGTCTGGGAAGCGAACTGCACCAACTGGGGCTGCATATGCTCTGTGACCTGTTTGAAAGTGAAGGCTGGGACACCTATTTCATGGGTGCGGCAACTCCCGGCAAAAGCTTTTTGACTGTTGTGTCTGATCAGCATCCCGACCTGCTCTGCATATCGGTAACCATGCAGCGCGGCGTGCCCGAGGCCAGCGAAACCATAGAACTTCTCCGCGCAAAGCTGGGCGCAGACTGTCCCAAAATACTGGTGGGGGGACTGCCCTTCATACTCAGTCCGGGACTTGCCGCAGCAGTAGGGGCCGACGGCACGGGAACCGACGGCGCGCAGGCTGTCGCACTGGCAACGCAACTGACATCATAACCATATGAAGCAGCATTCAGAAACCAATACGGTACGCTTCACCTGCGACCGCAACGGCGTTATCAGGCACGTTGTCTCGGACAATGCAGGCCTGTTTGCCGGCATAGACCTGCCATTGCATATCAACGACCTGACCACGGCATCAGCACAAAAACGCTACCACGCCTTTCTGGACACGCTGTCCGCAGATGGATTCGGCCTGTGCGATTCTCTTGTTCTGCGCGGCAGAACAGGTGTTCGGCAGTTTGCCGTCTTTGGTGTCTGCAAAGGCGACTGCTTTCATATGATCGCGCTGCAATCGTCCCCGCATATTACAAACATTTTCAGCGAGTTCATACAGATGCTGAATGAACAGGGGGTGCTGCTGCGGGCAACGCAGAAAAAGGCTGCGGAAGCCCGCAGTACGGGCAGCGACAACGTGCAGCTGCTTGAAGACTACATGATAATAAACAACGAGCTTTCGCGGAACAAACGCGAGCTGGCAATCAGACACGAACAGCTGAAAAAAGCCTTCAGCGACATTGAGGAACTAAGCCGCACCGACCCGCTGACCGGAGCCTGCAACCGCCGCAAGGTCATTGAATTTCTGTCAGCGGAAATCGACCGCAGCAAACGTTACGGCACACCGCTGTCCATACTGAGCCTTGATATAGACCGATTCAAGGCCATCAATGACACTTACGGGCACGCTGCCGGAGACGACGCGCTTATTGCATTCTGCAGAGTATGCAGGCAGCAGCTCAGAAAAACAGACCTTTTCGGCAGAACCGGCGGCGAAGAGTTTGTTGCCGTTCTTCCCCATGCCGCCTGTCGCGACGCACAAATCTCGGCAGAGCGCATCCGCCGCCATGTTGAACAGATACACATTACGTATAACAACGCATGCGTGCGTTTTACAGTCAGCATCGGCATAGCCGTTCACGAGGCAGGGGAAAATACCGATACGCTGCTGCGCAGGGCCGATGCCGCGCTTTACAGGGCTAAAACAGCAGGCCGCAACACAGTCAGCGTGGCAGAAAAATCTCCGGTAATGCCCGCAGAAACTCCGCACGGGCACAGCCCGGAACAGCCCGCTGCCGGACATAAATAAATCATTCCCGGCCCTGCAGGACGCTCTTTCCTTAACCGCACGCCGTGCGCAGGGACCGTTTCCGCCGCAGCACGCCTGAAAAAACATGAACTGCTGCCGCAGACATCCGCCACAGAAAACCCGCACGGAACATGCATCCCGTGCGGGTTCAGCGTACAAGGCGGCAGGCTATTTGCCGAGAGGCTCCACATGCCAGATGCCGCGGGCATACTCCATGACCGAACGGTCGCTGGAAAATTTACCCATGTTGGCGGCATTGAGAATGGACTTGCGTACCCACTGGTCCTGATCAAGGTACAGCGCGTCCACAGCGGCCTGCGCCTCCATGTAGGGACGGTAATCGGCCATAAGCATGTAATAGTCGCCGTGGTGCATCAGGCTGTCATACACAGGGCTGAACAACCCGCGTTCGTCGGGAGAAAAAAAGCCCGAACCGATCATATCCATCACCCGGCGCAGCTCTGCATCGTTTTCATAAAATTCCCGGGGGTTGTATCCGGAACGCCTTTTTTCCGCCACTTCATGCGCCTTGAGGCCGAATATAAAAATATTTTCGGCTCCCACTTCCTCCATTATTTCCACATTGGCACCGTCCAGCGTGCCTATGGTCAACGCTCCGTTAAGCGCAAACTTCATATTGCCCGTGCCGGAAGCCTCCATGCCGGCGGTGGATATCTGTTCGGACAGGTCAGCGGCAGGCACCACCTTTTCCGCCTGCGATATGCAGTAATTAGGCAGAAAAGCCACGCGCAGCCTGCCGGCGACATCCGCATCGGCGTTGACCACGCGGGCAACTTCGTTGATCAGCCTGATGATAAGCTTGGCCTGATAATATCCGGGGGCTGCCTTGCCGCCGAAAAGCACCGTGCGCGGTGTGATGTCCGCCGAAGGGTTATCCTTGATGCGGTTGAACAGCGAGATGACGTGCATCACGTTGAGCAGCTGCCGCTTGTATTCGTGCATGCGTTTAAACTGCATATCAAACAACGTGTTGGGATTGATGCCCATCTGCACTTTGCGCAGCACATAACGCGACAGCAGTCTTTTGTTTTCCAGCTTGGCTCTTGCCCATGCATCGCGGAATGCACTGTCTTCCGCCAGAGGTACAAGCTCGCGCAGTTTTTCAAGATTGCAGCACCATTCCGGCCCTATGCTCTGGGTTATCAGCCGCGAAAGAGCAGGATTGCACTGCATAAGCCACCGCCGCGGCGTGACGCCGTTGGTCACGTTGCGTATCTTGCGCGGATAATATTCATGAAAATCACGGAACAGACCGGTCTGCAGTATATTGCTGTGCAGCGCCGCCACGCCGTTCACCGTATGGCTGCCCACAATGGCAAGGTTGGCCATGCGCACCCGCTGGCCTCCTTCTTCCTGAATGACAGACATGCGTGAAAGGCGCTCGGTATCACCGGGAAATGTTGCGGCCACACCTTCCAGAAAACGTCTGTTTATTTCATATATTATCTGCATATGCCTCGGCAGCAGCCTGCCCAGCAGGTCCACAGGCCATGTTTCCAGCGCTTCGGGCAGCACGGTGTGGTTGGTATAAGCAAAGGTGCGGGTGCAGATATCCCACGCCACATCCCAGCCCATGCCGTACACGTCCATAAGCAGACGCATAAGTTCGGGTATGGCTATGGCGGGGTGTGTGTCGTTAAGCTGCACCGCAACCGCCTCCGGCAGTGCGGCAAGCGATGTATGCTGCTTCAGATAACGGCGCAGGATATCCTGAAACGTGGCGGAAACCAGAAAATACTGCTGTTTGAGCCGCAGTTCCATTCCCTGCAGAAACTGATCGTTGGGATACAGCACCTTGGTGATGTTTTCGCTCATCACCTTGCCGTGCATGGCCCCTATATAATCGCCGCGGTTAAAATCAGACAGGTTGAATTCGCGGCTGGACTGCGCAGTCCACAGCCGCATGTTGGAAACATGCGAGCAACCGTATCCGGGAATGAGAATGTCGCACGGCATGGCCATGACATTTTCCGTATCCACCCAGCGGAAACGCACATTGCCGTCAGAGTCGTAGTAAGTTTCGGACCGGCCGTAGAACTTCACCTCGTACAGTGTGTCAAGGCGGGTTATCTCCCACGGGCATCCGTGTCTGCGCCAGTTGTCGCAGCGCTCTTCCTGATTGCCGTTCACGATGGACTGATAGAATATGCCGTAGTCATACAAAATACCGTACCCGTATCCCGGAATATTCTGGCTGACCATGGAATCGAGATAACACGAGGCAAGACGCCCCAGCCCGCCGTTGCCCAGACCGGCATCCCATTCCTCCTCTTCCAGCTCTTCCAGCGAAAAACCCAGCTCGGCCACAATCTCGCGGCACTCATCCACTATGCCCATGTTGGTAAGGTAGTTCATCAGAAAGCGGCCGGGCAGAAATTCCATGGAAAGATAATACACCCGCTTGGCCATGGAATCGTAATAATCGCTCTGGGTCCGCATCCACAGGTCGACCAGACGCTCGCGCACGCTGTACGCCAGCGCGTTGTAATACGAAAACTTGCGCTTGCTGCGCGGATCGTTGCCCAGCAGCGCCACCATGTTGCGCCTGATATCGTCTTTCAGTTCATCAAGCCTGAAGACTTCCCTGACGTTCTTGCTCATCTTGCAGACTCGGGACATGAGGCCTCCTTGTTGCACGGCGACACAGCGGTCTGCCGGCGGGTAATACCTTCATAGTAGCTGCCCCGGGCGGCGGTGTACAGCCGCGAAACGTTATAAGTACAGACTGCGCGCAAACAGAAAAGACCCGCCGCGGGCGGGTCTTTTGCAAAACAGAACATCAGACGGCACTCCGGTGCCGTGCGCAGCGTCACATGCAGAACATCAGCAGGTTGGGACGTGCACCGACCTGCGGCACCCGGCAGAACTCCGCCTGTGCATTGCGCCGCATGGCCTGCATGTCGTCACCGCGGATAAGCCTGCCGAACAGCCTGTTTCCGAACGTGAAATTAGCCGCGTAGTACATGATGAGCTTTTTATACAGTTTGATGGCGCGGGCAGGATCATAATGCGCTTCCAGCGCATCCATCAGCGCAAAAAGCGTGTCGCGGTATGTCTGCTTTTCCGGAACAAAACCGCGCGTCCACTGTGCAAAAATCCACGGGCGGGCTATGGCCAGTCTGCCCAGCGAAACACCGTCGCAGCCTGTGCGTTCCAGCATGGCGGCGCAATCCGCTGCATCAAAAACATCACCGTTGCCGATAACAGGAATATCCAGCGCGTCTTTCACCAGACCGATATGCGCCGTTCTGGGGCGATGGGTGCGCCTGTCGGGCGCCACACGGGGGTGAAAGACCAGCGCATCGGCACCGGCGTCCTGAAGCCTGCGGGCCAGATTCACCGCCGGTTCCGGATCAGGGCTCCACCCTGTGCGCATTTTGACAAAGACAGGCACAGACACAGCGCGGCGCACGGCATCCACCATGCGCACAGCGCGCTCCGGATCACGCAGCAGATCCGCTCCGCAGCCTTTTTTCACAATAGGCGCCACAGAACAGCCCATGTTGATGTCCACCCCGAAAAAGCCTTCGGACTCAACCCTGCGGGCAGCCGCAGCCATATCCTGCGGATCGGCACCGAAAAGCTGGCAGACCAGCGCGGGCAGTTCTTCCGGACGCCAACTGAACACCGGAGACCGCGCCGGATTTTCCGTAGGCACCGCGCGTGCGCTGCACATGCCCGTAAACACCAGCCCGCATCCCCCGAAGCTTTCGAGCACCTGCCGGTAGGCAATATGCCCGAGACCGGCCATGGGAGCCAGAAACAGACGGCCGTTCACCGTTCTGCCGCCTATCTGCAGCGGTTCAGTCAGACGGGCGGCAAGGGCGGCGTCAAAAACCCCGTCAGCGGCCACGGCCAGATCCGGCCCGTCACCGGAAAGACTCTGCTGCGGACAGGATTCAACGGCATCGGCTGCTGTATATTCTTCCGGCTGCATCATAAGATTTCCTCTGCGCCCGCGGCGCCGCTAGCCAAGCGTATCGGTAAGCAGTACGGAACCGTCCAGACCGCATACGCGGAACACTCCGTCTTCCAGCACCGCGTATGAAGCCACGTACCCGCTTTTGGGCAGCGAGCACGAGCCGGGATTCCACAGGTGCACCACGCCCCCGCCGGCAAGTGCGGCTGTCCCGGCCTGCGGCACATGCGTATGCCCGTAGACAAATACGTCACCGTCTGCCAGCGGCGGCAGGTTATCGGGCGAATACCTGTGGCCGTGGGTCAGAAACAGCCTGCGGCCGCCCGCCAGCACCCACGCGAAGTCGCTCATCATGGGGTACTCGATAAGCATCTGATCCACTTCGCTGTCGCAGTTGCCGCGCACTGCCACTATCCGGTTTTTCCAGCCGTTAAGCAGTGCCGCCACGCCTTTGGGATCATAATCCGCGGGCAGCGGGTTGCGCGGGCCGTGGTAAAGCGCATCCCCCAGCAGGGCCACGGCATCGGGCTGCATGGCCTCCGCTTTTTCCAGCACGGTGCGGGCGGCGCCTGCACTGCCGTGTATGTCGGAAACAAATAGTATTTTCATAGTATCAGCACCATAATCCAAGCATTGCGTAAAAAATAAAAAAGCCCCCGCAGCACGCAGGGGCAAAAAGCCTGCCGGTCACCGGCCTACAGCACTTCGATACGAATGCGTCTGGGGGTGACCTTCTGCTGTTTGGGCATATAAATCGTCAGAACACCGTCGGCAAGACGCGCTGCCGTGGCCGCCCTGTCCACCATGTCCGAAAGAGTGAACTGGGCGTAATATTCCACATCACCGAACTCGAACGCATGGATGCGCTCGCCTGCTGCACAGCCGAACCGGCTGAGGGCATGCACCGTCAGCTCGCTGCCGTCAATATCCACGATCAGTTCCTGTCTTTCCACGCCGGGCATGTCAAGATACAGGTAAAAGCCGTCTTCACGCTCCACAAGATCAGCTGCGGGACGCACACGGGGACGTCTGGGATTCTGGACTTTCTGCTGGCATGTTGTCATGGACTGTCCGGATGCTGCACGCGGTTAACGTATATCTATTCTGATGGTCTGGGGACGCTGACCGGTATGTTTGGGCAGCACCACTTCCAGCACACCGTTGCGCAGCGTGGCACGCACGGCGTCTCTGTCGATGGGCACCCCCACGGTGATTACCCGCTGAAACGGTCCCGTGGGCCGTTCCTGCCGGTAATAGCGTCCCTGCACGGGTTTCAGTTCGCCTTTGAGCGACAATGTCTTGTCGGTAATTATCAGCTCAAGGTCGTCCATACCGGCACCGGGCACCAGCGCGCGCACATACACGGCGCTGTCATCCTCGCCTATGTTCAACGGCGGAAAAGCAGCCTGCCGCGGCGCACCACCGGCAAAGGCGTGATCCATCTCTCCGGTCATGCGGTCGAGCAGATGCGGAAACTCATAAAACGAACTGAAATCTATGGCCATGAAAAACTCCGCGGCACACGGCGCCACACAACGGCACCGCACGCACCGGTCTTATGCTTCATTCCCGGCGGCACCGCGGTCGCCCTGCTGCCAGCGGGCTGCGGGTATGGCCTCTTCCACCAGCATCACGGGAATATCTTCGCGCACGGGGTAAACCACCGCGCACTGTGCACACGCCAGCCCTTCGCCGTCGGAAGTGGGTTCCACAGACGACTTGCACTTGGGGCAGGCCAGAATTTCAAGCAGTTCTTTACTCACGTTCACGGACAGGACTCCTGATATATTTTACCGCACCATACAGCGAAGCGCACGCAGGAGCAAGCGCCGCCGCATACGGCCCGCCACACAGCCGGACACAGTATGCACCCGCCGCCGGGTGTCAGACAGTATTTTTCCGCTCACCGGCTGCGGCAGGCGCAGTTGACACCGCACCCGACGGGCCGTAGCATCCATGACACGTACAGAACCCCCGTCATACTTACATCCACGCCATCCACCGGAGCCTGCCATGACCGCTTGCCGCTATATAGACCTGCACACCCATTCCACCGCATCCGACGGCAGCGACACCCCGGCCGCAGTAATAACAAAGGCACACGCCGCGGGACTTGCCGCCGTGGCATTGACAGACCACGACACGCTGGACGGTCTGGATGAAGCGGCAGAAACCGCCGGCCGGCTGGGTGTGGAGCTTGTCCGCGGCTGCGAACTGGGAGCCATGTGCCCCTACGGAGAAGTCCATATTCTCGGGCTGTGGCTGCCCGAAACCCCGAAGGCGCTGCTGCGCACGCTGGCGGAACTGCGTCAGGGACGTCATGACCGCAATGTGAAAATTGTTGATAAGCTGCGTGCTCTGGGCATGGACATCACCTATGACGAGGTGCGCGATGTGGCGGGAGAAGGTTCCGTGGGCAGACCGCACATAGCGCAGGTGCTGGTGCAGAAGCAGGTTGCCGGTTCCACCCGGCAGGCCTTTGACATGTATCTGGGCGACAGGGGAGCGGCCTATGTGCCACGCAAATCGCTTTCGCCCGAAGGTGCCGTCAAGGCGCTGAAGGCCGAAGGCGCCACCGTATCCTTTGCCCATCCCATGCTCATAAACGCCCCTGATGGCTGGCTGGAAGAAACAGTGGCATCACTGACAGCGGCAGGGCTGGACGCCATAGAAGCCTATCACAGCGAACATTCCCAGAAAGACATCCGCCGCTGCGTGGAACTGGCGGACCGTTACGGGCTTGCGCTTACGGGCGGTTCGGACTACCACGGCAGCGTCAAGCCCGACATATCGCTGGGCACGGGCAAGGGTGGCTTGCGCGTGCCGTATCTTATACTCGAAAAACTGAAGGCGGCCCGCACAGCAAACGGGCTGCCTGTCTGACGGATACCATGCCCCTGACAACATTTTCTCCGGAACTGCTGGCCCCTGCCGGTGACATGTCCAGACTGGACGCCGTACTGCGCTACGGTGCCGACGCCGTCTATCTGGGCGGCACGGAAATGAATCTGCGCGCCGGTGCGGCAGGGTTCACCCCCGAAGCTCTGGGCACTGCACTGGCCAAAGCCCGCCGCTGCGGCGCCAGAGTATACTGCTGTGTCAACGCCCTGCCCTACGAGCATCAGCTGGAAACGGTGCGCGCCACACTGGAAAGACTGGCGCAGCCTTTCAGCTGCAACCAGCAGACTCTGGAACCGCACTGGCGCGACGACACGCTGCCCGACACCACGGAAAACAGCATTGACGGGCTGATCATAGCCGACCCCGGCGTGCTGCGCATGGCGCGCCGCATAGCGCCGCACATCCCCGTGCACATGAGCACACAGGCCAATACGGCCAACAGCGAATCCGCAGCATTCTGGCGCGATATGGGGGCAAGCAGGCTAAATCTGGCACGCGAGCTGGGCGCGGCGGACATACGTGCCATCATGCGGGCCGTACCCGACGTGGAATATGAAACATTTGTCCACGGGGCCATGTGTCTTGCCGTTTCCGGCCGCTGCCTGCTGAGCGCATGGATGAACGACCGCCCCGCCAATCTGGGGCAGTGCACCCACCCGTGCCGGTTCGACTACCGCACGGCGGGGCTTGCCGCCAGTGATGCGGAACCGGACCATGCAGGCATCGAACTGGACGTCGAAGAACGCACCCGCGCCGGCGCACCGGCATGGACGGTGACGCAGGACAGTGGCTGGTCACACATCTGGAGTCCGCATGACCTGTGTCTGGTGCGGTATCTGCGCTGGTTTGCCGTGCAGGGCGTGGCTGCACTGAAAATTGAAGGCCGCATGAAAACCGCAGGCTATGCCGCGCAGGTTGTTGATGTTTACCGTACTGCCGTAGATGACCTCGCCGCCGGGCGTTTTCGCCCTGCGCTGTACATGCGTGAGCTGTGCAACACGGCCACCCGTCCGCTTTCGTCAGGTTTTTTCCTGCCCCGCGGACGCAGGCGCACCTGGCAGGCGGCCTCTTCCGGCCATCGTCTGCCGCTGGTGGCCAGAACAGGCCGCCGTCTTTCCGCAGGCAGCTGGGAAATGGCTGTACTGGCACCGTGGCAGTGCGACAGACCGGTCGAGATTCTCGTTCCGGGACTGAAAAGGCCCCTGCTGCAACCGCAGCACTGCCGCGTGGAAAACCACAGAGGCGAAACCGCGCGGCAGGTGCACCCCGGCACTTCCGCGATACTGCACTGCGACCACCCCGACCTTGCTCCGGGGCTGTTTCTGCGGGCCTGCACATAGCACGCAGCACCGCCTGCGCGCGGACAAGCACACAGGGTTCATAACGGCATGAATACACAGCAGCGCCGCCTGAAACGCGGCACATTCCGCGAACAGCCGCTCGCCCAGCGGGAAGAAGCCGAATTCCGCAGCCTGTTTGAAAACGCCGCCGCCGGTCTCTTCCGCAAATCCCGCTCCGGCGGCTTTCTGCTGGTCAACACGGCACTGGCCCGCATGTTCGGCTATCCCACGCCCGATGCTTTTCTGGCCGAAAGCAAAGAAGCGGGACACAGCCTGTTTGCCGACCCTCAGGCCTTTGCCGCAATGGTGCACAAGCTGCTGACCCACGGTGTGGTCAACAACGCGGAACTGCGTATCATTCCGCGCGCGCCCGAAGGCGCCCGCCCTGCCGCCGCCGCAGAATGGATAGCCGTCACCGCGCGTGCCGTATACACATCAAAAGGCAGCATCAGACACTTTGAAGGTACTGTTACCGACATCACCCGATGCAAGACCGCCCGCATGCGCGCCGCGCAGCTGCAGGAACAGCTGGAGCAGGCACGTTCTCTCGAGTGCGCCGGTGTTCTGGCCCGCGCACTGGCCGAAGACATAGGAGGTCTGCTTGAACCCATCGTACAGCAGACCCAGTCCGCACTGAATACCCTGCCCGCCCACAGCCCCGCACACACCGCACTGGATCAGGCGCTCACGGCTTCCACCGAAGCGCGCGGGCAGCTGTACCGCATGCTTGAATTCTGCCGCGAACTGGAGCCGCCTCAGGTGCCGGTATCCTTTACCGCAGTGGTCAAAGAATGCCTGCGCACACTGCGTGGAAAAAATCAGGATGAAAAAGACGGCGAAGCCGTACCCGTAAAAATAACCGCCGATCTGGATGCCCGGGAAGATGTGGTGAAAGGCAATGCACGCCTGCTGCGCCGTGCCGTGTGCGCTCTGGTGAAATATGCGGCGGACAGCTGCTCCGGCCGGACCGGACCGGCCATGACGCTGCGGCTGCGCACCATCGACATGGAAACAGCCGCGGCAGCTTCTCACCCGCCGCACACGTGCACACTGCCTGCCGGCCGGCATATCTGCCTGACATTCAGCGGCAGCGGAGCCCACGCTTTGCCGCAGGGCTGCACCGCCTGCCCCCCGTGGAGCACGCACGGCAAGCCCTCGCTGGCCATGGTGCAGGGCATAGTAAAGCTGCATAACGGCATTCTGTGCCAGGGACCGGATGAAGGCGGCGTGGCCACGTTATGTCTGTATCTGCCTGCACTGGGCGTGGCGGACTCGGCGCGCACAGCTGCCGGACCGGCTCCGCGGCTGGGCAGCGAACGGATTCTGGTGGTGGACACAGACCATTCGGAACGCAATCAGTGGCGTGCACTGCTCGGCCCGCTGGGATACCGCATGGAAACCCGCCCCGGTCCGGTTGAGGGGCTGCGCCTTTTCATGGAATCGCCCGAATCTTTTGATCTTGTAATCACGGCATATGCCATGCCCCAGCTGAACGGACTGGAATTTGCCCGCACGCTGACCGGCATACGGCCGGATATTCCCGTGGCGCTGTGCCTGTCAGCGCACGATACGGTAACACCCGATTCGGCCTGCGCGGCCGGAGCGTGCAGACTGGCGCGCAAACCGCTGGACGGAGCCGCCCGCACACGCCTCGTCGAGCTCATGCTCTCCCGCAACACCGACAAGACGGCAGGACAACGCTCATGGCCCAGATTCTCCTCGTAGACGCAGACTCATGTTTTGCCCACATGCTGGGTGCCATCATAGAGGGACTGGGGCACAGGGTACACCACGCCGCATCGCTCAGGGAGGGACGCGCCCTTGCCGCTGCGGCCGAAACCGATGTGGTGTATCTGCATGTTCAACTGCCCGACGGCAGCGGTACAACCGCGGTGGAATCGTTCCGGTCGGCCCCCGGCCGTCCAGAGGTGGTGCTGCTGACAGACCGCGGCGACCCCGACACCGCGGAAGAAGCAATCCGCATGGGAGTCTGGGAATATGTGGAAAAAAGCAGTCCGGCTGACAGGATAATTCTGCCTCTGCTGCGTGCGCTTGACTACAGGGGCAGACGGCCTTCGCGACGCAGTACGGCCAGCCTCAAGCGCGATGACATCATCGGCAGCAGCCGTGCCCTGCAAAAATGCCTTGATACCGTCTCGGAAGCTGCCTTCAGCGATGCATCAGTGTTGCTTTTCGGCGAAACGGGCGCAGGCAAGGAAGTATTTGCACGCGCCATTCACGACAACAGCCACCGTGCCGGCGGTCCCTTTGTGGCCGTGGACTGCGCATCACTCACCCGTACGCTGGCGGGCAGCATACTCTTCGGCCACCGCAAAGGCGCCTTTACCGGTGCGGAACAAAACAAGGACGGTCTGGTACTGCAGGCGCACCGGGGCACACTCTTTCTGGATGAGGTGGGCGAACTGCCTCTTTCCATGCAGAAGCTCTTTCTGCGGGTGCTTCAGGAACACCGCTTCCGGCCGGTAGGCGGCAGAAACGAGGTGACCAGCGATTTCCGTCTTATCGCCGCAACCAACCGGGACCTTGAAAAAATGGTGTCGCAGGGCACATTCCGTTCCGACCTTTTGTACCGCATGCGCACCATTGTCATGCATCTGCCGCCTCTGCGCAGCCGCACCGAAGACATTACCGAACTTGCCGACCACTACCTGCAACGCATGTGCGGCAAATATGGCGTTCCGCACAAAAGCATGGCCCCCGACCTGCAGGAAACGCTGCGCGCCTATGCCTGGCCGGGCAACGTCCGGGAGCTTATCCACACGCTGGAACGTGCCGTGCTTGCCGCACAGGATGAACCACGGCTCTTTGCCCGCCATCTGCCTGACCATGTGCGCATAAGCACCGCGCGGGCGGCGTTGCAGCAACGCAGAACAGACAGCACCGCCGTTGCGCAGCCGTCCCGTGACGAAGACACCGCATCCGGTGCACCCGAAAGCCGCCCGCAGGCACCGCGGCCGTGTCATACCTGCGGCACCCTGCCGGAATCTTACGGCACGCCCGCCGTACAACCTGAGTCCACAGACCAAGACCTGCCGCACCTGCACGACACTGCCGGACACAATGCCGCCGTCCCACAGGAAAAACACCCTCTTTCTCCGGACCACAGCCCCCTGCCGCCGTTTTTCACCTTCCGCGACAACATGTTCCGCGACTACCTGCGCGAACTGCTGCGCCGTACAGACAACGACATCGCCGCGGCATGCGCCATGTCGGGACTTTCCCGTTCTTACCTGTATGACCTGCTGCGCCGCCACGGCCTGCGCAACGGCGGGACAACATCCGGCAGCTAGCGAAGCATACCGTGCAACACCGCCCCAGGCGCCCACGGTAGAGGCATGTATCTGCGTGCTTCACAAATGGAATCGCCGCATAGCGCCACCATATGCCGGTGCCTGCGCACGATGTCCGCTATCTCGGACACAACGGACTGCCTGTTATCCGCAATCACGGACTAAAGATTCCGCACTGCGTCCGCGATCGCGGACAAAAAAGTATCTTCTCTGCCTCCATGCCATGCAGCGCCCCGCGCAAGACAACGTCAAAATCATAATAATATACCGATATTACATAATAAAAATACAAATCAGCACAAAACAGATTCCGTTGGCACGATACTTGGTAGTAGAAGGGCGGGTGTCTGGTCCACACTCACTGCTCCTTGCCTGCGTTGTACCGGACAAAGTCGCCGGCAGAGGGCAGCATTCGGGTTGCGCCCGAGCAGTCCGCCCAGTGCGGACACGAGAGAAACCGCGTCACGCAGGCAGTGTGGCGCGTTTTCTTTTGCCCTGCTACAGTACACACGCAGACAGAGGCGGCCCGACGCACTCTGCACAGCATACAGGATTGCACCGTTGGAAAGAACACAGTTCACCGCTGAGGTAATACGCCAGATAAAAAGCATTCCGGCAGGATACGTGAGCACGTACGGAATGATTGCCGCCATGGCGGGAAACCCGCGGGCCGCACGGCAGGTGGCCAGAGTGCTGCATAGCTGTTCCGCCCGTGACGCTCTGCCGTGGTACCGCGTCATCAACGCCGGCGGGAACATATCGCTGCCCCGCGGCGGCGGGTACGAACGTCAGAAAGCCCTGCTGCAGCGGGAGGGCATTGTCTTTGACGAAACAGACCGCGTGGACCTGCAGCGTTTTATGTGGACAATGCCGGCATGACACGGACCGGCCCTTTGCGCGCGGCAGCATGCAGGCACAAAAAAACCCGCACCGGAACGGTACGGGCCGCGACAGACATACACGGAACAGCTCAGCTGTCGCCTTCCAGCAGTTCAAGCAGTTTGCGCCCCAGTTCCGAAAGTTCCGGCTTGGCAAACTGCGCATCCGCCCCCACGGCATCGCCGCGGTGCTTCAGCTGTTCGGTGATAAGAGAAGAAAACAACGCCACCGGCAGGGCGCGCAGCACCGGGTCGTCCTTGATACGTTTGCACAGGTTCAGGCCGTCCATGCGCGGCATCTCCACATCGGTGATCACCGCCTGCACCAGTGAAGAAACCGGCACCCCGCTGTTCTGCGCCTCTTCTTTCAACGCCAGCAGCATCTCCCACGCCTCTTCCCCGTTGGAAGCCTGCCGCAGCACAAAACGGCCGCCTTCTTCCAGCAGTTTTTTCACCATCTTGCGGATGCTGCCCGAATCATCGGCGTGCAGCAGCTCATAGGTCCGGTCACCCTGCCGCACATCCACCCGCGCGCTCTGGCGCACGGCAAGGTCGGGATTCAGGTCGGCCACTATGCTTTCAAGATCCAGCAGAAAAACCACACGGCCTTCCAGCCGGACCACACCGGTAAAGGCATTCTGCGAAAAATTCTGCAGCATGTCGGAAGGCGGCTCCACATCTTCCCAGCTGATGCGGTGAATGCGGTTGACCGCCGACACCTGAAAAGCAGTGATGACACCGTTGAATTCGGTCACAATGACTTTCGGCGGTTCGTTTTCTACCAGATCCTTATCAAGATAGCGCCCCAGATTGACCAGCGGCACAACTTTGCCGTCCCGGTGACGAAAAGCCCCCATAACCGAAGCATGACGCTGCCCCGGCATGGACGTCACCGGTTGCTGGCGCAGTATCTCAAGCACCTTGGCCACATTGACGCCGTAGGACCCGCGATATTCCGGTTCATCAAGATAAAACTCGATGACCTCCAGCTCGTTTGTTCCCGACTCCAGCAGTATTTTGGTCTGTGCCATAGCTCCCCCGGCCCGGCCGGACATTGACGCGGCGCGTGTGCGCTACTCCTGATTCAGCATGAATTCGATGCGCACATCGTTTTCCGGCGATTCAACTTTCAGCGGGGCGCCAAATCTGTGCTCCGCAATGCGCGTGGCAAGAGCAAACCCCTCGTATCCGCTCATCTCACCACCGCTGCCGCCGAACATACGCTCGCTGCGCAGCAGTTTGGCGATATCCACGGGGCGGCTGCAGCCCGAAGCGGTCAGCACCACCCGCCCTCCGCGGGGGGTTGCCCCGTACTGCACCAGCACCCCCCCGGGAGAAGCCTCTCCCGACATCAGGGCATACAGCCCGAGGGTTATCATCTCATATACCACAAGTTCCGCATCCGCCGCCCTGATTATCTGCACAGAGTCCGCGCCGTCCGCCTCGATGCGCCAGCCCACGCGCCCCATACCGTACTCACGCAGGCGCGGGTCGTCCCTGCCCAGACGCAGGGCGTTGTCCACCACATCCTTAAGCGGTATGGGCCGTTCAGGACTGCGCCGTTCCGCATTGGGCAGTCTGGACACTATGCCCGTAAGCTCCGCACCGGCGGCCCGCAGCAGACCGACACGCCGGGGCACATCCCGCTCACCCAGATAACCGCGCAGCGCACTCAGGCTGCACCCGCAGCGCGCTGCAGCTCTGGCATTACCCTCGGTGTCTTCAAACAGCACCTCGTGCAGCTCTTCGGCATTCTGCACCACGGCAGAAAGCGGTTCCTTTGCTCCGTGACACATGCCCGACACCATTCTGGTAACCAGCGAAAGACGGTGCACCCCCACGGCTGCAGCCTCCAGAACGGCTCTGTCTGTCACATCGCGCAGCACCAGCAAGGCGCCGGCGGCAACAGGCAGCAGGCTCGACGCTTCCAGATCAAACCGGCGCAGCCCGTTATCCATACGGGCTTCGGCCTGCAGCAGGCAAAATTCGTCATTGTGCTGCAGCCCGCGCCTGAGCTTTTCAAGCGCACCGGCAAGCATGGGCAGCACGGCCTCGGGCAGCATTCCCTCCGCCGCATGCGAATCAATGCCCGATGCCTGTTCCGCCGGACGGTTCATGGCCGCTATGCGGCCGGCGGTATCAAGCAGCAGACAGATATCGTTCATATGCTGCATGGCTGCCAGCACCCCGCCAAGGGCCGTTGCCGAATCTTCGCAGGCGGGCATGCACCGCCGGTTGCGCCAGTGCCTGAACAACAGCGCCATGGCGGCAGCAACTGCCAGCCCCGCGCCGTACCACCACACAGAAGGACTGCCCTGCGGCAGGTTACGCACTATCACACCATCGGGCAGGTCGGGCAGAGACACCCCGAAACGCGAAAGCTGCCGGTAGTCAAGCACCGCCGTCACAGGGGTTTCCGCAATTATGGACAACTCTGAGGGGTCGGCCCCGCGCAGAATCTGCTCCGCCAGCCGTGCCGCCTGCCTCCCGTGCTCGGTACCCGAAAGCTGCGTGCCGCCCGCAAGCCCTGCGGCGATGAACTGCGCTCCCACTCCGTACACGGGAACAGGAGAAGCCTGCGTAAGCAGCCGGACGCATTCTTCCACCGTAAGCACTCTGCCGTTGCGGTCGCGCAGAAAACTGAGCAGCACCACGACAGACGATGAAGGCAGCAGGCGCAGAGCTTCCTGCAGCTTGGGGGCAGGCAGGTTGTTCATCTCGGTAAAATCCACCCGTCCCGCAAAGCCTCTGCGTGCCTCGCGTGCGGCATGCAGCATGCGCTGCCCCGTCGTGGTGCCGTCGGCCACAAACACCACGCTGCGGGTGGCCGGATGCATGGAAAGCGCCAGCGAAAGCGTACCTTCCACATCCACCCTTTCCAGCACTCCCGTGGTGCGTTCCGGCATGCTGCCGCGCGGCATGTGCTGCAGGTTTACCCCGCAAAAAACAAGCGGCACCCCCGGAAAAAGCGTCTGACGGTGCGCCCGCAGCAATTCAAAGGCGTTGTCATCGGCCGCCATGAGCACGTCGAAATAGTCTCTGGAATATTTTTCGCGCAGCAGGACAAACATATGACGGGTGGCCACATCGGGCGCCATCCGTTTGGAATCCATATATTCAAAATGCAGCTGCGGCTTGATGTCAGAATCAACGAACCATGATTCGATGCCCGACATTTCAGCATCGGACCACTGGAAGCCCCTGTGGTAGGAATTGAGCACAAGCACCCGCCCGTTCTCTGCGGCAGCGGCCGCGGGCAGCAGCACAAGAAAAAGAGCGGCCAGAGCAAAAATGACGCAAAGCCGGTTGCCCGCCGGCCTGTCAGAAGGTATGAATCTGGTCTTCATGCTGTCAGACGATCCTTTTGCAATACCTGCAAATAAGCTGAAACTACACCACGGGTGCTGTTTTCTGTCAAACAGGCTTCATCCGGCAGCCCCGCAACGGCCGACGGCAGGCATGCAGACCGGCAGAAACCGGCCATGCTCCCTTAATCCTTACTTTCACTCTATGTCCGACTCCATGCAAAAGCAAAGCTCTACCGCAAAAATATCTTCACGCCGGACAGGCAGAGGCAGAAAAACGCTTATGTTTGTTCCGCTGCTGTGCGGAATCTCCGCACTGGGCATCATTCTGCACGCCGACCCTGCGCTGCTGCACTGGCAGTATGCATGGCCCGAACTTGTCAGGCCGCTCATACGCATGCTCATATATCTGGCCATGGGACTGGCCGTGGGGCTGGTGGTGGAAGGCGCCGGCTGGGCCCCCTTTCTGGCGCGGCTGGCCCGGCCGCTGACACGGTGGGGCGGGCTGGGGCAGACATCGGGCGCGGCTTTCGCCACTGCGTTCGTTTCCGGCACAGCGGCCAACACCATGCTTATGGAAGCCATGCGTGACGGGCGCATTTCTCTGCGCGAACTGCGCATTGCCTATCTCATCAACACCGGTCTGCCTGTTTTTCTGCTGCATCTGCCCACCACTTTTTTTATAGTGGTGCCCATGACACGCACGGCAGGGGCCATATACCTTGCACTTAACGGCACAGCCGCCCTGTGCCGCACTCTGGGACTGCTTGCGTGGGCCCGCGCAACGGCGCACCGCAGGCAGTCCGGACAGTCTGCGGCACCAGAACACAGCGGAAGGCTTGACCTCAACCGCGTGGCAGCCCTGTTCCGCAGACGCTTTTCGCGCATCATCCTGTTCACGGCACCGGTCTATTTTCTCATTTATGCGCTTACACAGGCAGGCGTATTCGAAGCCATGCGCCAGGCCGCCGCTCAGGGGCTGTCATGGAGCTTTCTGCCTGTAGAAGCGGCCAGCGTGGTTATTTTTGCCGTGGCCGCGGAATTCACATCAGGAATTGCGGCCGCGGGCGCCCTGCTGGATGCCGGGTCGCTGACCACCGCCCAGACAGTCACCGCGCTGATACTGGGAACCATTGCAGCAACCCCCGTCCGCGCCCTGCGGCACCAGCTGCCTTCGCACGCGGGCATATTCACTCCGCGTCTGGGTCTTGTGCTGCTGCTGCAAAGCCAGTTTCTGCGCATCACCAGCCTGCTGGCCGTGACAGGCTGCTACCTGCTGTTCGCGGCATAACCCCTGCATGCTGCGGCCTTGACATGCTGCCGCAGCCATATATAACCCGAATCGATTCAGGTGCCCTGCGGGGCTTGATAGGGAATCCCGTTAAAGTCGGGAGCGGACCCGCCGCCGTAAGTCCACGATACGCCGCATCCACACCGTGCCACTGGGAAAAATTCCCGGGAAGGCCGGATGCCGCGGGACAAGCCGGAAGACCTGCCTGAGTGTACAGGATGACTTTTTGGGCACGGGGCTTTGCCGCAAAAAGTCCGTCACGGTGACCGGAGCGCCCCTTCCTGCCCATGCAGGAGGCAGCGCTCTTTATTTTTACCGTGACTATATCAATGCCCCAGATTCTCTGGAGGTTTCCTTCATGAAACTGCGCTCATGGTGCAGACTGCTCGTCACCGCGTGCTGCCTGCTGTGCGTTGCCGCGCCTGCTTTTGCCGGCCACGGCGCCGCACATCCCGACAAAAAAGCCATTCTGCTTGCCACCTTCGGCAGCACCGTGCCCGAAGCACGCGCCCCCTACGAAGCGCTGGAACGCGAAGTACGTGCCGCCATACCCGGTGTTGAAGTGCGCTGGGCTTACACGGCACGCATGGTGCGCGACATTGTGGCGAGTGAGCAGAACCTGCAGGTGGATTCGCCCGCCGTGGCACTGGGCCGTCTGGGCGATGCAGGGTTCAACCGCGTGGCCGTGCAGTCGCTGCACATGATTCCGGGCTTTGAATACCTCGGCCTGCTGCACACCGCAGAACGTTTTGAGGGCATGCCCAAAAATATCAAGCAGGTGGAAGTCGGCAAGCCGCTCATGTACACTGCAGAGGACATGAAAAATGTGGCCGATGCAGTCATGACCGCCGTACCCGCAGAACGTACCGCAGACGAGGCGGTGGTGTTCATGGGCCACGGTACCGGTCATTCTGCCAATGCATTCTACCCCGCCCTGCAGTATTATCTGTGGCAGAAAGATGCCAATGCCTTTGTGGGCACCGTTGAAGGCAGCCCCGAAATTGACGACGTGCTGGCCATGCTGAAAAAGAAAGGTATCAAAAAAGCCTACCTGCTTCCGCTCATGTCGGTGGCGGGTGACCATACCGTAAACGACATGGCAGGCGACGAGCCCGATTCGTGGAAAAGTGTTTTTGCCGCTCACGGCATCACCCCCGTACCCGTGGTAAAAGGCATGGCAGCTGTGCCCGCCATCCGCGCCATATGGGTTGAGCACCTTAAAGAAGCCTACAACCGGCTGGATGACTGATGAACAGGGCCGGAAACACCGTAACACGCCGCACGCTCCGCCCGGTGCTGTGCTGTGCCGCCGCGTCGGCCGCCTGTGCGGTTTCGGTGTTTCTGGCCTGTTACGCGGGGGCGTTTCCCGTGGAGTTTGCCGACGTGACGGCCGTGCTGCTGCATGCCGCCGGTCTGGGCCCCCCGCCCGCAGCCGCGCAGGATAATCCCGCACTGACCGTTGTGGTGCTTGAGCTGCGTCTGGGCCGCGTGGTGCTCTCGCTGCTGGTGGGCGCTTCGCTGGCGGTGGCAGGCACGGTGTATCAGGGGCTGCTGCGCAACCCTCTGGCCGATCCTTTCACGCTGGGCGTTTCGTCCGGAGCCGCTTTCGGCGCATCCGTGGCACTTTTCTGGGGGCTGGGCACCATGGCCCTGCCGTTTTTTCCCGCTGCAGGAATACTGCCCGCCGCGGCCCTGACCGGTGCCACCGCGGCGCTGGCGGCCGTGCTTGTACTGGGTCGCGTGGGCGGCATCATGCGCCGCGAAACGCTGGTACTTGCGGGTATTGTGGTGTCCACGTTCCTTTCCGCTCTCATATCGCTGGTCAAATCACTGGACGAAGAATCGGTGGCAAGCATCGTATTCTGGATAATGGGCAGTCTGCAGGGCCGCGGCTGGCATGAGGTCATGCTTTTCACGCCGTGGTTTGTGCTGGGTATGCTGCCCGTCATCCGTTTTTCGCGCGAGCTTGATATTCTGTCGCTGGGCGACATGCAGGCCCGTCAGCTGGGCATGGATGCTTCACGCGTACGGTTGTGGCTGCTGCTGGGAGCAGGAGCGCTTACGGGCGTCTCCGTGGCGGTCAGCGGGGTGATAGGATTTGTGGGGCTGGTTGTGCCGCATCTGGTACGTATGGTCATAGGCGCCGAGCACCGGCCGCTGCTGGCGGTCAGCGCGCTGACAGGCGGTCTTTTGCTGCTCTGGTCCGACGTGCTGGCCCGCACCCTGCTTTCCGGCGGGGCCGAACTGCCCGTGGGAGTGGTCACCGCGCTGCTGGGGGGCCCTTTTTTCTGCCTGCTGCTGCGGCGCAATACAGGAACAGCCCTATGATACGCCTGCGCAATGCCACATTGGGCCACGGTACAACGCCCGTACTGCACAACATCTCCCTGCATATCAGACAGGGTGAAATGACAGGTCTGCTCGGCCCCAACGGCAGCGGCAAAACAACCCTGCTGCTCACCCTTTCCGGAGTGCTGCCGCCGGTCAGCGGCGAAGTGCTGCTGCGCACCGCCTCCGCTGCATCTGAAAAGGATGCAGTGCAGTTCACTCCGGCCGCGGGGCTTTGTGCCCGCACCCGCGCAAAAAAAATGGCTTCGGTACCGCAACGGCCTGACATCGTCCCTGACATACCGGTGCGCTCCGTGGTACTCATGGGACGGTATCCCTATATATCCTTTCTGGGCGGATACAGCGCCGCAGACAACGAGGCCGCGGAAAACGCCATGCGCCAGACAGCCACATCGCAGTTTGCCTCACGGCCGGCATGCAGGCTTTCCGGCGGAGAATTCCAGCGGGTGCTCATAGCACGGGCGCTGGCACAGGCGGCCCCCTGCCTGCTGCTGGACGAGGCCACATCCGGTCTGGACATAGCCCGCAAAGTGGAAATTTACGACATGCTGCGCCGCAGACATGCGCAGGGACTCACGGTGGTCGCCGCCATTCATGACCTTAATCTGGCGGCACTCTACTGTGACCGGCTGATATTTCTGAAAGACGGAGCCGTGGCGCTGGACGGCCCCACCCGCGACGTATTTACAGAAGCCAACCTCTGCCGGATATATGAAACCTCTGTCCGCGTATTCCGGCATCCGGACTGCGGGCTGCCGCAGGCTCTTTTCATGCCCGCCCACACGCAGAGAAAAACGCCATGACAACCTTCCGACATCTCAGCGCCGCGCTGTGGTGCGCCTTTATCCTGCTGCTGGCACCTTTGTCCGTTGCCGCGCAGCAGCACGGAGTAAGCATAACCGATGATACAGGCCGCACCGTGCAGCTGGATGCTCCTGCCCGGCGCATCATCGCCCTGTACGGTGCCTTTAACGAGACACTGGCCGCCATGGGTCTGCAGGACAGGCTCATAGCACGCACCAATGCCGACCACTGGCCGGAATCCATCCGCAGTCTGCCCGCCATCGGCACGCACATGCGGCCCAACCTTGAACTGGTGGCCGGCATGGCTCCCGACCTTGTGCTGCAGATGAGCGGACGCAAAGAAGCCGGGCAGGCCGTGGACGACCTGCGCGCGCTGGGCATTCCCGTGGCGGAATTTCACGTTGCCGACTTTGAGCAGCTGTTTTCCGTCATCGCCCGTCTGGGAGTGCTGACCGGAGAACAGGGCAAGGCAGCGGCACTTACCGCACAGTTGCGCAACCGTCTGGAAACGGTGCGCGCAGCCGTAGCCGGAGAACACCGCCCCTCGGTCTTTTTTGAAGTCCGTTACCCCAACCTGCTGGGGGCGGGCACAGGTTCCATCGTCAATGACATTATCGGCCGCGCAGGCGGTGCAAACTGCCTCGTGTCCGACAAAAAACTGGAGCGCCCCTCGGAAGAGGAACTGCTGCGCCTCGACCCCGAAGTCTACATTGTGCAGCACGGCCCCATGAATAAAACACCGGTGCCGCCGGACGCGCGGCCGCACTTCCGCACACTGCGGGCGGTGCGTCATGCGCGCTGGCTTGTTGTGGAAGAGGCGTGTTATTCACGCCCCGGCCCCAGAGCGGTGGATGCGGTGGAAGAGCTTGCGCGCTTTCTGCATCCCTCGCGCTTCACCCTGCAGCCCCCGGCTGCCGGTCAAGGAGAACCCTAGTGTACGGTACGTTGTACGGTATCGGCGTCGGCCCCGGCGACCCCGACCTGCTTACCATAAAGGCGGTCAAGGCTCTGGCCCGCACGGACGTGGTCTTTGCCGCCAGTTCCACAAAAAACGATTATTCGGTATCGCTTTCCATAGCCGCCCCGCACCTGCGGGACGATGTGCAGATTATCCGGCTGGGCTTTCCCATGTCGCGCGACGGCAGCGTGCTGCGTGCTGCGTGGGACGAAAACGCACGCACAGTTGCCGGCCATCTGGCTGCCGGACGGCAGTGCGCGTTTCTCACGCTGGGGGACCCGCTCATCTATTCCACTTTCGGCTACCTGCTGCGCACTCTGCGCACCGTATGTCCGCAGGCTCCCGTGGAAATCGTGCCGGGCATCACCTCATATCAGGCGTCGGCCGCACGCACGGCCACCATCCTGTGTGAATCAGGTGAAAACCTGCTGCTGCTTTCCGGCGTGGGTGACGGGCTGGAACAAGCCCTGAATTACGCGGACAACGCCGTTATTCTGAAAACGTATAAAAACTTTGCCGCCATCAGAAAGGCTGTGACCGCAGCAGGCAAAGAAAACCAGAGCACGTTTGTCTCTCGTCTGGGAATGGACGGCGAGATTGTGGCCGAATCACTACAGGACGCCCCCGAAAAGCCGCATTACTTTTCGCTGATGCTGGTGACCGGCGATAAAAAGAGAAAAAACGCGGACTCCTGACCGGAGCCTGCCGCGCACCATGCGCAGACAACTACATGCAAAGCCCCCCTGCGCCGCCGCATAGCAAAGCGCAGGGGGGTAACATGTACAGTTGGCTCAGCCCCGCATGGCAAAAGCCCTGCGCGGCTGCGCCGCACTGCCGTCAGACACTGCGGGCCGTAATGCGGCCGTCGTCCTCTACGTGCAGCGCAACCTCCATCCGGCCGGCTTCCGCCGCGTGCCCGCCTACCTGCACACGGCACGGACCGTCTTCATCACGGTGGACAGTCACCTCCACCATGCCTTCCTTGCCCATGGCCACACCCTGCCTGCCGCAAAAGGTAAACGCCGCCTGTGCGGGCAGTCTGCCGTAATGCGACAGATACGCACCACAGGGGCCGTTGGCATTCCCCGTCACGGGGTCCTCGTCAATGCCGATGGCAGGAGCGAACATGCGCCCGTTTATAAGCGCTTCGTCATCCCCGCCGTTGAACCCGAAAACAAAAAAGCCGTTACACCCCGTGACACGGCTGCATTCCGTCAGAGCGGTCATGTCCGGCTTCAGGGCGTCCAGCAATGCCGTTCTGCGCAGCGGCACCATTATTTTGGAATGTCCCGTGGAAACCTCCTGTACCGGCAAACCGGACAGCAGGTCGTCTTCATCAAGCCCAAGAGCGTTAAGAACCGCCTGCCTGACAGCAGGTATGCACGGCGGAGAAAACACCACCCTGCCCTGCGTCATGACAATCTTCATACCGCTGCCGGATCCGCGGATATCCACGGGCAGAACCCCCGCGCCGGTCAGGGCGGACACCGTTGTGTCCGAAATTCCCAGCGCCCGTGCCCGCGCATAATGCGCCCCCACGGTGGCATGCCCGCACACCGGAACCTCGGCCCGCGGGGTGAAATAGCGCACATGCACGGCATACCCGGCCTGTGCAGGTGCCGGCAGAATAAAAGCCGTCTCCGACACATTGACCAGCGCTGCCACTGCCTGCATGGCAGCGGCGGACAATCCCGCGGCATCCAGCACCACACCCGCGCGGTTTCCCCTGCCGGGCGTGCGGGTGAATGCATCCACAAGCAGCACGGTCAGCCGGAATTCTTCCATGGCATGATCCCCCATGCACCATGCGCGGCAATATCGCGCCGCGTTATTTCTTTTCAGGAATCAGTGCCGTGATACGGTCGGCAAGACGGTTGAAGGGCATGCTCTGCAAAAACACCGTACCGTGTCCGGACAATGCCGCCAGAAACGCCCCTTCGCCGCCGAACATCATGGACTTCAGCCCGCCGGAAAGTCCGATATCGTAGCTGACCCCCGGTGTGAAAGCCACGAGGCAGCCTGTGTCCACCCGCAGCGTACCGCCTTGCAGTTCCTTGCGCACCACGGCGCCGCCCGCATGCACAAAGGCCAGACCGTCACCGCGCAGCCGCTGCAGTACAAATCCTTCACCACCGAAAAATCCCGCTCCCAGACGCTTGCTGAAAGCGACATCGATGCGGGTGCCGCGCGCCGCGCACAAAAAAGCATCGCGCTGACAGATAAGCTCGCCGCCGATTTCCGCCAGATCAACAGGCACCACATGCCCCGGCACCTGACCGGCAAAAGCCACGGAGGCCTTTGCCTGCCCCTGATTGGTAAAGTGCGTCATAAACAGCGACTCACCCGTGACCAGCCGCTTGCCCGCTCCCAGCAGCTTGCCGAAAAAACCGCCGTCCGCCGCGGAACCGTCGCCCATGCGGGCGGCAAACTCAATGTCCCCGTCCATCCAGCACATGGCTCCGGCTTCGGCTATGACTGTCTCACCGGGGTCCAGTTCCACTTCCACCACCTGCAGGTCGCCCCCCGTTATCCTGTATTCCACTTCATGGCTTTTCATCACGCACTCCCGTATCTCGTTTTCCGGCGTATGCTGCCTTTACTGGATGCCGCGCCCCATTTGCGCATGCTCCCGCTGCTATACACCTGCCGGCGCCGTCTGCACCAGCACAAATACCACCGGCCACCCCGCCGCGGCGACAGGCCATTGACGATTGCCGTGAGTAACGCTACCTGAACAGTACCACTGACAGGCAAGCATGTGACGCCTTTGTTTTCTGTGCTTTTCACGTCCGCCGCATTGCCTGCGCACCGCCTACAGCCGCGAGGGCATATGGACAGCATAACAGAGCTTTACCGCATCGGCTCCGGCCCTTCTTCCAGCCACACCATGGGACCGCAGAACGCCGCACGTCTTTTTGTGGAACAGCACCCCGAAGCCGCACGGTTCCGCGTGACCCTGTATGAAAGTCTGGCATCCACAGGCAAAGGCCACCTGACCGACCGGGCCGTTACAGCCGCACTGGGTGAAGAGCGCTGTGAAATAGTCTGGAAACCGGAAGAACGCATGCCCCGGCATCCCAACGGCATGCTGTTTGAAGCGCAGGACAGCAACGGCAACGTAACCGGCAGCTGGAAAGTGTACAGCGTGGGCGGCGGCGCCATCATGGGCGAAGACGAACCCCGCAGGCAGCAGCAGGGCGTCTACCCGCACCCTGATCTGGCTTCGGTAATGGCCCTGTGCGAAGATAAGGGCATAACCTACTGGGAATATGTGGCCCGTTATGAAGGCGAAACCGTATGGCCCTTTTTGAAAACCATATGGCAGGCCATGCAGCAGGCGCTGGAACGCGGTCTGACTGCGCAGGGAGTTCTGCCCGGTTCCATAGGGCTGCGCAGGCAGGCATGGAACTATATGTCGCGCACAAAGCTGGCGCACAAAAGCATGCACCAGACCGGCAAGGTGACGGCCTATGCGCTGGCCGTGGCTGAAGAAAACGCGGCAGGCGGCATCATAGTCACAGCCCCCACATGCGGTTCATGCGGCATCGTGCCCGCCGTGCTCTATTACCTGCGCGAAACGCTGAAAGCCACCGAGCAGGATATTCTGCGGGCTCTGGCCACGGCAGGACTTTTCGGCAACATAATCAAGCACAATGCGTCCATTTCTGGCGCGGAGGTTGGCTGTCAGGGCGAGGTGGGCTCTGCCTGCGCCATGGCGGCGGCCGCCGCCACCCAGATGATGGGCGGTACGGTGCGGCAGATAGAATACGCTGCCGAAATGGGTCTGGAGCACCATCTGGGGCTGACATGCGACCCTGTGGACGGGCTGGTGCAGATTCCCTGTATAGAACGTAACGCCTGCGCGGCCACCCGTGCCCTTTCCCGTGCGCAGATGGCCATCCTGTCCGACGGCATGCACCGCATTCCCTTTGACGAAGTGGTGGCCGTCATGGCCCAGACAGGTCACGACCTGCCCAGCCTGTATCGCGAAACAGCCCGCGGCGGGCTGGCAAAAGTCTATGCCGCACGGCCGCAGAAGCAGTGAAATGCCCCCCACGGGTATTCAAAATGCCATTGATATTAAAAAAATAGATAAAAATCGGCATATTATAACGACAACAGCCCGTAAAAAATAACGATTTCTTGACGTTGCAAAAGCTGCGTACTAAAGAAAAACAGACACCCCGCCAGCACTGCCGCCTGAACATTATACAGGATTGCAAGCATAATGAAGCTTTCTGCCCGCACCAGATACGCCACACGCCTGCTGCTTGACCTTGCCCTGCACGACGACAATACCCCCCGCAGGGCGTCCATGCTTTCGCAAAGCACCGGTGTGACCGTCCAGTTTATCGAGCAGATACTGAAACCCCTGAAAAAAGAAGGGCTGGTAACCAGCGTGCGGGGTGCCGCCGGCGGACACCTGCTGGCCGCAGACCCTCAGGAACTGACACTGGGGCACATTGTGCGCGTGATGGAAGGGGGTATCCACATGACCGAGTGCAGCCGGGACGAAACAGCCTGTGAACGCGCGCACCAGTGCAGAACACGGCAGGTGTGGATCAGGATATCCAGAGCCATGGAACAGGAACTGGAAGCAATCACACTTTCGGACCTCATGCAGGATGCTTCCATCATCGCATCATCACCGGCCGACCGCCGCGGCTGACATCGCCGTTTCTATAATATCCTTGTAAGCATATTCCGTTATGCTACCATAGGCCCTGCCGTTCACTTCAAATCAACAGGTCAGGACATATGGTCATGCCTTTACCGTTATCTGCTCCGCAGACAACGCGCACCGTACAGTGCCCCCCCTGCGCGCCGGATAACGCCATGCACCCGCGCGCGGTTCTGCCGACCCTGTTCCTGCTTGCGGCTGCAGTTTTCTTCCTGTGCTGGGCACCGCCCCGGAACGCGTCGGCGCAGCCCCCTCCCGGCACAGGGCGCACGCACTTTCTGCTGGTACATTCCTATCACCCCAACATGCTGTGGGTGCAGGATATCAACAGCGGCGTTCAGGAAGTTCTGGGGCCGGCCATAGACGCTTCCAACGGCACCATGCGGCTTTCAGTCGAATTCATGGACACCAAGCGGCATCCCGATGCAGCATACCGCGCCGACATACTGGCCCTGCTGCGCGACAAATACGCGCAGGACCCGCCCGACGTCATCATTACCGCCGACAACATCGCCCTGAACACCCTGCTGGACGAACACGAAGCCATCGCCCCCGGCAGCCGTGTGGTCTTCTGCGGGTACAACAACTATACCCCCGACGCACTGCGCGGGCATGACGACGTCACGGGCATCGCCGAAAAAGTCAGCATACGCGAAACCATACAGGCTGCGGCAGCCATGCTGCCGCAGACATCGCGGTTTATTGTCATCAGCGACCGTTCGGAAACCGGCCGTGCCATGACGCACGAACTGGCGCTGCAGACTGCCGGTATACCGGAACACGGGCGCATGGAACTGTGGGACGCCTATACCTTTGCGGATCTGGGCAGACAGCTTGCCGCGCTGCAGGGTACCGAAGCCATTGTGCTGCTTTCGGCCCTGCAGGACACAGCGGGCAATGTGCAATCGTACAGGCAGAGTCTGCGCCATATCCTTGCGGCGACAGACAGGCCGGTTTTTGCCGTTTTCGGCTTTTATGCCGACAAAGGCATTGTGGGCGGAAAACTGACGGACGGAGTCATGCAGGGACGTGAAGCCGCCCGCATGGCGCTGCGCATAGCACAGGGCACCCCGCCATCGCGCATCCCCGTCATCACCGAAAATATCAACCGGTTTGTATTCAACCACGAGCTGCTGGCCCGGTACGGTATTTCCTCTGACAGCATTCCCGCAGAAAGCACCGTGCTGAACAGGCCTCCCTCTTTTTTCACACGGTACCGGCAGGTGCTGCTGCCCGCCGGTGTGCTGGTGGCTTTGCTGGTGCTGGCACTGGCTCTTGAATCGCACCACCTTGTCAGACAAAGAGCCGTGGAGCAGAGCCTGCGCGAAGCCAAAACCCGCTATCGCGAACTGGTGGACAACGCGCGTTCGGTCATCATGCATATCGACCGCAACGGGCAGATAGAATTCATCAACGAGTACGGACTGTCCTTTTTCGGATACGAGGAACATGAGCTGACAGGAAAAAGCGTTGCGGCAACAATTCTGCCGCAAAACGCGGACGGCACCCCGTATTCCGAACTGCTGCGGCGTATTCTGGAAAATCCGGAAACCTATGCCTGCCATGAAAATGAAAACATACGCAAAAACGGCGAACGGGTCTGGATTTCATGGCTCAACAGGCCGCTGCGCGATGCTTCCGGCAACGTGACCGGATTGCTTTCCGCCGGGCAGGATGCCACCGAACGCAAAAAAGCACAGGACGCTCTGGCAGAACGTGAACGCAGCTATTCGGTACTGCTTTCAAACCTGCCGGGCATGGCTTTCCGCAGGCAGACCGGCGGCGACGGCACGTTTCTTTTTGCCAGCGAAGGCTGTCTGCCGCTGACAGGGTTTGCCCCCGATGATTTTGTGCAGCACGGCAGAAATCTGCGGGGGCTGGCCCACCCCGAAGACCTGCCCCGCATTACCGGCGCCATAGACGCATCGCCGCACCGCTACGCTGTCGAATACCGCATAATCCGTTCCGACGGTGAAACGCGCTGGGTATGGGAAGGCGGCATGATGATATCCGGCAGCGGCACGTCACCCTGCCGGTCGTCCGGCGACAGCATCTGCGTTATCGAAGGATTCATGACCGATATCACGGCACGGGTGACCGCGCGCACCGAGCTGGAACGCCTGAATGAAGAACTTGAAGAGCGGGTTGCTGCACGCACCGCCGAACTGCAGACATCGCTGGAGCATCTGCGTCAGGCTCAGCACCAGCTTGTGGAAACAGAAAAAATGGCAGCGCTGGGCGGGCTGGTGGCCGGTGTGGCGCACGAAATCAACACTCCCATCGGCATCGGAGTGACCAGCACATCCTATCTGCAGGAAAAAATGCAGCAGCTTGAAGAGCTGTACAGATCCGGCGGCATGAAACGTTCGGATATTGAAAACTTTCTGCGCGTGGGCAACGAGTCCCTGACCGCCACCCGCATGAATCTTTCCCGCGCGGCGGATCTGGTACGCAGCTTCAAGCAGGTTGCCGTTGATCAGTCCGATGAAGATACCCGCCGCTTCAACGTGCTGGACTATCTTGAAGAAGTGCTTGTCAGTCTGCGTCCGCGCTACAAACGCACTTCGCACCGCGTCGAACTGTCCGGCGACAAGGACCTTGTTATCACCAGCTATCCCGGCGTGTTCATGCAGATAGTCACCAATATTCTGACAAACGCCCTGCTGCATGCCTTTGACGGCATGGAAAACGGCGTGCTGAGCATACACGCCGTCCGTCAGGGAAATGACCTGACACTCACCCTTGCCGACAACGGCAAAGGCATGACGCCGGAAATTCTTTCACGCGTGTTCGAACCGTTTTTTTCCACACGCAGAGGCAACGGCGGCACCGGACTGGGCATGCACATCGTATACAACCTTGTAACACGCAGACTCAAAGGTACCGTGCAGTGCCGCAGCACTCCGGGCGACGGCACCACATTCACCATAACCGTGCCCATGCAGGATTCCCCCTCTGCAGTACAGACATAACCCGTGCGGACCACCGGAACAGATGCGCGGCGGCAAAGCATGATGCCATACATTCCGGCACCGGCCGGCTACAAAGGAGTTCCCATGTCACCAGCCCATATCGCAACGCCTGCTGACGACGAACTGATATTCGCCGAAGAAGAACCTGTACAGGAATCCGCGGCGGCGGACGCACACTGGACCCTGCTTATCGTAGACGATGAGGAGGACGTGCACACCACCACCCGGCTGGTGCTGGAGGATTTCACATTCGACGGCATTCCCCTGCGCTGCATCAGTGCCTACACGGGCGCGCAGGCCATGGAAATTCTGCGCACGGAAAAAGACATAGCCGTGGTGCTGCTGGATGTGGTGATGGAAAGCAACCATGCCGGTCTGCATGTGGCAAGAGCCATACGCGAAGAACTGGACAACAGACTGGTGCGCATCATCCTGCGCACGGGACAGCCCGGACAGGCGCCGGAACGCAAGGTGATCATCAACTATGACATAAACGACTACAAGCACAAGGCGGAGCTTACCTCGCAGCGGCTCTTTACCACCGTATATACTGCGCTGCGTTCGTACCGTGACCTGCGGGTCATTGAACAGAACAGACAGGGACTGCGCCATATCATCGACGCATCGGCCGATCTTTTCCGCATCCGCTCCATCCGCCAGCTTGCGCAGGGAGTGCTCACCCAGCTTTCTTCATTGTACGGACTGTTCTCCGGCTCAGTGTATGTGCAGACATCGGGGTTCACCGCCACAAGCGAAAATCATGAATCGCTGCAGTTTATTGCGGCCACGGGCAAATACGACGCCCTGCAGACGGACGAGGGCTGCCCGCAGCTTTCATCGGACGTGCGTGCCGCAGTGCAGCAGGCCGTGGAGGAAAAACGCAGCATATTCAACGGACGCGACTATGTGGGCTATTTTCCGGCACGCAACGGCAGAGAGCATCTTATCTATCTGGAAGGGCTGAGCGGTGTCACCCCGCCGGATGAAAATCTGCTGCAGGTGTTTACCAACAACGTGGCAGTGGCATTCGACAACGTCTATCTGAATAAAGAAATCATCAACACGCAGAAGGAAGTCATTCTGCGGCTGGGCGATGTGGTGGAAAGCCGCTCCAAGGAAACGGCACACCATGTGCGCCGCGTTGCGGAATTCACCAGACTGCTGGCCCGTGCCGCCGGACTGGGAGAAGAAACCGCGGAACTGTATCTGCATGCTTCGCCCATGCATGATGTGGGCAAGATAGGCATTCCCGACGCCATACTGCTCAAACCCGGCAGGCTTACCGATGAGGAACGCGAGGTGATGAAAACCCACACCACCATCGGCTACCATATTCTGAATACTTCGGAACGCCCCATCATGCAGGCGGCGGCCATCATAGCGCACGAACACCACGAGCGCTGGGACGGTACGGGATATCCTCAGGGGCTCAAAGGTGACGGCATACACATTGCGGGACGCATCACCTGCCTGGCCGACATCTTTGACGCGCTGTCCAGCAAACGTGTATACAAGGAAGCATGGCCGCAGGAAAAAGTGCTTGATTACATACAGGCCGAAAAAGGGCGGATATTCGACCCTGCGCTGGTGGATGCGCTGTTTGCCAATATGGAAGAAATAGACCGCATACGCGAAAAATATCAGGACGCACACTAGGAGGGTACCCCATGAGCGACCGGACTCCACGACATTTTCAAAGAATGCGGCAGCAGTATGCAGACGTCATGGACGCCCTGCAGCAGCTGGGAGCAGCAACGGCACAGGCGGGCCCGCTGGACGGGGCACAGGCGCATCTGGTGCAGCTGGCAGCGGCCGCGACCCAACGTTCGGAAGGAGCGGTACACAGCCATGTACGGCGGGCACTCAAGGCAGGCTGCACGCCGGAACAGATAAGCCACGCGCTTATTCTGCTTGTTCCCACCATCGGCTACCCCACGGTGGCGGCAGCGCTCAGCTGGGCTTTTGATATCATCGACGAGGCATGACCCCGTGCAGAAAGACAGACTGCCCTCATCGTTTGCCGCCGCCGTCATAGGCGGCGGCAAGGGCACACGGCTTGCCGCACACCTTGGCGGTGCCTCCAAGTGGCTGCTGCGTGTGCATGGCCGCACCATACGCGACCGCCAGCTTGAGCTGCTGTATTCTCTTACCGGAGAACTGCTGTTTGCCGGTGGCGACTGCGCCCGCACGGCCGACATTCCTCCGCAGGTGCGCTGCGTACCCGACATGCTGCCTGTCGGCGGCCCGCTGGCGGGGCTGCACAGCGCGCTTTTTCATGCCGCGGCCGATACCGTGCTGGTGCTGCCCTGCGATGCCCCCCACCCCGTGCAGGCCCTGCTGCGACATCTGCTTTGCCTTGCGGCGCAATGGCCCGACGCCCCCGCAGTGGTGCCCAGACAGGCCGACGGATTCTGGATGCCGCTTGTGGCCGTTTACCGGCGCAGCTGTGTGCCTTTTATGGAAACGCTGGCACAGCAGGGCATACCGCATGTATTCAGGCTGTTCGAACTGCTGGAAAAAAACGGCACCCCACCCGTGGCCCCCCCGATGGAAAGCCTGCGCCGGTACGATGCCGGTCTGAACACATTCGTCAACATAAACACGCCCGACGATCTGCAAGCCCTGCAGCACGGCAGCCCCCGCCCCGTTCCTTCTCTGGCAGCACGCCCGCAGCGCTGGCAACGCTCCTGAAGTCTTTTTCCGCCGCGCCCGGGCCGCTTTGCTGCCCGCAAACCGCCGGAGACCGGCCCCGCAGCATATTCCCCTTGCCCTGAATGATTTTTCGCGTACTATTATAATATGTTTCCATTGCCACGGAGTACGTCATGAGTCGTCTTGAACCCGCTGCCAATCTGTTTGATATCCTGCACCACTTCTGGGAGCACCCGCGTACGGAACGGTATGTGGCGCATACACTCATCATTATTTTTCTGCTCAGCATCGCCACCATAGAAATGAACAGGCACGGCCTGCTGCCGCCCCGGATGGCTGCGCTGACACCCACAAACCACTTTCATGCGGTCAATCTGGCGTTCACCATGCTGCTGGTGCTCGAGGTCATGAGCCTTATTTTCGTCCTGTCCACCTCTGTCACCAAATCCCTTGGCAAGCAGCTTGAAATACTGACACTTATATTGCTGCGCAATGCTTTCAAATCGCTTTCGCAGATGCACGAACCCATATCCGTCCTGCAGGACACCGAGGCACTGCTGCATGTTGCCGCATCGGGTACGGCAGCACTCAGCATCTTCGTTATTCTGGGTGTTTATTACAGAGTACAGCGTTTTCAGGGCTATCTCAAAGATCCCACGGAACGTATGCGTTATGTGCTCAGCAAAAAAATTCTCGCACTGGTGCTGTTTGTGGCCTTTGTAAGCATAGGGCTGTATGACGCGCTGGATTTTCTCATCTACGGCACGCACCACGATTTTTTCATCACCTTCTACACCGTGCTGATATTTGCCGACATTCTGCTGGTGCTTATCACGCAGCGGTTCATGCCCAACTTTCACGCGGTGTTCCGTAATTCCGGCTTTGTCATTGCCACGCTGTTCATGCGCGTGGCTCTTTCAGCACCGCCGTTCTATGCCGCGGGCATAGGCGTGGGTGCAGCGCTATTTGCCCTTGCGGTGGCCTATGCCACCAGCGTATTTTCGCACGGCACATTTTCCACGGTCAATTTCAACCGCGGGGCCGACGCAGAATACAAGCCGCCGTGCAAAAACTGTCAGGAACCATAGCACCCCGCACTGCACGGTCAGCCACGGGCAGCCGCGGCTGACGACACCGGCACCAAAAAAAGCCGCGGCCTCAGTCGGCGCGGCTTTCATTGTGCCGTATGCGGCGGCTTCATCGCCAGCTGCCCGGTTCTTCGCGCAGATACATATCCATCTGCTCGCTGACACCCAGCAGCACTTCTCTGTCATCGACGGAAAGACGCACATTGAGTTCAGGTGCCAGCCCCACATCCTGAGCCAGCTCCTCCATGTGCCGTTTCACCCCTGCCAGCCACATCTGCACCGCCGGATCGGTATCGTACCGGCTGCGCCCTACCTTTGCCACTGCGGTGAAGGACATGTCACACCTCCCGCGTTGCGGTTGTGAATATGCGGCGCACACATGTGCCCGCAGTACACAGATAAGACGGCCGCACACAGAGGCAAGACCGGACGCCGCGCAACAAAAAACGGCGGGGAAGACCCCGCCGCACATTTGAAACGCCGCCCGGCGGCACACGTTTTCTGCCGGTCGTTACAGACGGTCGATAAGCGCCTTTGCGGGAATAAGTCCCGTGGCTGCGGCAGATACGATATTGCCCGCCACACCCGGCCCGTCGCCGGCCACAAAAAGACCGCGGATGCCGGTTTCCAGACAGTTGTCCGTCTCTACCTGCGTGGCGAAAAACTTGATTTCCGGAGCATACAGCAGTGTTTCTTCGTTGGATATGCCGGGCAGCACATGGTTGAGCTGCTCCAGACCTTCCACAAGGTTTGTCACTATGCGCTCGGGCAGTGCCATGGCGATATCGCCCGGCACCACATTGGTCAGCGTCGGCTCAATGTAGCCCTTGCTGATACGGTTCCATGTGGACCGGCGGCTCCGCTTGAGATCGCCGAACCGCTGCAGGATGGGCTTGCCGCCGCCGATAATGGTGGCCAGCTTGCCAATGGCGGTGCCGTAACCGGTATTGTCGGAAACAGGATCGGTAAGCACCACTTTGGAAAGAAAAGCAAAGTTGGTATTTTCCGACTTTTTGTTGCGGTAGGCGTGTCCGTTAACACAGACAAAGTCCTGATAGTTTTCCAGCGCGATGAAGCCTGCCGGATTGGTGCAGAATGTGCGCGTCTGGTCATCGTAGGTCTTTGTCTGCACAAAGAACGTGGGGTCGTAAATGATATCGGTGGTATCGCTCATGATGTCATTATGCACTTCCACCCGCACGCCCACTTCGATGCCGCGCTGGCTTACCTGCAGTCCGAACGAACGGCAGACTTCGCCCACCCAGTCGGCCCCGACGCGGCCCGGTGCCAGAATGACGGCGCGGCAGGTGTACTGCCCTTTATCCGTCACCAGCCCCTGTATCTGTCCGTTTTCGGCCACCACGTTTTTAACTTCTTCGCCGGTGCGTATGGTCACGCCGCTTTCGGTCAGATAGTCGCACATACGGGCGATATGCTCAGGCAGACAATCGCTGCCAAGGTGCTTCTGCTTGATAAGCAAGAGGTCGATACCATGTTTTTTCGACTGCTTGCGCAGCAGACGCGCAGCTTCCAGATTGGAAGGATACACAGGGCCGTCCATGCCGAAGCGGTTGAAAATCAGTTCGGTCTCGTCAATAAGCTCCTCTGCCTTGCTGCGCGGCAGAAACTGGGTCAGATCGGTCTTGCCCAGTTTGTGGATAAAGTTCAGCTTGCCGTCGGAAAAAAGTCCGCCGCCCCCCATGCCGGAAAGAATGTGGCACGGTTTGCACTTGATGCACTTCTGCGTCTTGTTGATGGGACAGTTGCGCTTGCGCGCCGCGTTGCCGCGCTCGATAAGACACACGGACAGACCGGAATGTTCCGCCAGATAATACGCGGCAAAAAGACCGGCGGGCCCCCCGCCGACAATGATCACGTCAAAATTGTCTGCAGCCTTGGACATGCATAATCTCCCGTAAATACGACATATTACCATCGCACACGCCTGTATGTTCTGCCCTGCGCGCACAATGGCTTAGTGTACCTTGCACACGGGTCCGCGGATTTGTCAATAGCCGCAGCCGGGCCTTGCCGGCGGTGGCGCAAGCCCCCTGTCTGCGTCTTGCTGCAGATGTTTTTTCATTCTGTTACAGCATGTTGCATTATGCTCCTGTGCAAAAAAAGCGCAGTGCGGTCTAGCCAGCTCCAAGTATGCGTGTTATCTTGCACGGGTATCACTTTCACACGCACACCAAGGAGCCTGACCATGACACCTGAACGCATATACGAAGTGACGGAAGCCCAGAGAGCTTTTTTCCAGTCCGGAGCCACCCTTGACGTGGACGGACGCATTGCATCGCTGCGCACCCTGCGCGGCGCCGTGCATGATTACACCCGTCGCTTTATTGTAGCTGCGGCACAGGATGCCGGACTTTCCGAGCACATGGTGCTTGCGGCTGAAATAGCCCCCGTCATCAACGACATCGACCACATGATCAAACGTCTGCCCGCGCTTGCAAAGGGACGGCTGGTGCGTCGTTCGCGCCTGCATATGTGGGGCTGGTCGCGCAGCGTGCCCCGCCCCGCAGGCATTGCCGTGGCCGTAACCGCCGCGGATATGCCCGTACAGCGCGCCCTTATGCCGGTGGTATCTGCCCTTGCCGCGGGCACCCCGCTGCTGCTGGCACTTTCTCCCCGCACTCCGGCTGTCAACGGCATTGTGGAGCGCCTTGTGCAGCAGTTTTTCAAGCCGGAACAGATAACCGTGACCACTGCGGACAATGAAACCACAGAGGCCATTCTCGGACAGCGTTTCGATGCCTGCCTGTGCTCCGCACCGCGCGAAACCGCCGTCCGGTTTGCCCGCGCCGCTGCGGAACACCTTGTGCCCGCCGTCATTGAAACAGCCGAACACCGCAATCCGGCCATAGTGCTTGAAGATGCCGATATCCGGCTGGCAGCGCGGCGCATAGTATGGGCCAAAACTCTTGCCGCCGGTCAGACCGCCGCCGCGCCGGACTATCTGGTGGTGCACGGCGCAGTCCGCGAACGCCTGCTGGCAGCCCTGCGCAAAGAACTGGAAGCGCAGCACGGCGCCATACCCTCCGCAAGTTCCGCATTCGGCCGCATGACAGACAACGCCGCCTATGAAGAAGCCGCGGCGTTTCTGACTGACGGCACGCCGGTCATAGGCGGCGACACCGACCCCGCAGGCAGGTTCATCAACTTTACCGTACTGGAAAACGTACAGCCGGACGCACCGGTCATGCGTTCCGTCACCCGCAGTCCGGTGCTGCCGCTTTTTGAGGTGCAGTCTGCGGAACAGGCCGTTGAACTGGTGAACAGCCGTCCCGCACCGCTGGCTCTGTATGTGTTCAGCACCGATGTGTTTACCGCACGCAAAGTGCTGGATGCCACAACATCGGGCACAGCGGCGGTCAACGACGTGCTGGTGCAGACCGTGTACCCCGCCCTGCCCTTCGGCGATGCGGCAGGCGGCGGCATGGGCAGCCACCGCGGCGAGGCGGGATTTTTTGCCTTTTCCAGACTGCGCAGTGTCACACGCGGCACAAACTTCATCGACCTGCCGTTCCGGTTCAGCCCCGATGCCGGCTGGAAGCAGAAAATCCTGCGGTACATCATCAGATAACAGCCGCGCCGCCTGCCGCAGACCGGCAGGCGGCGTCGTTGTTCCGCAAGGATTTTATCCGCCGCGTCGTCTCTGTGCAGTACCGGACAGGCAGGCTCTGCCCCGCTTACTGGACAGGAGCAGGGCTAGCCGCTAGACTCCGCGCCAAACGACTCCCCAAAGGTGAAACTCTTGCAGAAAAGCCCCGTATGGGAGCGCCGCCCGTGGCTGTGCGCTGCCGCCATCATATCTTTCACAACGCTGGTACGCTTCTGGTTCATCGCCTCCGGCCAGCTTGACCTCGTGCAGGACGAGGCCCAGTACTGGGACTGGACCCGCAGGCTCCAGCTTTCCTACTATTCCAAAGGGCCGCTCATCGCGTGGCTCATCAGCATCTGGACCGGTGTTTTCGGCGATACGGAACTGGGCGTGCGCTTTGCCGCCGTGCTCAATTCGTGCCTTGCACAGATACTGCTGTACGCCGGAACCGCACGGCTCATGCGCCGTCCGGCACTGGGTCTGTGGACACTGGTTGTGGCCAATACCACCCCGCTGTTCATCGCCTCCGGCATTCTGATGACCACTGACAGCCCGCTGCTGGTCTGCTGGACGGGTGCGCTCATGTGCCTGTACTGGATGTCCGTATCATCACGCTCGCCATGGCCTTATGTGCTGCTGGCCCTTTCCATGGCCGCCGGTGTGCTGGCCAAATATATGATGCTGGCCATGCCCGCCGTGGCCCTGCTGTACGCGCTGGGACTCAGACGCCAGCGGCTGCTGCCAGAAGGCATGGTGCCGCGGCTGCTGGCTGCCGTCTGTGCCGGTACGGCCGTGGGTTTGCTGCCCATCCTCATATGGAATTTCCAGAACGACTTTGTGGGATTCCGCCATGTGGCCGGTCTGGCCGGTGTGGCTTCGGCCAGCCCCGAACCGCTCATCCGCTTTGACCGCTTTCCGGAATATATCGCCTCGCAGGTCGGCATCATCAGTCCGTGGTGGTTTGTGTTCATGCTGGTGGGCGCATGGCGCGCCCTGCGTGTGTGGCGTACGCCGCGCGCCGGACGCGACATGTACAGCGGACTGCGCAATGACATGAACGAAGTCCGTCAGTCACTGCTGCTGTCCGCCGCGTTCTGGCCGCTGTGGCTTTTTTTCATAATCTGGAGCTTTCACACCCGCATCTATCCCAACTGGTCGGCCATGAGCTATGTGGCCGGCATCATGCTGTGTGCTTCCGCGCTTGAGCGCAGTGGACAGGCTGTGCGCGAAACAGGCAGGCATCTTTCGCGGCTGCGCATGCGGCGCATCTGGGTTGCCATGGGTGTACTTGTTTTTGTGCTGCTGTACGGGCAGAACTGGCTGCCTCTGCCGCCTGCGTACAACCCGGCGGTACGGCTGAAAGGCTGGAGCGACCTGAGCGGCAAACTGGAGGAACTGCAGAACAGTCTGCCCCGTCCGGACAAAGTGTTCTATTTTTCCAAATCATATGACATCACGGCGGCCCTTGCCTTTTACGCACCCGGACAGCCGTTCACGTATTGTGCAGACTTCGGCAGACGCATGAGTCAGTACGACCTATGGCCCACTCCTGAAGACAAAAAAGGGTGGGACGCCATTTATGTGCAGAAAGACAACGGCATAAAACCACAGCTGAAAAGCATGTTTGAGTCATACAGGGTGCTGCGCTACCGCACCACGCACAAAGGCGCCCCCGGGCGCGAATTCACCATTGTGGTGCTGCGCGGCTTCAAAGGCACATGGCCGCGCGAACAACAGGAGCGTTACTGATGGCCAGAAGCCGTGATGCACATATATGCGCCCGCTGTGCCGCACATTCCGGCACCTGCTGCCGGATGCAGCCCGGCAATGAAGAGCTGTGCTTTCCGCTTTCGCGCAGCGAATGGCAGCGCATTGTGGAGCATTGCAATGACAAGGGCGGGTTTGCCAGCCAGCCCAATACAAAACCGTTCCTGCAGTGTATGAAACGCCTTTTTCCCGCCGATGAAAAACGGCTGGAGGCCATTTTTCCCCCTCACGGGGAGCATCTGCGCCTTGCCTCGGACAATGAAGGCCGCTGCCTTTTCCTTTCCGCTGCAGGCTGCACTCTTCCCCGCGAGACACGTCCGTGGTATTGCCGCCTGTTCCCTTTCTGGTTTATGCCCAACGGCATGCTGACCATGTTCACTCCGGACGAGTGTCTCGTCTATCTGGAGTCACGCTCCGTCAGAGACGCCATGCAGGAACTGGGCGTTACAGAAAACGAACTGCGCCTGATGTTCGGCCGCCTGCGACTTGCGTGGGGGCTTGATCCGGAGCATGACGAAGACGGCAACCGCTATCCGCTTTGCGACCATACCCGATAAAAATATCATGAAACGTTTTCTCACATACTTTCTTGTCAGCGTCACAGGTCTTGCCCTGCTGGGCATACTCGGGCTGGGCGGCATCTATATATGGGCCACCAAAGACCTGCCCGGCTTTACCCGTATCACCGATTACCGCCCGCCGCTGGTCACCACGGTGTACGCGCGCGATAACAGCATTCTGGGGTATTTCTACCGCGAAAAACGCTTTCTGGCGCGCCTTGATGAAATGCCGCAGCATCTGCCTCTGGCCTTTCTCGCCGCAGAGGACGACTCCTTTTACCGGCATGAAGGCATAGACTTCCGCGCCATTCTGCGCGCCTTCATGAAAAACATGCAGGCAGGCACCATCCGGCAGGGCGGTTCCACCATCACACAGCAGGTCATCAAACGCCTGTTGCTTACTTCCGAACGCAGCTACGAGCGCAAGATAAAAGAAGCCATTCTGGCCTACCGGCTGGAACGCTATCTGAGCAAAGATGAAATTCTGACCATATACCTGAACCAGATATATCTCGGCGCGGGGGCATATGGCGTGGAAGCCGCCGCGCGCAGCTACTTCGGCAAACATGTGGGCGAACTGTCCATAGCCGAATCTGCGCTGCTGGCCGGTCTGCCGCAGGCTCCTTCCAAATACAACCCGCTCAACAACCCGCAGGACGCATACACCCGTCAGCTGTATGTGCTGCACCGCATGCTTCAGCTCGGGTGGATAACACCCTCGCAGTACGACGCGGCCATCAATGAAAAGCTTGTGTTCACCTCCATGGCCGATCCTTCGTGGGGCACCGGCGCATGGTATCTGGAAGAAGTGCGCCGCAGGCTCATCGACTATCTGAGCGAAGACAACATGGAAAAACTGGGCATCAAGCTGGAACGCTACGGCGAGGATGCCGTGTATGAATCCGGCCTGCATGTTTACACCGCCATGGACCCCAAGCACCAGAAGTACGCCGAACAGTCACTGCGCGACGGGCTGGTGGCCTCTACAAAACGGCGCGGCTGGCGCGGCCCTGTGGAGCATCTGGAAAGCAAGGAGGCACGCGAAGCTTTTCTGCGTGACAACCCCGTGGATGCGGCGGCAATGCAGCACGAAGGCTGGATAAAAGTGCTGGTCACCCGCGTGACGGCCGCAGGGGCCGATGTGCGCTTTGGCAGCTACAAGGGCCGGATGGACGTGGAAACCATGCACTGGTGCCGTACGCCCGACCCCACCGTGGTGACGGACTATGTGCCCGCCGTGAAAGATGCCCGTACGGTGGTCAAAGCGGGCGATGTGGTATGGGCGCAGTTTATGCTGCCCGATGCGGGCAAAAGCTTTGATGCCGCCTCCGTCACGCCTGATACGGACTTTTCACTGGCCATCGCGCAGTACCCCGAAGTGCAGGGGGCACTGGTTTCCATAGAACCGCAGACGGGCGATGTGGTGGCACTGGTCGGCGGCTATTCCTTTGCCGACAGCCAGTACAACCGCGCCGTGCAGGCCAAACGCCAGCCCGGTTCCGCTTTCAAGCCCATTGTCTATTCCACCGCGCTGGACAACGGCTACACACCGGCATCCACGGTACTGGACGCCCCGTTTGTCTATACCGACGACGCCACGGCCAAAACATGGCGCCCCGAAAACTTTTCGGGAGAATTCTACGGCCCCACGCTGCTGCGCACCGCGCTGGTCAAATCGCGTAACCTGTGTACCATCCGCATTGCACAGGACATCGGCATACCGGCCATTGTCGAACGGGCCAAAGCACTGGGACTTGAAGGGCCCTTCCCCTTCGACCTTTCGGTAAGTCTCGGGTCTGTGGCCGTTTCGCCTCTGAACCTTACAGAAGCATACACGGCGTTCGCCCATGAAGGTCTGCGCGCACAACACCGCATGATCACCGGCATCAAATCGGCATGGGACGAACCCATAGCCACCTTTGAGCCGCAGCAGACAGAAGCGCTGACACCGCAGAACGCCTATATCATGGCGTCGCTGATGAAAGAGGTAGTGCGCGACGGCACAGGCTTCCGCGCACGGGTGCTCAAACGTCCTCTGGGCGGCAAGACCGGCACATCCAACGACGAGCGTGACGCATGGTTTGTTCTTATCTCTCCGTACCTTGTCTCGGTGTCCTATGTGGGCTTTGACGACCTGACCCCCATGGGCAAATGGGAAACCGGCTCGCGGGCGGCATCGCCCATTGTGGTCGGCTACCGTCAGGGTGTGGAAGAAGACTACCCCGTACAGGATTTTCCCATGCCTCCCGGCATCGTGCAGGTGCGCATTGACGGCAAAACAGGAAATCTTGCGGGGCCCGGCTCTGAAACAAGTTACTTCATGCCTTTCAAGGAAGGAACCCAGCCCACCGTGGTGGAAGGTTCCGCCCCCCGCCACGGCGCCGACGACGCCCGCAGCGGCGAAGACCTTATGAAGCAGATGTTCTGATCTGCCGGCACCGGCAACGCCCCGCGGAATTTCCCGCGGGGCGTTTTTCATGGCGGCAGTTCTGGCTCAGCCGGTCAGGCTGTGGTACACCGGTCATGACGCCGGAACCACCGGCACGACCCGAACACACCGGAGAATCATCATGATACGCTACCGCTTATCCGCAGCAGCCCTGCTGGTCACGCTTGTACTGTCGCTGACAGGCGCAGACATACTCATGGCCGGACAGACTCTGCCGCACCCCGCAGAGCCTTTCAAAGTGACGCTGTTTCCGCAAAGCGCCCGCATCGAAGTCCTGCAGACCCTGCCTGCGGAAAACTCGCTCACTCTTTTTCTGCCGCATCAGGCAGACCCGGAAAGCCTTACTCTCAACATATCCGGCAATACCGTCACCGCCATGGAATGGGTGCTGACCGACGGACAGGCCGGTCCCGCCGCGGCAGCCGTCAAAGAACAGCTGCTGCAGGCCCGCGCGGCACTGGCACGCACACAGGGACGCAAAACGGCAATAGAAGCCCGCATTGCCATGTGGTCGCAGCCGCGTCCGGCCGTGGGCGGCACGGCAGAACTTGAACGGCTGGATAAAGCCATGACGGAACACCTTTCCGCCCTGCTGCCCGAGGCGGAAGAAACAGACAGGCTGCTTGAAAAACAACAGGCCGCCGTGCACGAACTGGAAGCACGGCTGAACAATGCCACAGGCGGCTCGGAAAAAGTGTGGGCCGTCACGGCGCAGCTGCACACCCCCGCCTCCGGTCAGGTGACAGCGCAGTACGCCTACACCGCAACCGGCTGCGGCTGGCAGCCGCTGTACACCCTGCACGCCGTGCCCGGCAAAAATGTGGTTGAATTCAGCTACGCGGCCGCACTGCGGCAGGGACTGGGCACAGACTGGAACAACGTCCGTCTGGCCGTGGCCACGCTGCCTCCCCGTGCAGGTCTTGCGCCGCCGCCCCTGCCCCGCTGGGACATCGGCCCCGTGCAGCAGCAGACCGTCCAGTTAAGAAAAGCCGTCATGATGGCAGCAGATGCCGCACCTGAAAACATGCTGGCCGCTGCGCCCGAGGCCGCAGAAAGGTCTCTGGCATCAACCTATGCGGTGTGGAATCTGGGCACAGTTTCGCTTGCCGCGGGCGGCAGCAGGCAGGTACCCGTACTTAACGAGACATGGCAGGCAGCATACGTCTATACCGTGCGCCCCGCCCGTTCTCCCCGCGCGTTTCTTACAGCGCGGGTCACCATGCCCGAAACCCGCCTGCTGCCCGCAGGCCAGGCCACCATGCTGGTGGACGGAGCCACAGCGGGCAGGCAACGTCTGGAATTTGCCGGTACGGAAGAAACCTTTCACTTCGGCAGCGACCCGATGGTCACCGCGCAGATGAATCTGCAGAAACGGCAGGAAGGAACACAGGGATTCATAGGCAAAAAGCAGGTGTTTGAATGGGCATGGGAAATCACCCTGACAAACGCCCGCCAGCACCCCGTCAATCTGGAAGTTCAGGACGCCGCCCCGCAGCTGCGGCTTGCCGGCATGGAACTGAAACTACGTTCTTCGCCCGAGGCGGAACTGGATGAAAAAACACAGCAGTATGTCTGGAAGCTTGCAGTACCAGCCGGCTCCGAACGGGTCATAAGCCACGCCGTAACGGTCACCGCCCCCGAAGACACCCCTGTGGACGCCGGAAGAAAACAGTAATGGACAACTTCATATACCACGCGCCCACGCGCATCGTCTTCGGCAGAAATACCGTATCACAAACCGGTGCGGAACTGGCGGCACACAATGTGCGCCGCACGCTGCTGGTCACCGGCGGCAGCGCCGCCATGCGTACCGGAGCATACGCACAGGTCACGGCTTCACTGGACGGGGCCGGTGTGATGCATACGCTTTTCAGCGGTGTCACGCCCAATCCTTCCCTTGATCTTGTGGAAAAAGGCATAGCCGCCGCACACGCGTTTGCGGCGGACAGCGTGCTGGCCATCGGCGGCGGCAGTGTCATAGACTGCGCCAAAGCCATTGCCGCCGGTGTTTTTCTGGAAGATTACTGGGCACAGGTGGAAACACGGCGTCCCGTCACACAGGCTCTGCCTGTATTCACGGTGCTCACTCTTTCGGGCACCGGTTCGGAAATGAACGAAAAAGCCGTCATCACCAACGAACCGCTGGCCAGAAAATGGTCGCTGAGCGGCCTGTGCCTGTGCCCCAGAGTATCCATCATCGACCCGCAGCTCCAGTCCTCCGTTCCGTGGCATCTGACCGCCGCGGGCGGCATCGACGCCATGACCCATGTGATGGAAAACTACTTCCGCGGCAGAACGGCCCGCGCAGCCACCGGTTACTTTCAGGAAGAGACAACTCTGCAGCTGTGCGAGGGAATCCTGCGTGCCATCATCATGTCACTGGATGAACTGCAGCGCGACGGCTCGGACTATACCGCGCGGGCCAATCTGGCATGGGCAGCCAGCTGGGGGCTTAACGGCCTTTCAGGCTCGGGGCTTTCCGGCGGCGACTGGACTTCGCACGCTCTGGAACACGCCCTGAGCGGACTGCACCCGCAGGTTCCCCACGGTGAAGGACTGGCGGTGATTTTCCCCTCGTGGATGGAGCAGGTCTGCCACAGCGTGCCGGACATCTTCACGCGTTTTGCCCGCACCATATGGGGTGTTTCCACAGCGGAAGAAGGAGTGGCCGCAACCCGTCAGGCATTCTCGCGCTGGGGGGCTCCCGACCGTCTGTCCCGCTGGAGCATTCCCGCATCCGACATTCCCCGTATGGTACAGAATGCCCTGAGCTACCGCGCGCTGGGCAGAATAGTGCCTCTTTCGGCAGAAGATGTGACCAGCATATACACGCGGGTGCTCTGACCCCGCTGCCGCATATATAAAAAAGGGCTTTCCGCAAAAGCGGAAAGCCCTTTTTTCCGTACAGCGGCACGGCCGCCGTGCAGATACCCTTTAAAGGCTGCGGATACTCCGCTGGCAGAAAGTCACCGCCTCCTGCGCCAGATTGGGTGTTTCCGGCCAGTACAGCTGCCGACGGCTCATGCCCATCAGCATGACGGCAATAAGCGACGCCGTGGGCGTAATATCCAGATCATCGCGCACTGTCCCGTCGCGCATGCCTTTTTCAAGGCAGCGTTCAAGAGTAAGCCCCAGCAGGGCGTACATGCGTTCCATTATCTGCCGCGCGCTGGGCATGATGGTATATGTGTTCATGATGACCTTCAGCTCGACCACCCGCTCGTCCAGAAAGGCATCCAGATCGAGAATCAGAGTCTCGATAAGGCAGTAGCCGCTTTTCTGGCGCTCGTGGATGCTGTCCATCAGCCCGCTGAACTCATCAAAAAAATCGTTGATGATGCTGTCGAAAATCTGCTGCTTGGACCGGTAGTGTCTGTATATCGCGGCGTCCGTCACATTGGACGTCTTGGCTATCTGGGCGATGGTTGTGCCCTTGAAGCCGTTTTCGGAAAACAACCGCCGGGCGTTTTCCAGTATCAGGTGTTTCGATGATGCCATGATGCCCCGCTTTTCTGTATCATTTGAAGGCCAGCACTAAACTACTATACGCCGCGCACGTCAAGTATACAGGCGGGCAGCCTTGCGGCCCCCGCCTGCTGTACCCTGAAAAAAGCCGCGCAGTCTCAGGACATGCCGCCGCCGTATTCCGCGGGGGTCTCCTCACCCCGCAGCACCCGCAGACCGCCCATGGCCAGTGCCTGCATCTCTTCCAGACGGGGCAGCACTATGACCGGTCCGAGATAGCGCAGCCTGTCCGAAACAGCCTGCATGAACCGCCCGGAACGCGCCATTCCGCCTGTAAGCACCACCGCATCCACCGGCGGGGCCGACGGGACGTCCTGCCCCGCGCCGGTCAGTGCCGGTAACAGCGCGCACAGAGCCTTGGCGCTGTTGTAAGCCAGCGCGTCGAAAATCTGCGCCGCTGCGGTATCACCGGCGTCCATCCTGCGCTGTACCTCGCGCAGGTCGTTGGTGCCCAGATGCGCCCACATGCCTCCTTCGCGCTGCACAATACTGCGCATGCGCTCAAACGAGTACACGCCTCTGCGTACCAGCTCCAGAGCGGGCATGACAGGCAGGCCGCCCGTCCGCTCCGGTGAAAAAGGCCCTTCTCCTTCCAGCGCGTTGTTCACGTCCACCACTCTGCCGTGGCGGTGCGCCCCTACAGAAATGCCACCCCCGAAATGCCCGACCAGAAAACGGCCATCCTCATAGCGTATGCCCAGCTGTGCCGCTGCCCTGCGTGCCGCCGCGCGCTGTGAAAGCGCGTGAAACACGCTGCGGCGCGGCAGTTCAGGCAATCCGCCTATACGGGCCACGGGGTCCAGTTCATCCGTAACCACAGGGTCCACTATGATGGCCTGTACATTCCGGTGCGCCCCGTGGCTGCGGGCAAACGCCAGAGCCAGCGGTGCGCCGAGATTACAAGGATGCTCGCCGTGCGCGGCGGATTCCAGAATATCAAGCATGGTCTGATTCACACGCCATGCACCACCGTGCATGGGGGCCAGCAAACCGCCGCGTCCCACCACAATATCAAAACGGGCATCGGCATAACCGGCCCGGGACAGCATGGTCTGAACGGCATGCCGCCGCGCTTCCAGCTGCCCGTATACACCGGCCAGACCGGAAAAGGCATCATGGGGATGCTCCACCGTACGTTCAAAAAGTTCCTCTTCCGCTGCAAACACCGCTATCTTGGTGCTTGTCGATCCGGGATTAATGGTCAGGATCAGACTCATCCGGTGCATTCCTTGCGGGTCATGTAGGCTGCCAGAGCCAGTGCATACAGTTTGCTGCGGTCGCTGTCGCCGCGGGAAGGGACGATAAGAGGAATCCTGCTGCCGGCCACAATGCCCGCCACGGGCAGGTCCAGCAGTGTGGTGAGGGTCTTGTACAGTACATTACCGCTTTCGATATCCGGCGCCACCAGCACGTCGGCATTACCGGCCACCGGGTCTTCAAACCCTTTGCGCGCCACTGCCGCGGGCGATACCGCAAGGTCAAGCGCCATGGGGCCGGAAACCACGGCATCACCGAATGCCCCTTCGGCACTCATACGGGCCACCATCTGCGCATCCAGCGTGGCAGGCATGGCCGGATACATAACCTTTTCCGTGGCGGCCAGCATGGCCGCACGCGGTCGCTCAAGCCCCAGCGAGCGGGCCACATGCAGCGCGTTGCGCACTATTTCCGCCTTGCGCTGCAGGTTGGGCGCAATGTTAACCCCCGCATCTGTCAGCAGACGCAGACGATGCTCGCCGGGCAGACAAAACACCGCCACATGCGAAAGAATACCGGCAGGCGGCACACCCGTTTCTTTATTCAGCACGCCTTTAAGCAATACGTCCGTATTGACGTTCCCCTTCATCAGCATGGAAACGTCACCCGCGCGGAACAAGGCCAGTGCATGCTGCACGGCTCCGGCCCTATCCGGCACATGGTGCGATTCCAGCGCAGAAATATCCACTCCGGCCCGTCCGGCTATGCGGCGTGTCTCTTCCAGATCGCCCACAAGCACAGGCTCCGCTATGCCGCGGGCATGTGCATCCAGCGCGGCCAGCAACGCAACATCCTGCGCACTGGCGGCCACGGCCACACGCGGCATGGTTCCTGTCCGCGCCGCCGCGGCCAGCAGATCTTCCATGGAAGTCATCTTCATGGGTCCTCCGGCATCAGTCTTCATCGCCGCGACGCAACGCAATGACACCGGTACGGCACAGGCTGCGGATGCCGTGAGGCCGCAGCATCTTGATGAAACCGTCCACCTTTTCCTGATCACCGGTCAGTTCTACAGTGATGGTTTCCTGTCCCATACCCACAACATTTGCCCGGAATACCTCAAAAATCTGCATGACCTGTGACATGGTGTCGCGCGTGATGGAAACCCGCAGCAAAGCCAGTTCGCGGTCAACAAAATCTTTACGGGCCAGATCTTCCACCTCGCGGATAAAATCCAGTCCGGACAGTTCCGCGCAGATGCGCTCGACTTCCGCAGACTGGCCTTCCACTGTGATCACAAGCCGCGACACGTCAAAGTCTTCGGTCTCGCCACAGGAGACAGACTTGATGTTCACATTGTATTTGCGGAACACGTCCGTAGCCTCTGCCACTACACCGACACGGTTTTGCACAAGTGCAGAGATGGTATGCTTCACTGCGGTACTCCTTTTGTATGCAGAGCATCACTATACCGCAGCACAGCCGCTGCGCAAGCATGAAGTCCCATATAGCTTTTCAGGTGCACTGCGCCGCGGCGCAGTGCTGTGAAAAACTGACGGGCCGCGACGCGCACCCGCGCACCGCGGCCCGTGCAGGCCGGCTGCCTTTACAGGGATTTCACAGATCAAACACGCCCGTATCACGCAGCACAGGGCAGACAATCTCGACGCCGGAGCGCACGTTGAGATCCTGCAGCGTACACAGCGTATAGGGCGTATGCGCCGAAAGCCGCGAAAGAAATGTCCGGAGCAGCTGCGGAGTCGCCTTGCCCTGCATGTACATGAGCCGCATCCACCGCCAGCGCTCTTCAAAGGGATACCAGCGGGGCACACCGCTCACCTTTACGGCAGTCACTATGTCCTCGATGACCATATCGCCCTGTCTCACCAGCTCAAAAGTCCGGATAATCTGGCACATGAAACGCCTCCCGCAGGCTTGGAGGGGGGAAGCCCTCATAAGCATAGTGGGCTATGCGCTGCGGGTGCTCAATGATAAAGAAAAGCTGTACAGACACCCCGGCGGACAAATCACAGGAGAGCGTTATGATACCGGACTTTACGCACCGCAAGGCTCTGACTGCGGGAGTGCTTGTTTTTCTCATGCTGGCTTCCGGCATGGCCTTTATGCAGTGGTACCGCTACGGGCACACCGCGGATACAGGCATGCAGCTGGTACCGGTATCCGCCACACAGGCTGCCGGACTGCTGAATGAGAAAAGCGTCATTCCTCTTGATGTCCGCACTCCGGCAGAATTTGCCCGCGGACATATCAAGGGCGCGGTCAATGCCGACTTTCATGCACCGGACTTTGCCGGACAACTTGCCCGGCTGGATTCCCGCGCAGCGTACCTGCTGTACTGCCGGTCCGGAGCACGCAGCGCACGCACGCTGCGCACACTGGAAAAACTGGGGTTCAAAGGTCCCGTGTACCATCTGCAGCACGGTCTGCTGGAATGGGAACAGCACAAGCTGCCCCTGACAAAAAATGGGACCGCGCACTAAAAAAGCCGCCCCGCAAAAGCGGGGCGGCCGGTATGATACCATATGACGGTGCGCTGCACAGCAGCGCCTGCCGTTAGTAACGGTAGTGGTCGGGCTTGAAGGGACCGGTTTTGTCCACTCCGATGTATTCTGCCTGTTCGTCGGTCAGGGTGGTCAGCTTTGCCCCCAGACGGGCAAGGTGCAGACGGGCCACTTCTTCATCCAGCTTTTTGGGCAGGATGTAGACCTTGCGCTCCAGATCGGGGTTGGAAGCCAGCTCAAGCTGTGCCAGCACCTGATTGGTAAAGCTGTTGGACATGACAAAGCTGGGGTGCCCGGTGGCGCAGCCGAGGTTGACCAGACGGCCTTCTGCCAGAACGATGATGGAACGGCCGGACTTCAGCGTCCATTTGTCCACCTGCGGTTTGATGTTCAGGCAGGAGCATTCGGTGCTGTCTTCAAGGTAAGCCATATCGATTTCGTTATCAAAATGGCCGATGTTGCAGACAATGGCTTCATCTTTCATCCGTTCCATGTGCTCGCCGGTAATTACCTTGAAGTTGCCGGTGGCCGTCACAAAGATATCACCTTCGGGAGCGGCTTCATCCATGGTGACCACTTCAAAGCCTTCCATGGCGGCCTGCAGCGCGCAGATGGGGTCGATTTCGGTTACAAGCACCCGTGCGCCGAATCCGCGCATGGAATGGGCGCAGCCTTTGCCCACATCGCCGTAGCCCAGCACCACAACGGTCTTTCCGGCAATCATCACATCGGTGGCGCGTTTGATACCGTCTGCCAGCGATTCGCGGCAACCGTACAGGTTGTCGAATTTGGACTTGGTAACGGAGTCGTTGACGTTGATGGCCGGGAACAGCAGCGACCCGTCTTTTTCCATGTGGTACAGACGGTGTACGCCGGTGGTTGTTTCTTCTGAAACACCGCGCACTTTGGCGGCAACACGCGTCCATTTGCCGGGATCGTTTTTCATGCTCAGGGCAATGCGGTTCATCACAATCTGAAATTCTTTGTTATCGTAGGACTTTTCCAGCAGGGCGGGATTCTTTTCTGCTTCCACCCCTTTATGGATAAGCATGGTGGCGTCGCCGCCGTCGTCCACGATAAGATCGGGACCGGACCCGTCGGGCCAGGTAAGCGCCATTTCGGTGCACCACCAGTATTCTTCCAGCGTTTCACCTTTCCATGCAAAAACCTTTGCCATGCCCGAATCGGCAATGGCGGCTGCGGCATGGTCCTGCGTGGAGAATATGTTGCACGAAGCCCAGCGGATATCAGCGCCCAGCTCGTACAGAGTTTTGATAAGCATGGCGGTCTGAATGGTCATATGCAGCGAGCCTGTGACCTTGAGCCCCTTGAGCGGCTTTTCGGCACCGTGCTTGGCTATCAGTTCCATCAGGCCGGGCATTTCACGTTCGGAAAGCTGCATTTCCTTGTAGCCGAAATCGGCCTGGGAAAGATCTTTGACCTTGTTTTCAAGGCTCAAATCCAGAGGAAGGGCTTTGCTGGCATCTGTCATGACGTTCTCCGAAAAAATATGGGTTAACTGTTGTTCTGTGCGACGATCAGATGGATGGAAAGATTTCTTTCCACGTTCTGCAACTCGCTGTGGCGCACCGCAAATCCGGCTCCGGTCAACTTTTCTGTCAGCGCGGGCAGATCAAACCCGAGCCAGCGGTCGCCGTATTCCGTGCGCATCCGTTCATCTTCGTGCTTGTCAAAATCGGCCAGCACCAGCACTCCGCCGGGACTGAGCACACGCCGTATCTCCCGCAGGGCGGCACCCGGATGCGACAGGTGGTGCAGCACCATGCTTACTACGGCAAAATCCGCTTCACCATCGGCCAGCGGCAGATGTTCAAGGTCGCCTATGCGCAGAGAAACCCGCCCGGCATCTTCCTCGAACCTGCGCCGCGCCAGTTCAAGCATGCGGGGCGAGCCATCCACGCCGATGACCTCCTGCGCTTTCTGCATCATGGCCTTGAGCATGGTTCCCGTGCCGCAGCCGAAATCCACCGCCACTCTGCAGCGGGGCATATGCGACACAATGGCCGCAGGCAGATCAAAATCGCCTATGACCTCGCGATTCAGCTGATCCCAGTCTTCCGCAATGGAATTAAAGAACTGCCGGGTTTTGCGCGACCGTTCTTCGATTATCTTGCGGGCCATATCAAGATCTGCATGCAGCGTGATATCTTTAGTCACAAACGGCATAACCGCATTGATAAAGTCACGCCCCGGCCCTTCCGCCGGTGCGGAATAAAAAACCCACAACCCGTCACGGCGTGAACTGAGCAGCCCTGCTCCGGTCATTATTTTGAGATGGCGCGAAACACGCGACTGTCCCATTTCCAAAATGGCGACCAGCTCATTGACGCTGAGCTCAAACCTGTTGAGCACATTGATGAGCCGCAGACGGGTTTCGTCTGACAACGCCTTGAAAAGTGCGAGTGCGGATGACATGGTTTCTGGTCCGGCTGTTATTTTTAGTTTACTTGATAAATCTGAATCAAGAAAAGTTGATGTAGCTCTATCGAAAAAGCAGAATACAGTCAACACGGTTCTGCTGCGGAGCCAATTTTTGTACACCGCTTCGCCCCGACCGCCGGACAGAAACAGGATGCCGCGCCACCTGCCGCCCGAGGCTTGGGTGCATCTCATTGACAGCAGGGCAGCGCCATCGTATGCCGCACTCAGGCTGCCGCGGCATGTGCCAGCACATTGCGGCGCGCCACACCGGAGAATCACCGATGCAAGATATTTACGCCCGCGACCTGCGAAATTCCATGCGCCGCTTCCTCGAAGAACGGGGGGGAGGCCTTGCCGTGCGGCTTATCGCCCTGTGGCGCCAGTGGGACGAAGTGCTGGGCCCCGACATAGCCGCACTGGCCATTCCGCTGGGACACCGTAAAAACACGCTTGTCATCGGCGCCGAAGACAACATGGCGCAACAGGACCTTACCTACTACAGTCAGGAAATTCTTGAACGCGTGAACGCATTTGTGGGGGAAGAACACTTCAACCGCGTGCAGGTGGACCTGCTTATGGGCAAGACGGACCTTGCCAGACTGAAGGCCCCCACCTATGAAGTGCGCCGCTGGCAACCGCCTGAACCGGAAAATCTGGGCGGCCTGACAGAAATCCTTGATCCCGAATCACCGGTCACCCGCTGCTACAAAAAGTACGTCCGTTTTTTCAAAGGCAGAGAATAACTGCCCCCCGCACGGCAGCCCCTACGCTCCGCCAAAGTCCTCTCCGCCACATGCCAGCAGCCCCCCGCACCGCCGCGGCACATCTCAGGCCTTCTGTGCGCTGCATGAAGGGGGCGCGCCATGCATCCGGCACACCGTCGAAAAACCTTCCCGCTTTTTTGCACACTTTTTTCTTGACGGGCACATGCTATTCTGTCAGAAAGCTTTTCCGCGCTGTGTGCACCAGTACACAAGCGTCAAGCGTCCCCATCGTCTAGCCTGGCCTAGGACACCTGCCTTTCACGCAGGCGACAGGGGTTCAAATCCCCTTGGGGACGCCAAAATGAAGATAAGCACTCATGCCCGCGCATGAGTGCTTTTTCTTTTGCCTGAACAAGCATCATTTTCCCCCTGCGCCGGACCCGGCTGGCACGGCGCCCACCTGACCCTGCAGGCTTGCGGTAGCAAAGCCCGAAGCCCCTACGATGAACGGACATCACGCATTAGCTCTGCGGGACTGCGCCCGAAATAACGTTTGAATTCGCGGCTGAACTGAGACGGACTTTCGTATCCGACCTCATCTGCTGCCAGATAAGCTTTCATTCCCTGCTGGACGATAAGGTCTCTGGCGCGCGAAAGTCGTATTTTCTTTAAATACTGCAACGGCGAATCTGCCGTAATATCCTTGAACGCCTTATGAAAAGCAGAAACACTCATATGCACGGAATCTGCAAGCTGCTGAATATCAAATTTTTCAGAGTAGCTGCCTTCCATCATGTGTATAATTCTGGCCACCTGCGAAAAAGAACCGCTTCCCCGCACAAGAGAATACAACACGGGAGCCTGATTTCCGCATAATGCTCTGTAATACACCTCGCGTACCAGCCCCGGCCCCAGTATTCTGGCTTCCTGTTCACTCTGCAGTGCTTTAACCAACTTCACAGCAGCGTCTTTCATATCCGCGTCCATAGCCGAAGGGCCAATGGCAAGCTGCCGCCCGTTAGAAACTGCCACAGACGGATTATCCTGCCTTTCCATCATACTTATCAGATTATTCAGCTGCCCGATGTCAATGTCGATAAACATCCCCAGTAACGGGTTTTCCTGACTGGGAAAGGATTCGCACTCAAACGGCATGGCGACCGAAGTCACAAGATAGTTATCCACATCGTATCTGAAAGTCTGACCGCCGACATACGCCACTTTATGTCCTGATACGACTATACATATTCCAGGATTATACAGCATCGGCCTGCGTGCTACATGCCTTGTCTCCTTAAAAAAACGGACACCTGGAAGCCTGGACTCAACAACGCCGCCGTCGACACCGGCAATCTCATCAAGCAGTTTCACCATACCGGACATAGATATTCCTCCATACGCAGCAATGCAGTGTAAACACCATATCCTATGTAATTTCAACCCCGCCCTGCCGCAGTTAGAGGATTAGGCAAGTTTTAAAGAGAAACGTGCGTTCCAGACAAGGAGCAATGCCTTTACATATTTCATGCAGACAAAATCAGACAAGTGAACCCTTATGAACTGCAAATCTCGCAATTCCGCACGGTTCATCTGATAACATATGGTTCCGGAATCAGAACCTTTAAGACAACGCTGCCGCCGGCACTGTTTTACAAACAAAAGCAGCTCATACGGAGGAAACAATGACCTGGGACAAAACGTTCAAGCCAAGTGCACAAGTACTTCATAAAAAAGTCATCTATCCCAACAGATACGGGATTCTCATCTCTGCCGACATGTACATGCCGCGTACTATGGACCCAAACCGGCAGCTTCCAGCGCTCATTGTCGGCACACCCTACGGCGGAGTGAAGGAACAAGGCGCAGGTATCTACGCACAGACCATGGCGGAACGCGGCTTTGTAGCCATTGCGTTTGACGAATCCTTTAACGGCGAAAGCGGCGGCAACCCCAGACACATATCCTCTCCTGAAATTTTTACGGAGGACTTCAGTGCGGGCGTTGATTTTTTGGGCACAACACCTTTTGTGGACAGAGAAAAAATCGGCGTCATAGGAATCTGCGGAAGCGGAGCATTTGCCCTTAAAGCCGCACAGGCTGACCGCCGGATTAAAGCCGTCGCGACCGCCAGCATGTATGACATGAGTCGGGTAATCAGGTACGGTTGGCTTGATTCTTTGTCGGACGAAGAACGCAATACAATGCTGGATGAACTCGGAATGCAACGCTGGAAAGATTTTGAGAGCAAAGCACCGCTACTGCCGGCAGGCTTTCCGGACACCCCAAGCGATTCGATCCCGCAGGGACTGGACCCCATAAGCAGTGAGTTCTGGGAATACTACGCCATGAAGCGGGGGCATCATCCCCGTTCACACGGACCGTTTACAGTAACAAGCAACATGGCTTTCATAAACTTCCCTCTGCTGGATTTCATCGAAACAATATCGCCCCGCCCTATTCTGTTCATTATCGGCGAAAAGGCACACTCGCGTTACTTTACAGAAGACGCTTACAAAATGGCTGAAGAACCGAAAGAGCTCTTTATCGTTCCCGAAGCAAGACATATCGACCTGTACGACCGCATGGACATAATTCCTTTTGGCAAACTGGATGACTTTTTCAAAAAAGCCCTTGGGTAAAAAGGCATGAGCCGCGATAGCAGACTGACAGGCCATTTACACATAGCATTCTCTACCGCGGATTATAACACTCAGACTCAATAACCATCCTGAGCGAAACAACTTTGGAGGCAAATATAAATGAACACCACATTTCAGGGAGATGGAATTTTTCCCAAGGGGCCGGAAAACAAATCTTATGCACAGTATTTTACCGGGACTAGCTATCTGGAAATACTGTCTGCTGAAGGCGTTGTCATCGGTAACGTCACCTTTGAACCGGGCTGCCGCAACTTCTGGCATATCCACCGCAAGGGTGGTCAGGTTCTGCTCGTGACCGGCGGCCGCGGCTGGTATCAGGAAGAAGGGAAACCCGCGCAGGAGCTGCGTGCCGGAGACGTTGTGAATATTCCGCCGGATACCAAGCACTGGCACGGTGCCGCCAGAGATAGCTGGTTTGCCCATCTCGCCGTGGAAGTGCCTGCGGAGGGGAGATCCAACGAATGGCTGGAACCTGTTTCCGACGAGGAATACAATGCGCTCAGCTAATGAGCTGCGCCGTCGCACCGCAAGGACACTGATATGAATATCAAACAATTAACGGCTATTGCGGTTGCTGCCATAATTTTGGGAACCGTTGCCGCATCGGAGGTACAGGCCATGAACAATGCACTGGATGCGCGGCAGCAGGCCATTGTGGCCATCGCCGCCTTTACGGCTAGCGGTGACATGGGGCGCCTTACTCCTGCGCTGCATGAAGGGCTGAATTCCGGCCTGACGGTCAATGAGGTGAAGGAAATCCTCGTGCAGATGTACGCCTACACCGGATTCCCGCGGAGCCTGAACGGCATGGCTGCCTTCATGAAGGTTGTGGACGAACGCAAGGCCAAAGGGATTCTGGACGAGATAGGCAGGGACGCCAGCCCCATTCCAGCCGACCTGGACAAGGATGCCTATGGTGCCCGTGTCCGGGCGGATTTGTCCGGTCTGAAGGACGTTCCGCCTCCTGCTGCATGGCAGGAGTTTTCACCTGTTATCGATGACTTTCTCAAGCAACATCTTTTTGCCGACATCTTCGCCCGCGACGTACTGACCCGTCAGGAACGCGAGTTGGCGACAGTCGCTGCGCTTGCAAATATGACCGGCACGGCGGGGCAGCTCTCTTACCATTTGGGGGCAGCCATGAACACGGGACTGACCGAGGCGCAGATGCAGAGCTTTGTGACGGTACTCGCGGCCAAGGTGGGTGAAGACGAGGCCGCAATTGCCGGAGAGGTGCTCGAGGGCGTTCTGGCCAAACGCAAATAGCCCAATCGGAAAATGACGCATCAGGTTGTACGTTCCTTCTCCGGTGCTCTCAGGTACCTGAGAAGGGGCGGCAACTCCAGAAAAAAGCAGCAAAACGTGCTGTAGCGGTACTATCTCATGAGCAAAACAATTCTTTGTATCTCGTCGAGCCCCAGAGCAAAGGGCAACTCTGACCTTCTGTGCGATGCCTTCATGCATGGAGCGACTGAAGCCGGACATACGGTGGAAAAGGTCCGCCTTGCGGAGAAGAATATCAACTACTGCACAGGGTGCTGCAGCTGTATCGGCGGCTCTGGCGTCTGTGCGCAGCAGGATGATATGGCAGACATTCTGGGCAAGCTGATCGCTGCCGATGTGATTGTTTTTGCCACGCCGGTGTATTTCCGGTCCTTCAACGGCCCCATGAAGACGTTCATCGACCGGGTGTGTCCTGTCTACACGCACGTCAGTGACAAGGACGTGTATTTTATCATCTCCGCAGCTGGCGGTGCCCTGCCGGTGGAAAGCACGGTGCAGAGTTTTAGGACGTTTACCGGGTGTCTGCGCAATATCAGGGAAAAGGGAACGATTTCCATTACTGGCGTGTGGGATGAAGATTCGGTTAAGGGAACCCGCGCGCTGCAACAGGCACATGCGGCTGGATCGAAGGCCTGATCATCATTCCCGGTCTGGTGGATTACCATGGGAGGTCATGATGAAGAATGGTGTATGGTTTCTGGTGTCACTCTGTGTCGTTATGCTTTTTTCCGTAACAGTCTCTTTTGCCAATGAAACCGGAGAACATCCCATGCAGATGGTCGTACACGCAAATGGTCAGGATATCGTCTTCGCATTGAATGAGAGCCCGGCGTCCAAGTCATTGCTTGTTCAGTTACCCATGGAAATTACCGTTGAAAACTATGGGAACAATGAGAAAATTTTTTACCCCCCGAAAAAACTGAATACGTCCGACACGCCGTTGGCTGGCGATGTGCGCTCCGGCACTCTGGCTTACTACGCACCCTGGGGTGACGTGGTGATGTTCTATGGCAGCTTCCATTCCGCGCCGGGCCTGTATGAACTCGGCCACGCCGTTCAGGGCGGTGAATATATCCGGGAGTTGTCCGGCATGATTATGGTTGCTGCTGACGTTTCGCAATAAGGCTAAGAAAAATTCAGAGCTAATTCCTTAACTAGTTTATCAATTATGAAATAATATAATGGCTGTTAAAATGACTAAGACAACGTACTGACGCTGATCGCCGCTTTGTTTGCAGCGTGTCCATGACGTGTCAGAATCCGTGTCAAACGTGCCTACTGCTGACAAGTGCAGCCAAGACGTTGTTGATTTTATTGCTGCAACCAGCTTTGCTTGGCTGGCATTCCTGCCTTTCACGCAGGCGACAGGGGTTCAAATCCCCTTGGGGACGCCAAAATGAAGATAAGCACTCATGCCCGCGCATGAGTGCTTTTTCCTTTGCCTCATCTTCCTGTGCTAAAGAGCCATAAAAAACGAATAGTAGCGGAGAGGCGACGCCGTCTGTTTCTGCCGGTCCTGATAAGACAAATGCTCGAAGCCGCCCGGACTCAGCTAGCCTAGCGAGGCATGTCACCTTTTCCGGCTATACAATGTTTCCAGATATCCACTGATACGCAACTGCCGGAACCAATCGCGGACAGACCTGCATAGCCTCCACTTTCAAGCTTCCTAAAATTGAGGGGGGATTACCCTTCACCAGGTATTCAGGAACATTGAAAAACTGAATATAAAAGTGACACAAATTAAAAAAGTGCATGCTGTGCTACGATACGAAGGCTCCTTTGTGGCAGAAGCAGAAGCCGAAGCCTCGCTTTTTTGGGCAACAGAACCCCTTTCAGCACTTTTTCCTGTCTGAATAACCATTGTGGCAAGCGAAAACATGGCCACGATCAGAAAACTATATTTATAAATGGCCTGAGGGCCTTCAATTCGGTGCATTACAAGGTAATAAAGCAGAAGCCCTAAGAAACTTGCAACCAATCCTAAAAAAACCTTATTCATTTTCATCCTTCACCTCTTTTCCATAAACATGACAGAAACAGAACAGATATGAACCGCGCTCATTGCACCATCAGCTTTTCTGCGTGCTTACCCCCCCTTGCGAGTTACGCACCATGCCCACTCATCTGAATTGTATAGTTTCAAAACTTCACAGACTCCTGCTGTCGCCTGCATTTTTTAAAAAACTCCAGTCCGAAATGACCATGCCTTTCATTATCACCTGATCGGAACAAGCGTATTCCTGCCTTACCAAAGCAGACACGCATCAATCACTGAAGGCTATCAACAAAATAAGATAGATTTCAGTTTGGCGTAAAAAGCACTTCACTTTCGCCATAAAGAACTCGGTGATAATTATCGCAAACCGGAATCGATAAAGAATTTCATCATCAGTGGCAGGTCATGTCAATCACAAACAGATCGAAAAACGATTCATTTTCATATCAACTTCTCCGGTAATCCCCCCCGCAAGCCGATAATTGAACAAAGAGTTTCCAGTGCTGTGGATACACGTCCAGCAAGTGTAAAAACGTCTTTCGCCATCCCGCAGCATTGCATCATCAACCCTGAGTCGCTCCTGCCACACAGAAGTGCGTAAACTTTTCCGTCAAGAACAGCTGCCACTTGTTCTTACCAAACGACGGCACATCCTGCGTACGTCTGCACGCAGGGCATTCGCACGTCCGGCTTTCCGCTATGCGGGTAACCGCCCGACCAACCGCAAACATTGGCCGCACCATTGGCCGCAACCCTTGCATGAACGTGGTTCAATAGACGCAACCAACAGACCGGCGGAGCGGCTTCGGTTCAAAGACGGGATTTCCGGCACAAAAAATTGATCAAACAGAGCAGCGGTACCCACCCATGCCATGTCCCGTACAGCCGGCGGCAAGGTTCAGCCATCCGCCACTGCCTTCCGCATTGCTGCACGGCAATAATGGACAGCGGCAACATGCCCCGTTATGCTCTCTGTCCTTCCGGCGGGTGCCCCGCCGGTGCCCCTTCAAGTCAGGTCATACAACACAGGATGAACTCAATGCCTCATACCCGCCCCATGCTCCTGTTTTTTACCGGCGCCATTCTGCTGGTTCTTTTTTCCGCAGTCCCCCGGACGCAGGCAGGCAACGGCACGCTGGTTCTGGGAGCAGCGGAGATGTGCCGGCAGGAACATGTTCAGCTGGTAGGACAGTTGTACTCCGCCATCTTCGCCCATGTGCAGCGCGATGTCTCCATCAGGCCGCTGCCTCTCAAGCGCCTTGAAAAACTTGTCGAATCCGGCAAGCTGGACGGAGATTTTCTGAGGGCGGACGACGGCACCAACCTGAACGGCATGCTGGTGAAGGTGGACGAACCTGTTTTTGACATACGCTACAGCCTGTATGTCACAGACCCTGAGCTGCAGGATATCTCCACGCTGCAGAGACTGACGCGCCCCGGCACGAGAGCGCTGCAGGTAGGCTATATACGCGGTTCGGTCACAGGACGCATAGCCGCGCAGACCCTTGCCGCGGGCCACACCATTTACAGACTGAACACCTACGCGCAGGGCATAGACATGCTGCGCGCGGGCCGCATAGACATGCTTATAGGTGCAGCCACGGTGCTGGACTGTATGCTGGCGGCACGCAACGATGCACAGCCCGCCGTCATCAAAACCGGCAAAGCTGTCGAGATGCCGGGCTACATCTATCTGGCGGCCAGACACGCAGATCTGGCTCCCCGCCTGAAAGAGGCAATCCGCCGGATGAAGCAGGACGGCTCGTTCCGCGCTCTTCTGCGCGAAGCAGACCGGTTGTAGCACCGCGGCAGTACGGCCGCAAAAAAAAGCGGGCCGCATGATGCAGCCCGCCCGTAAAATCAGTTATAGTACACAGCTCACCAGTTTTCCGCGCCGCCGTCATCGGGATGACGTGCATCTGCGGCAGCCACCTTGGTTTCATTCTGCGGATGCACATAGACCTGCGCCGGATACTTTCCTTCCACCTGCGGCACCTGCAGGCCCAGCTTTGCCTCATGGTTCACCAGAATGGGACCGCTGAGGTTGAGCGCTGTCTTGTCGGGCTGACCGGGGGGAATGGATACGGTGACCAGCACGGCAACCTGTCTGATGTTGCGCAGGCGCAGCAGTTTCTGCTCTGCATCGCTCACCTTTATCTGATAGTCGCTGAGAAAACTGTACGGGTCGGCGACCAGCAGCCCCAGGCGGGCGTCATCAATGCTTTGCAGCACAAGAAAAGGCGCGTCTTCACGCAATTTAAGCAGCGTGAATTCATGCTGATTTTCAAAGCCCATGATACCGCGCGGAAAATAGATCACCTTGCTGGGCAGGATGCGCTGCTTTCCGAGACGAGTCTGGATTTCTATTTCTTTTTCGCGTGCCATAATTGAGTCGCTGCGAGCAGGTCCGCATCGCTGGTTTCAAGTGCCTGACGGTTCTGGTCACGAACGCGCATGTATACCTCTTCCCGGTACACGGTCATGTCTCCGGGCACATCGAGACCTATCTTGATCTGCTTGCCCTGCACACTCAGGACAGTGATCTTGATGGTATCGCCCAGGTACAGGCTCTCTCCCGGACGGCGCGTCAATATAAGCATACGCTGCTCGTTTACAGGTAATTGGTCAGGTTCATCTGCATGATCATGGAGGACGACTTGAGCACGCTGTTATAGATGAGCTGCTGCTGCGCAAGGCGGGTCATCAGCTCGGCAACGTCCACATCTTCAATGTCGCTCATACGGCTTTTGTCGTCCAGCTCCGCGGTTGTCAACACATTTTTGGCCACGTCCAGCCGGTTTTCGCGGCCGCCTATGCTGGCCACCTGTGTCATCACATGCTGCCCCACATCGTCCAGAGCAGCAAGCGAACGTTGAATTCCGGCCTGATTGTTGGTCTCGGCAAAGGCCACCAGTTCGCCCACCACCTCAAACAGGTTGCTGGTGCCGCCGCCCATGGCCACCTGCGGGCCCGAACCGTCCGGCGGATTATATATTCCGCCGAAAATATCCTTGCCCACGCTGTTGATGGTCAGATGTTCGCCCGGAGAAATTTCAAGCTGGATGTCCGCACGGTGGGGCCGCAGTATAAACTGGTCGCCCGGATTGACAGCCGAACCGGCACCGGAACTCAGCTCCAGAAAACCGCCGGGAATAAGCAGCGAGGCGGAACTGCCGGTGCCCGAGGTGGTATTGCCCTCCACCCAGGTACTGCCGTTGTCCGTGCTGTACGAATATGTGATGCCGGACGCAAGGTCTGTTCCGGAATCAATCCGCACCATCACATCGCTTTTGAAATAACCGTTGCCCGACGCATTCACCAGATTATTGCCGTATGACTGCACCGTGGTGGAGTCGTTGTCATCCCCTTTGTACACGGCGGTGGGACGCACATACAGCCATGTACCGTTGTCGGTCTCGTGCGGGTTGTCGGGGTTCACAGCGGAAACGGTGCGGCCCGCGGGCAGTTCCACCTGCACGCTGCCGGCGGTCAGTGTCGTGCCGCCGGCAGAAAGTGTGCCCGTCTGCCATGTATCGCCGCCGTCATTGGAATACCGGTAGCTCAGCGCGTCGGTACCCACCTGACCGTTGCTGGTAAACTGGATGAGCATGGTCTTTTCCAGACTGCCGCTTACCGAAAACGACGCGCCGGAAAAAGCCGTATCAATGGTGGAAACATTGAGCCCCTGCACAAATGCGGGCTGGTCCGTCTTGTGACCGGCAAAAATGTGCCTTCCTTCCACCCGCGTATTGGCAAGGTTGATCAGCTGCTCGTACTGCTGACGCAGTTCAAAGCTTATCTGCTCGCGGTTGTTGGCGTCCAGCGTGCCCGTGGCTGCCTGTTCCGCCAGCCCCTTGATGCGCGTAAGCACGGTGTTCACCTGTGTCAGGGTCTGGTCCGCGGTTGCCAGCCAGCTGGTGGCGGTGTCCACATTGCTGCGGTACTGCTTGATGGCGGCCAGAGAATCGCGGTACCCCATCACCCGCGCCGCGCCCACAGGATCATCCGAAGGCTTGTTGATGCGCTTCTGGCTGGAAGCCTGAATGTTGGAGTCCATCAGGTTAGACAGCGACATGTTCATGTTGCTGATGAAGTTATCAAAAAGACTGCGCTGTGATACCCGCATGATTCATTCCTCCGCAGGGCTGCCGTGGCAGCTTCCCGCATGTGCCGCTACTGCTTGAGTCCCAGAAGCACCTGCAGCATTTCGTCGGCCGTGGTCACCAGCTTGGCGGCCGCCTTGTATGAATGCTGAAATTTGACAAGGCTGCTCATCTCCTCGTCCAGATTCACCCCGGCAACGGAATCCTGTCGCGCACTCAGGTCGTCGGCCAGCGTGCCGTAAAAATCCGACCCGAACTTGGCCTGCGCCGTATCCGAACCAACGTTGGCGGAAATGGTGTTGAAATATTCCGAAAGTGACTGATTGCGTCCCTGTTCGTAGCTTGTGGGGATATCGAGCTTTTTGGTTGCCAGTCCGCTGATGGCCGTGGCGGTGTCGTTGTCGCCCACATTGGCTTCTCCGCCGCCGTTGATGCGCCCGGCGTTGATGCGGCTCACATCGGCCAGCACTTCGGGACGCATGCCCAGCGTCACCGCCGAATCACCCTGAAAATATGTATTGATGCCCAGTGCAGCCAGCAATCCCGTGCTGTCGTCGGCAAAGCCGAACTGGTAGCCGTCGGCGGCATCCAGCACCAGCTGGTTGTCTGCTATGGACGCGGTGACATACCCGCCCCACGATGTGTTTATGGCATTCACCACATCGTCAAGCGTATGCACAGAAGGATCGAAGTTGGCTCCGCCGCCGAAATCAAGCGGGCCGAAAGAGGCCCCGGAGGCCAGTTCGCCCGTTGCAGAGTCAAAAAAGTACATCGTGAGGTTGCCGGACTTCAGCTTGTCGAAATAGGACAGACCGGAAGACGCATCGCCCAGCGCCAGCGCGGGGTCGTTCACACTGTCGCCGCCGCGTGTGTAGTCAAGATGGCCCAGACCGGCACCCTGACTGTGCAGATAGTTGACCTGCCACGCCAGCTCGCGGGAAAAAGCATCCAGCTTTTCCTGATATTTTCCCAGATTGGCATCACGGAAGCTGAAATAGCCGGCCAGAGTACCGCCCACAAGGCGCCGCGGATTGTCGCCGCCCTCGGCAAACGCCATGGGGGTTATGTTCAGCGGTTCAGTGGTGGGCCGCACCCAGTACAGGCCGCTTTTGGGCACGATGGTAAATTCGTCCCCTGCGGCAAGGTCATTGGCACCGGCATTGAAGTATATATCAAGACCGTCCACATGCACTTTGCCGGTTTGCGCATTGGCCTGAAACTCTTTGGGCAGCCCCGTGGTCTCGTCCGTCAGCCATGTGCGGCCACCGTCGTACGAAACCTTGAACGTGGCGCCGCCGCCCACGGCACCGCCGGAAACAATCTCCAGCGTGTATTCACGGGCCGAAGAACCTTCAAAGACAATCTCGCCGTCAAAAGGCGGCACGCCCTTGACCACGGCGCTGGTTTTGGGGCCTTCAAATTTCAGTTCAAACGATTCCTCTCCGTCCACCAGCGTATGCCCGGCCTTGGTGTTGACCACAAAGTCACCGCTGCCTCTGTCGATGACATCCACATCCATGATGGCCGCCAGTTCGCGTACCATCTGGTTGCGCTGGTCAAGCAGCGTGTTGGCGTTGTTTGATCCGGGAATATCGTGCACCTGAATGGAACGGTTCAGCTCGGCGATATCCTTGATAAGCTTGTTTGCTTTGTCCACATCCTGCCGGATGTACTCATCCATCTGGTGTTCCAGCTGATTCATGGAATCCGCTGTACTGTTGATGAGACTTGTCAGGCTCTGGGTGTGTGCCAGCAAAGCTTCGCGCGTGGCCTTGTCGTCGGGACGCTGCGCCAGCTGCTGCCAGTCGGTGAAAAACTGCGAAAGCGCGGCGTTTATGCCTTTTGAATTGGATTCGTTGAAAAGACTCTCGACGCTCTGCAGCATCTGATGCTGCGCTTTCCACCGCTGCTCGGTGGCAAAGTGATCGTGGTATTCCTGTTCAATAAAGGTATTGAAGTACCGGAAAACCTCCGCCGCCTTGACGCCGGTTCCCATCTGGCCGGGTTTCCAGTCGATGGGGGTTTTGGCTTCAAAACGTACGGCCTGACGCGAATACCCGGGGGTGTTCACGTTGGCGATATTGTTACCTGTGGTCTGGATGGCGCTCTGCGACGCAAACAGCGCATCCTTGCCCACGCTGAGCAGCGAGTTAAGCGTCATTACAGCCTCCCGCTGAGCAGTGCGGCCTGAGGTCTGTGGGTGGTGTAGCGCCCGCGGCCGCCGTAGGTCATACGGGTATCCGGCTGGATACGTTCATGCATGAAAGAAAGCATTTTCTGGCTCTGATCCATAAGCGCCAGCGCCAGCTCTGCATTGCGCGAAGCCATACGCGAACAGGTCTGCTCAAGTTCGTCGATGCGCTGCAGGGCATCACGCACAGGAGCCGCCGTCTCTTCATCCAGACTGTCGCAGTATTCCTGCAGACGCACGCCGTTCATGGCTTCCTTAAGCTCCACACGCTCGGAAGCCACCTGACGCACCAGTTCATGAATCATCATCTCCACATGGCTCACATCATCGGGACGACGTTCACGCAGGTGGGAAAACTCTTCCTCAAGCAGTGTTTCAAGATAGTGCAGCGCGCCTTTCTGGCGGACAAGATTGCCGAGCAGATAACCGGTCATATCCTTTACCTCCGTCAGCCGCGTTTACCTATGGAAAGCCCCGCCATCAGCCGGTTTCTGATCTGCTCGGGGTTCCATGCAAGTTCACCCTGACGCAGTTCGAAGTGCAGATGGGGGCCTGTGGAGCGGCCTGTGTCACCTACTTCAGCAATTTTCCTGCCAGCCGTGACAACATCCCCCACTTCCACATTCAGTTCACTGTTGTGACCGTAATAACTGCGCCACCCGCCGGCGTGTTCCAGCACCACCAGTTTGCCGTAGTCTCCCTTTTCTCCGGCAAAAACCACCTTTCCGTCCCAGCAGGCTGCCACGGGTTCGCCTTCTTCTCCGGCGATATCAAGCCCCGCGTGCCATTCCCGTTCACCTGTAAACGGGTCCGGACGCCAGCCGAAACCGGACGATATTCTGCCCGGCAGCGGCCAGTGCAGCGAGACGGGAGCGGCATCGCTTTGTGCGGGGCCGCCCATGCCGCCCGCGGCTTCAACCTGCTGCGGGGCATCCTGCGGTGCGGCATTCTGCCGTATGCGCCGGGCAAGCGCCTCCACCTGTGTAAATATCTTTTTGTCTTCAGAAGAAAACGCGGGAGGAACCGATGACAAAGGCGGATGCTCCGCCGGAGCAGAATCCGCCAAGACAGATTTGCCCGCACCGGCCTGCGGCTGTTCCAGCGGCGTGTACATGGCCTCGTCTCCGTCCTGCGGAACCGCATCACCGGCCGCGGCATCTTCCGGTAACGCCGCGGCATCTTCCGGCACCGCTGCGGCACCGTCTCTGAGAGAGAGCGGGCGTACTGCCGCGGCACCTGTCATGGCGCCGGGCGATGTGGTGCGGCTGGCATCCTCCAGCCTTCCCTGCAGCTGTTCATACAGCATATCTGCCAGCCCTATGCCGCCTGCCGAAGCCATTTTCTTGGCCAGCTCCTGATCAAACATGGACTGGTACATTTCTTCGTCGCGGCTGTGCAGGTAACCTTCTTTGGGCACGGTCGCGCGCATCTGCTGCCACAGTTTCTGAATGAACAGTGATTCAAAGCCTTCGCACGATTCGCGCAGACGCTGCTCGCGCGACTTGCTGTCGCCCAGCCGCTGACGCAGCGCGTCCATCTCGCGCTTGCGCCGCACAAGCTCCTGCCCTTCAAGGGCGGAAGATGCCATGCCGGAATCGTACAAAGGGCCGCTCATGCTAGATGACCTCCAGCTCCGCGTGCAGCGCGCCCGCCGCTTTGAGCGTGCGCAGTATGGAAATAAGATCGCGCGGTGTGGCGCCTATGGAATTCAGGCCGTCCACAAGTTCCTGCAGCGTGGCTCCTTCCATCATCACCAGCCGCCGGTTCTCTTCCTGTGCGGCTATATCCGTCTGCGGAGTGACCACGGTCTGCCCCGGGCTGAAGGCTCCGGGCTGCGAAACCTGCGGATTTTCCTGCACCACTATCTGCAGATTGCCATGCGACACGGCAACCTTGGAAATCCGCACACTGTTACCCACCACAACGGTTCCGGTCTTTTCATCCACCACCACACGGGCGGGGCTGTCCGGCGTTACGGGCAGGTTTTCCAGCGAAGCCATCAGCGGCACCAGATTGCCCCTGTAGGCGGGCGGCACCATGATGTCCACGGTGGCTATATCGCGCGCACTGGCAAACTGGCCGCCCATGTTGTCATTAAGCCTGTCCACCACCTGCATGGTTGTGGAAAAATCCTGCACGTTCATATGCAGCGTCAGCTTGTTCTGGGTGTTGAATTCAAACGGCACGGCACGCTCCACCACGGCACCGCCGGGAATGCGGCCCACGGTGGTGATGTTCTTCTGCGCCCGCGCCGCATCGCCTTCCGCCGAAAAACCGCCCAGGGCAAGCGGTCCCTGTGCCAGCGCATACACCTTGCCGTCCACCCCTTTCATGGGTGTCATCAGCAACACGCCGCCCAGCAGACTGGTGGCGTCTCCCAGCGATGATACCGTAATATCCAGACGCGAACCCGGACGGGCCGACACGGGCATGCGCGTGGTCACCATCACAGCGGCCACGTTTTTAGGTGTCAGCTTGGTGCGGTCCACGGCTATGCCCATCTTGTCGAGCATGTTCACCATGGAGCTTATGGTGAACGTGGATGATTTTTTGTCACCCGTACCGCCAAGCCCCACCACAAGCCCGTAGCCCATGAGGTCGTTGTCGCGCACACCGCCGAACGAGGCTATGTCCTTGATGCGTACAGCCTGGGCGGGCGACGGCAGCAGCAGGACAGCCAGCAGAAAAAGCAGCGCGCCACGGCGGAAGCAACGGGTAAAAAAGGTCATGTGTGTGCGCTCCTAAAACGGCCAGAGGTTGTCCATGAGCCGGGTGAACCAGCCCACACGCTGTTTGTCCGAAATGACACCCTTGCCGTAATAGGAAATGCGGGCATCAGCCATCTGGGTGGACATGACGGAGTTGTCGTCCGCCACGTCCGAAGTGCGCACCAGTCCGCTCACCATCACTATCTGGGTTTCTTCGTTCACTCTGGTTTCACGCGACCCCTCGACCTGCATCAGACCTCCGGGCAGCACCCGTGTCACCCTTGCGGCAATGGTGGCGGTGACAGTGTTTTCGCGGGTTGTCTCTCCGTCGCCGGAAAAATCGCTTACAGAGCTGAACTTGAGCAGCGGCACATCGCCAGTGCGGCCGCTGAGCAGCGTCTGCCCGGGAATGATGCCCACCTTGCTGCGGTCGAAAAACGAAGAAACGCCGTACTCGCCGGTGGATTCTTTATTGGTGGAGGTGGATGCCTTGTTCTCGGCCTTGGAATTTTCCACTATATTTATAAGGACAATGTCCCCCACGCGGCGTGCTCTGTAGTCGGCATAGAGCAGGTCTGCGTTTTCATCGCTGAACAGCGAACCGGGATTTTCGGCTTTTTCCTCCGGCGTGGTGACCACAGGCGGCGGCACAAGCCCGGGTTCGGGCGACGGCGCCTGTCTGGCGGCCGTGCAGCCGGAAGCTGCCAGCAGCAGCATGCATATGACTGCGTATCTCATGATATCCACTCCTCCGGACGCCGGTGCGGCCGGCTATTGCACAATGACGGTGGTCGGATCTTTGACGGTGGCATACACCTGCCTGCGACTTTGCAAATTCCGAACCGGAATGGAATCTCCGGCGGCACCGTCTGCCAGCGCTTCTGCAGGCACGGTAAGCAGAATGCGGCTGCCGCGGAAAACCAGATCAACCCTGTCTCCGCGCGCCACAGTGGGCATTATTTCAAGATCGGCTGCATAGATGACCTGCCCCTGCCCCACGGCCCGCGTCAGGCGCCACGGGCCGCCTTTGCCGTCCCACGGGTCTCCGCGCATGAACGCCCTGTTCTTGCGCACCATGGTCACAGCATCCGGCCCCAGCAGATCGCCCCTGTTAACAGGAAACGCCGCAGCCGGAACCCCCGTCCACACATCCACAAACACACTGCCTGTGGCCTGACGCACCACGTCTCCGGTGGGCCGCACTTCGGCCAGCCTCAGCGACAGCCTTCCGGCACGGACATCGTCCGTCATCAGCATGACAGTGTTCAGCGGGTCTTCCACAAACATGAACGCAGGCAGCCTGTAATCCCGCAGCGAGGCTTCGCCTTCCAGTGCGGCCAGCCGCGGAGTCAGCGAGTCCGCCACCACCTTGCGCAAAGCGGCCTCGTCATACAGACCGCCCCCTTTCTGCACCGCCATGGAAGCGGGGTACAGGCATTTGCGGTGGTGTTCCGGCAGGTACCGGCGCATGGCACGCTTCAGCCGCGGGCCGGTTATGCTCATGGTTCTGCCGGTCTTATCCGGTGATTCCCACAACGGCCGGCGGGCAAGCTGCTGCCACAGTTCCGGCGGCATTTCTCCCACGGGTGAAGCTATTTCACCCAGCAGCACCATATCTCCGTGCACCACCGCCGCATCGCGCAGCTGCAGACGCCACGTGCCCGTAAGAGAAGCTCCGGCGGGAACAGCAGCCAGCACGGCCAGCAGCACGGCCAGCAGCACCATGTGCAGGCCCCGCAGGCCACACCGCGAAAGAGACTCTGCCGCGGCGCCTGAATACGGTTTTGCAACGGACATCCACATACGCACGATCCCCCGCAGACGCATCAGGCGCGCTTGAGCTGGGTTGCCGTCTGCAGCATGTTGTCCGAAGCCTGAATGGCCTTGGAGTTCATTTCGTACGCACGCTGCCCCACAATCATATTGACCATTTCGTCCACCACTTCCACGTTGGACATTTCCAGAAAGCCCTGCGCGATGGTGCCCACATTGTCTTCGCCGGGCACGCCCTCCACAGCCACACCGGAAGCCTCCGATGCAAGGTACAGGTTACGTCCGGCGGCCTGCAGTCCCGCGGGGTTGATGAACGTGTACAGCGGGATATCAGCCGCGGCCAGCTCTTCACCGTTCTTATCCAGCGCCGCGATGTGCCCGTTTTCGGTCACCACCACGTTTTTTGTTTCGGGCGGCACGGTGAATTCCGGCTCCAGCGGGTAACCGTTGGCCGTGACCACGGTGCCGTCCTGATTGAGCTTGAAAGCACCTGCGCGCGTGTAAGCCGGTTCGCCGTTCACGGTAACCTGAAAGAACCCGTCACCTTCAATGGCGAGGTCCAGCGGGTTGCCCGTGTTGGAGTAATCGCCCTGAGTGAAAAATTTGTGCACGGTGGTGGGACGCACACCGAGACCCACCTGAATACCCGTGGGAATACGCTGGTCGTTGCCGGTAACCGAGCCTGCGATCTTCATGTTCTGATACATGAGGTCCTCAAACTCGGCGCGGCTCTTTTTAAAGCCCAGTGTGTTCACGTTGGCGAGGTTGTTGGAAATGGTGTCAATATTAAGCTGCTGGGCGATCATACCTGTAGCAGCAGTCCAGAGAGAACGCATCATGACGGATATCCTCCGGTTTGCCGCACGTTACGCACGGCCCCTGCCCACCTGAGTGGTGGCCATTTTGTCCACGGCATCAGTGGTCTGCATAATTTTCTGATAAGCTTCAAACTGACGGTTGGCTTCGATCATGTTGACCATTTCAGTAACAACCTCGACGTTGGCCGTTTCCAGAAACCCCTGAAGCACCACGGGGTTTTCCACAGGAACCTCCTGCGCCTCCGCTCCCTCACGCAGTCGGAAAAGGTTGCTTCCCTGTTTTTCCAGCGCATCCAGATTGTCCAGCGTGACCACCTGCACCTGACCTATCTCTTCACCGTCGGCATAGATGGTGCCGTTTTCCGCCACTGTCAGATTGGCACGCGGCGGAATCTGTATGTCTCCGCCCGCTCCCAGCACGGGCCAGCCCTGCTGCGTTACCAGCTGACCGTCGGAAGTCTGACGGAAGTTGCCGTTACGGGTGTAGAACTCGCCGTCCGGGGTACGCACCTTGAAAAAGCCGTCGCCGTGCACGGCCATGTCCAGCGTACCGCCTGTCAGCTTCAGGCTGCCCTGACTGAAATCGGTCTTGGCCAGCGCTATGCGCGGTTTGGCAATGTGTATCGGCTCCGGAAACATCTTCTTGGAACGCACATTGGGTATGGGTTCCATCACCTCGTCATGGGCAAAGGAAAGAAAAGTGTCCTTGAACGCGAGCACGTCGCGTTTGTACCCGGTGGTATTCACGTTCGCCAGATTGTTGGCGATGTTGTTCAGCCGGTGTTCGTTGGTAAGCGCCCCGAATAACGCGCTATACATACTGTCTTGCATGGCAGCCTCCTTGGCGCGGCGCACAGGCGCCCGCACAGCCGGTCACGATGCAACATGCGGGCCAGCCTGTTCAGCCTTCTTTTAACCGGCGGCGCCGGTTTTTTGGTCTGCGGCCATTGACAACGTCTCGGGAGCAACATATACGATAGCGATTCAAATGTGCGGTTCCCACGTGGATGCTACCTGTTCTGGCCTACGCCGTGCAGGCAGACCGGATTATCACCGGCGGACATTGATACATCCTGTGGCCGCTAAGCGGCTGAACGCGGGGTGGCCGGCAAGGCCCCCTTTTTTTTTGCGGCAAGACCGCATGGTACGATGCATATGACCGTCACAACAATTCACGAACAACTGCTGGAAATCATCACCCCCGTCATCCGGTCCTTCGACCTTGAGTTGTGGGGCATGGACTTTATTCAGGGCGGCAAGGCCGTTCTGCGTATATATATTGACGGACCCGACGGCGTTACCATCGACCAGTGCGCCACTGTCTCGCGGCATATCGGGCTGGCACTGGAAGTCGAAGACATCATTGCCGGGGCTTACAACCTCGAGGTGTCGTCCCCGGGACTGGAACGGCCTTTGTTCAGCGCGGCACAGCTTGCCGCCTATAAAGGACACAAGGCAGAACTGGTGCTGCGCGCCCCCTGTGCGCAGTTTCCCGGACGGAAAAAATTTACCGGCGTTGTCGGAAACGTGGAAGGCGAAAACTTCACTCTGCAGATAGACCCGCTGAAAGGCGGCGACAACCTGCAGGAAGAACTCAGCGCGCACTGGGACGATGTGAAAAAAGCCAGACTGATCTACGATTTTGACAGCGAAAAAGGCCAGAAGCGCTAACGGCCGCCCGGACATATCGAGTCGGAGGAATTCCCCATGAGCATGGAATTGAAAAAAGCCATAGACCAGATCAGCAAAGACCGGGGGCTGGACCGGGCACTGCTGGTCGAAACGCTGGAAGAAGCGGTACGTACCTCCGTCATCCGCAAATACGGCGATGAGCTGGACCTTGAAGTCAACTTCAATGAAGAAACAGGCGAAATCGAGGTTTACCAGTTCAAAATCGTGACGGAAGAAGTGGAGGACGAGGCTTCGCAGATTTCTCTGGAAGACGCCCGCGCACACGACCCCAGCGTCCAGCTTGACGACGAGATGGGCTTTCGCCTGAAAATCGAAGATCTGGGCCGTATTGCCGCCCAGTCCGCCAAGCAGGTCATCATCCAGCGCATGCGGGATGCCGAGCAGGAAATCATATACGAAGAATTCAAGGACCGCCTGAACGAAGTCGCCAGCGGCATCATTCAGCGCAGAGACAAAACCGGCTGGATCATCAATCTGGGCCGTACCGAAGCGCTGCTGCCCAAAGACGAACAGATTCCGCGCGAACACTACAAGCGCGGCGACCGCGTGCAGGCCATCATCATAGAAGTGCGCAAGGAAGGCCGCGGCCCGCAGGTTGTGGTATCCCGTTCGCACCCCGACTACATGGCCGCGCTGTTCAAACGCGAAGTGCCCGAAGTGGATGACGAAACCGTTCAGGTGATGGGTGTTGCCCGCGATCCGGGCAGCCGCGCCAAAGTGGCTGTCACCTCGCGGGACCGCGATGTCGATCCGGTGGGTGCCTGTGTGGGCATACGCGGTTCGCGCATTCAGAATATCGTGCAGGAACTGCGCGGCGAACGCATCGACATAGTGGTGTGGAGTCCCGACATCGCAACCTATGCACGCAACGCCCTCAGCCCCGCCGTGATCAGCCGCATCATTGTGGACGAAGAGGAAAACATGCTCGAAGTGGTTGTGCCTGACGATCAGCTGACCAATGCCATCGGCAGAAAGGGTCAGAACGTCAAACTGGCATCCAAACTGCTGGGCTGGAAAATAGATATTTACACCGAGACCCGCTACAACGAAGCCAACGCCATAGGGCGCGGTCTCGAACAGCTGGCCAGCGTGGCCGAAGTGCCCATCGAGCAGTTTGTGGCCGCGGGCTTCTCGTCCATAGAAGAGCTGCGCGACGCCACAGACGAAGAGCTGATGGCCGTGGAAGGCCTTACTCCCGGAAAGATCTCGGATCTGCGGGCTGCCATCAACTTCCTTGCCCCTGTACAGCGCAGCGCTGAAGACGGAGAGGAAGAAGAAGCCGCTGACGGGGAAAACGCCGAATAGTCCGGAAGCCGATGACTGACGGACAAAAACATATTCCGATACGCACCTGCGTCATCTGCAGGAGACGGTTTGCAAAGAGCGATCTCCTGCGCTACGTCTGCCCCCCGGGTGAGCCTTGCGGCGACCCCGTGGCCGACGAAGCTCAGACCCAGCCGGGCAGAGGCTACTACGTTTGCAGTAGTGAACAATGCAGGCAACGGTTCCCGAAGTTCCGGGGCTGGCGGAGAAAGTGCAAGGGGGTTCACGCATGAGCGAGACTAAAATCAAAATTAAGGACTTGGCCACCGAGCTGAACATCGCTCCGAAAGAAGTGCTGGCAGCGGCCAAGAAACTGGATATTCCGGCGAAAAACGCCACCAGCACGCTGACTACAGAAGAAGCGCGCAAGGTGCGCGGTCAGGTGCAGGAAGCATCGGGCGACGCCAGACGCAAAGACGGCGCTTCGGATGTCATCATCCGCAGACGCCGCAAGGGCTCCGGCGCAAAGCCGGCTGCCCGCGAAGAAGCAGCCCCTGCCGAAACAGAGGCACAGGCCTCTCCCGCGCAGCCCGAAGCCAAGGCGGCCGCACCGGCAGCCGAAGCTGAAGAAGCTCCCGCAGCCAAGCCCGCGCCTGCCAAAGCACGCAAGGCGGAAGCACGGACAGAAGCGCCCAGAGCGCGCATCATCCGGCCAGCCACCCCTCAGGCGGAGGAAAAAGCAGAACCCGCTCCCGAAACGGCCGCGCCCGCGCAGCCCGCACCGGAAGCGCAGCCTGCCGCGCCTGAAAAAGTTGAAGCACATGATGCGGGTGCACCGGTGCAACAGGCGGAAACAACCGAATCCGCTCCGGCTGAACCCGCGGCTGAAAAGGCGCCGGCAGAAAAGCGCCGTTACGAGGTTTCAATGGAACCTGAAAAAGACTCCGTGCAGGCCGACACCGAAGCCGATGGCGACGCTGACGGCGGCAGGAAAAAGAAAAAGAAAAAGAAACGCGAAGAAACCGCAGGGCCTCAGGTCCGTGTCATCTCGCGCCCCGACCCTGCAGCCGTGCAGGCTCAGGCTGCAGCTGCGGCTCAGGCCCGCGAAGAAAGGGCAGAACGTCCTGACCGCGGTCCCCGGCCGGCCGGCGCACGCCCCGCAGGTCCCCGCCCCGGCGGTCCCCGTCAGGGTGACTCGCGTCCCGGCGATGGCCGTCCCGCACCCCGCCCCGGCGCTCCGCGTCCGGGTGGTGCCCGCCCCGCGGCCGGTTTCGGACAGCCCGCTCAGGCCGAAAATTCTTCTCCCTTTGCCGACGGACAAAGCAAGAAGAAACGCCAGAAAGGCCGCCGTACGGTGGAATTCGGTGACAAGGGCGCAGGCGGCAAAAAAATGCGCGAAGATGTGGGCGGCAACTGGAACCGCGGCAAAAAGGGCAAACGCAAGCCCGAAACAAAGCCCGTGTCCACGCAGCCCCAGCGCGCGGCCAAGCGTAAAATCAAAGTGGATGAAGCTATCCGCGTGTCCGATTTTGCCCACCAGATGGGTGTGAAGGCACCGGAAATAATAAAAATTCTGATGTCGCTGGGCATTATGGCCACCATCAACCAGTCGCTGGATATCGACACCGCGACTGTGGTTGCCGCAGAATTCGGTTACGAAGTGGAAAAGGTGGGCTTCTCTGAAGATGAGTTCCTCCTGCCCAAGGAAGTGGATGCCGACGAACTGCTGCTGCCCCGTCCCCCTGTTGTCACCATCATGGGGCACGTTGACCACGGCAAGACGTCGCTGCTCGACGCCATCCGCAAATCCAGTGTCACCACCGGTGAAGCGGGCGGCATCACGCAGCACATCGGCGCATACCACGTAAGCACCAAGCGCGGCGACATCGTGTTTCTTGACACCCCCGGTCACGAGGCGTTCACCGCCATGCGTGCCCGCGGTGCACAGGTGACCGACCTTGTCATTCTGGTGGTTGCCGCGGACGACGGCGTGATGGAACAGACCCGTGAAGCCATCAGCCACGCCAAGGCCGCAGGTGTGCCCATTGTGGTTGCCGTGAACAAAATAGACAAGGAAGGCGCCAACAGAGACCGCGTAATGCGTGAACTGGCGGAGCAGGACCTTGTGCCCGAAGAATGGGGCGGCGACACCATTTTCTCGTATGTTTCGGCCAAGACCCGCGAAGGTCTGGACGATCTGCTGGAAATGCTGGCACTGCAGGCCGAAGTTCTGGAACTGAAAGCCAACCCCGACAAGCCCGCACGCGGACGCATTGTGGAAGCCAAACTGGACAAGGGCCGCGGTGCCGTGGGTACCGTGCTCATTCAGGAAGGCACGCTGAAACACGGCGACGCATTTGTCTGCGGCGTTTTCAGCGGGCGTGTGCGCGCCATGTTCAATGATCAGGGTAAAAAAGCCAAGCAGGCAGGCCCCTCCATTCCTGTCGAAGTGCAGGGATTTGAAGGCGTACCTGTGGCAGGTGAAGAGTTCATCTGCGTCAAGGATGAAAAGGTTGCCCGCCGCATTGCGGAACAGCGCGCCATCAAACAGCGCGAACGCGATCTGGCACGCGAAAGCAAGGTCACCCTGGAAACATTCCTTGCACGGCGCAAAACCGATGCCGAAACGCAGACCCTCAACCTCGTGCTCAAGGCCGACGTGCAGGGTTCCGTGGGCGCCATCACCGATGCGCTGCGTAAAATGCAGACCGAAAAAGTCAAAGTGGACATCATCCACAGCGGCGCCGGTGCCATCACCGAATCCGATATTCTGCTGGCTTCCGCTTCGGACGCCATCATCATCGGCTTCAACGTGCGCCCCACCGCCAAAGTGAAGGATGTGGCCGAACAGGAAAAGGTGGAAATCCGCTTCTACGACATCATTTACAAGCTGTCGGAAGAAATCAAATCCGCCATGGCCGGTCTGCTGGCCCCTGTGGTCAGAGAACAGTACCTCGGTCAGGCCGAAGTGCGCGAAACCTTCAGCGTGCCCAAGGTGGGAACCGTTGCCGGCTGCCATGTGGCCGACGGCAAGATCATCCGCAACACCAAGGTGCGCCTGCTGCGCGACGGCGTGGTCATCTACACCGGACGCATCAACTCGCTCAAGCGCTTCAAGGACGACGTCAAGGAAGTTGCCAAGGGCTTTGAATGCGGCATGGGTCTTGAAAACTACAACGACATCAAGATAGGCGACATCATCGAAGCCTTTGAAGAAGTCGAAGAAGCAGCGACCCTCGATTAAACACTCCCCCTGCGGGGCGCTGCGGCGCCCCGCAGGATTATACCATGCCGCGCTGCCGTAACCTGTACACGGCAGGCACAGCGGCATCCGCGGAAAGACATGCCATGGTCATCGGTATTCTGACAGTAGAGTACACGCTGCACGGCAACGACTCGCTCAAAGGCAAACGCAGAGTTGCCTCCAGCCTGAAAGCCAAGGTCCGCGCCAAGTTCAACGTATCCATTGCAGAAATTGCCAATCAGGATTCGCTTACACGTCTTTCGCTGGCCGTGGTCACCGTAAGCAACAGCGAAAAGCACCTGCAGAGCAGACTTACCAAGTGCCTGAGCATGATGGAAGCAGCCTGCCCCGAAGAAATGACCTACAGCGATATGGAATTTTTCGGCGCCGAGTAGCGCCAAAGGAACACCGCCATGCGGGAAAGCACAAACCACGGCATGCCCGCGGCACGCATTGCCGAAATACTGCGCCGCGAAGACGACTTTCTCATTGCCAGTCATTATAATCCGGACGGAGACGCCATAGGTTCCATGGCCGCTCTTGCGCACATGCTGCGCCGCATGGGCAAACAGGTCATGCTGTACAACGAGTCCGGCGTGCCGGACCAGTTCGGCTGGCTGGATATGGGCGCCCCCTGCGTCACCGCGCTGGACGAGATAGACAGCTTTGCTCCGCGCCGGCTTGTGGTGCTCGACTGCGGCGATGACCGCCGCCCGGGTCAGGAAATCCGTTCACTGCTTTCTTCTGTTCCCAGCATCAACATTGATCATCACTTGGGCAATCCCCAGTTCGCCGATGTGAACTGGGTTGATTCTTCCTGCGCCGCCACCGGCGAGATGGTCGCGCTTATCGGCCGTGAGCTGGGCGCAGTGCCCGACGGCCCCGTGGGCGAAGCTCTCTACCTTGCGCTGGTATCCGATACCGGTTCGTTCAGCTATGGCAACACCACGGCGCAGGTGCTTGAAATTGCAGCCGACATCCTGCGCTGCGGGCTTGATCTCGGCGATTTCGGACCGAAAATGCAGAACAACTGGAGCCTGAACCGCATGCAGCTGTGGGGCAGACTGATGGGTGCCGTGCGCCTGAGTGCAGACGGACGCATTGCGGCGCTGGGCATCAGCTCCGCCGTGCTGGAAGAAACCGGCACCACCATCGCCGATGCCGAAGGAATTATAAATTACATGCGCCGCATCCGTGGTGTACAGGTGGCCGTCACCGTGCGCGAACACGGTCCCGGACGTTCCAAAGCCAGCCTGCGTTCCAACGGCACGGCCGATGTACAGCGGGTTGCCGCCGGCTTCGGCGGAGGCGGGCACCGCAATGCCGCCGGTGCCGAACTGGACATGCCGCTGGAATCCGCCGTGCAGGAAATACTTTCATCCGTCTCGCGCAATCTTGCACTGGACGCCGAGGGCGCTTAACTGTATGGCTGATTCGAAACTTGCACAGCAGCACGGGGTACTGGTACTTAACAAACCCAAAGGCCCCACATCGGCTCACTGCATCGCCAGAATCAAACGGCTGGGGCAGAAAAAAATAGGCCACGCCGGCACGCTGGACCCCATGGCTCAGGGCGTGCTGCTGGTGCTGCTGGGCCAGTGCACCAAGATTTCCGGCTATCTGATGGAAGGCGGAGAAAAAATATACTCCGGCACGCTGGAACTGGGACGCACCACAGACACGTGGGACGACGAAGGCGAAACACTTTCCACAGCAGACTGGACGCACGTAACCGAAGAGGACGTGGTCCGCGCTGTCGACTTGTGGACAGGTTCGTCGGAACAGCAGGTTCCGGCATATTCCGCGGCCAAGCACAAGGGGCAGCCCCTGTACAAGCTGGCACGCGAAGGTAAGGAAACGCCTGTCAAAACAAGGCGTATAGAAATTTCACAGGCGGAAACGCTCGCTGTTGAGCTGCCGTTTGTGCGCTTCCGGGTTCATTGCAGTTCGGGCACCTATATACGATCCCTGGCCCACAGCTTGGGGAACCGTCTAGGGTGCGGCGCTGTGCTGACCGAACTCATCCGGGAGTACAGCCACCCGTTCTCGCTGGACGAAGCCCATGATCTGGACGACGTTCTGGCAGAACCGGCGGAACTTGCCGGCAGGGTCATACCGCTGGACAAGGCATTGCCGCACTGGCCCAAGCTGCGCCTGAGCGCAGCTGACGAAGCCCGTGTGAAAAACGGCATGCCCCATCCGTATGATCCGGCAGAAATGGCCAGCATGCCTTTTACCGAAGGTATCAGAGCCGTACTGCTCGACCCGGCCGGTGACCCGCTGGCTCTGGCGGAAACAGCCTACAGAAATCAGGTGCCCGTCTGGACGGTTCTGCGGGGGCTGTGGAATACATAATATGTTACTCGGAGGTAACTTGCTGTGGTAATGACTCCTGAAAAGAAGATGTCCATCATTGAAGAATACGGTCAGCACGAAGGCGATACCGGTTCTCCCGAAGTGCAGGTGGCCCTGCTTACTGCACGTATCGAATACCTGACTGAACACTTCAAGTCCCACAAACAGGACTATCACTCCCGTACCGGCCTGCTCAAGCTGGTCGGGCAGCGCCGCAACATGCTGAAGTACCTTGCTAAAAAGGACGTTCAGCGTTACCGCGCTCTCATTCAGAAGCTGGGCCTCAGAAAGTAGGTTCACACGGGGAACCCCGACAGGGGTTCCCCTGCTTTGTACACCCCGGCGGCACAGCCGCCCAACGCAAGTGAAAGGGGGGTCCGGGAAGAACGCCCTGTCAGGGCATGGCCTTCTCCCCGGAATCCCCTTCACGAGAAAAGGATTCTTACGTTATGGAAAATCTCTTCGGCGCCAAGCGCCTCACCGCCACCGTGGGCGGTAAAGAAATCATCATGGAAACCGGGCGACTGGCCAATCAGGCCGACGGCGCGGTATGGATTCAGTGCGGCGGCACCGTTGTGCTGTGCACCGTGTGCACGCAGCCTCTGGAACGCGAAATCAGCTTCTTTCCGCTGGTTGTTGACTACACCGAAAAGATGTACGCGGCAGGCCGCATTCCCGGCAGCTTTTTCCGCCGCGAAATAGGCCGCCCCAGCGAGCGCGAAACTCTTGTTTCCCGCCTCATCGACCGTCCCTTGCGTCCGCTGTTCCCCAAGGGTTTCACCAACGAAGTCCAGATTCTGGCCAATGTCATTTCCGCCGATCAGGAAAATGACTCCGACGTGCTGGCGCTGTGCGGTTCCTCCGCCGCCGTCATGCTGTCCAGTGTCCCCTTTGAAGCTCCCGTGGCCGGTGCCCGCGTCTGCCGCATCGACGGCGAATTTGTGCTTAACCCCACCATCACCGAAGCGGCAAAGGCCGACCTCAACCTTGTTGTGGCCGCCAACCGCGACGCTCTGGTCATGGTTGAGGGCGAAGCCGACTTCGTGCCCGAAGAAGTGATTGCGCAGGCCCTGGAATGGGCGCACCGCGAAGTGCAGCCCATCATCGACATGCAGGAAAAGCTGCGCGAACTGGCAGGCAAGGCCAAAATCGAGTTCGTGGCTCCTGAAGAAGACACTGAATTGAAGGAAAAGGCCGAAGCTCTTGCCACCGCAGATCTGGCAGCCGCACTGCAGGTCAGGGAAAAAATGGCCCGCAAGGAAGCCAAAAAGGCCGTAAAGGAAAAAGTGAAGGCCGCCCTGCTGCAGGACCCCGCCTTTGCCGAAACTCCCGAACGCCTTGCCGCTCTGGGCGATATTCTGAGCAGCCTTGAAAAACGCATCGTGCGCCAGCGCATACTCAAAGAAGGCCTGCGCATCGACGGCCGCGACACCAAAACCGTGCGCCCCATCATCATCGAAGCAGGTGCCCTGCCCCGCGCACACGGTTCGGCTATTTTCTCGCGCGGCGAGACCAAAAGCCTTGTGGTGACCACTCTTGGCAGCACCACCGACGAACAGCGCATGGACTCCCTTACCGGTGACGTAACCAAGCGCTTCATGCTGCATTACAACTTCCCGCCCTATTCGGTGGGTGAAGTGAAGCCCGTGCGCGTTTCCCGCCGCGAAATCGGTCACGGTGCGCTGGCAGAACGCGCTCTGCGCCCCGTACTGCCCTCGCCCGACAGCTTCCCCTTCACACTGCGCGTGGTTTCCGAAACCATGGAATCCAACGGCTCGTCCTCCATGGCCGCAGTATGCGGCGGCAGCCTTTCGCTGATGGACGCCGGTGTGCCCGTCAAGGCTCCGGTGGCCGGCATTGCCATGGGTCTCATCAAGGAAGATGACCAGTTCATCGTTCTTACCGACATTCTGGGTGATGAAGACGCTCTGGGCGATATGGACTTCAAAATCGCCGGCACCGCAGAAGGCGTCACCGCCGTGCAGATGGACATCAAAATCGACGGCCTGCCCGCCGAAGTGATGGGCCGCGCACTGGCTCAGGCCCGCGAAGCGCGTCTGCACATTCTGAATGAAATGGCCAAGGTGCTGCCCGAGCCGCGTCAGGCGCTTTCCAAATACGCTCCCCAGCTGAGCGTGGTGGAAGTGAACCCCGAAATCATCCGCGTGATCATCGGCCCCGGCGGCAAAAACATCAAAGCCATCACCTCGGCCACGGGTGCATCCATCGACATCGAGGACAGCGGCAGAATCTCCATTTTTGCCCCCACCAAAGAGTCCATGGATATGGCCCGCGAAATGGTCATGTACTACGACCAGCGCCCCGAACTGGGTAAAAACTACACCGCAAAAGTCCGCAAGATCATGGAGATCGGCGCCATTGTGGAAATTCTGCCCAATTGTGAAGCGCTGATTCACATCTCGCAGCTGGACACCTCGCGCGTGGAAAAAACCGAGGATGTTGTGCAGCTGGGACAGGACGTGGAAGTCAAGGTCATCGAGATCAATGACGGACGCGTACGCGCCTCGCGCAAGGCAGTCATGCTGGAAGCGCAGGGCGTGGAATGGGATCCGGCCGACACCGCACGCCCCCCGCGCAAACCCCGCGACCGTGACGACCGCGGAGACCGCGGCGGACGCGGCGACCGTGGTGACCGCGGCGGACGCAACGGACGCGGCGGCGATCGTCGCGACCGTCGCTAACAGCGGCAGCGCACTGCAATAACAGGGCGCGGAGTGTATGCTCCGCGCCTTTTTCGTGCAGCCCGCGCTGCAATCTGTCTCAACATACCGCACCGGTCCGTCTGCACGTCCCGTTCGCGTCTCACAGACCACCCGCCGAGCGGAAGTTCTTTTTTTTCAGATTAATGGCACGCCGGACACCGGCTTTCGGCCATATGCGAAAGCCCGCAGAAGATGCAGACGCCGCGGTGACACGGTCTTATACATTGACACCGCGGCTCTTTTGAATAACATCACGGCTCTGGATTATAATTGATTCTCCGAAAGGCGCAGGCAGATGTGCGGAAGCCACATCTAGGGGGGGGCCCCGATGCCAGCCGGCGAAAGTCAGCCTTGCGAGGTTTGGAGATGGATAGACATACTGCCGCACACGACTCCGTACCGGATGTCATTGCCCCGCTGCAACAGGCCCATGAGAAAGCCATGCAGCGCATACGCAAGGAACACGAACGTTCCGCCCGCCGCCGTCAACGCGCCGAACAGCGCCTTGAAGATAAATTTCAGGCTCTGCGCAGGCGGCTGGATGCCTGCCCCGACCCTGCAGCTGCCGCTCCGCAGCCCCGCAGATCGTTAACAACCGGCATTCTGACCACTATCCGCAGCCTGCTGCTGTAAGGGTGCAGCAAGCCTGCGGCCGTAGGTCTGCCATAGCGGCTTGCAGGGTCATGGCCCGGCGGGCTGCCCCGCAACGACAGCCCCATCTATCACCGCAGGCGTTTTTTCCGCTGCATGGCCACGGCGTTCCGGCACATCTTGCCGAACTTCCGGGCCTTGTCCCTTTTTTCCGCCACGCTCAGCGCATTGTGCTGCTGCTCCGCCCTTATTTTGCGGTAGTTTTCAAGCCTGCGCAGTTCCAGCTCGCCGCTGAGCACCGCAGCCTGAACAGCACAACCGGACTCATGGTCGTGGGTGCAGTCATTGAAACGGCACCCCGCGGCCAGCTGCTCGATATCGTCAAATGCCGATGCCAGTCCCTGTCCGACATCGGCAAGCTGCAGCTCGCGGATGCCCGGAGTATCAATGAGAACAGCTCCGGAAGGCAGCATATGCAGACTGCGTCCGGTGGTAGTGTGGCGCCCTCTGGCATCGTGTTCCCGTATGGCACCTGTGGACTGGATATGCTCTCCCTGCAGGGTGTTGACCAGCGTAGACTTGCCCACACCCGACGACCCTGCAAGCGCCAGAGTCTGCCCTTTGCCGCACCAGTTTTCCAGAACGGCCGCAGAACCGGCATCCAGAGCATTGAGCACGCACACGTCCAGATCCTGCCTGATGGCTTTTGCCCGCCCGATGAATTCATCCGCATCAGCAACCAGATCAGCCTTGGTAATAACAAGAACCGGTGTCACCCCCGATCCCATGGCAAGTGTAAGATACCGTTCTATGCGCGAAGGATTGAAATCATCGTTGCATGAAGTAACTATGAACAGTGTATCTATGTTGGCTGCCAGCGCCTGAATTTTTGCCTCGCGCCCCGCCGCTCTGCGGTGCAGAAAGCTTTTACGCTCCAGCAGGCGCACCGGCTGGCTTGTCCGGCGGTCCAGCAGCAGCCAGTCGCCCACTGTGGGCACGTCTTCCGGCCCGCCGGTGTACCAGCTGCCCGGCACAGCCGCCTGAACCGGACCGTTTTCCGTCACAAGACCCAGTATATGACGATTCAGCCCCGCCACGCGCGCGGGCAGAGCCTCCTCCCACTCTTCAATACTCAGCTGCTGCTGAAAAAAAGGCCCCCAGCCCAGACGGGCGAGATCGCATTGCGCCTGCATCATATCCATAAATCACCAGTAAACTGCTTTGTTAAACGCTTCAACACAGTATGATCTGCCGGCAACAGGCCGGATGCCGGTACCGGCAAGAGACTGTCCAAGCCAGCCTTCAGGGTAGGTCAGTTTCAGCGGAGCACGGACAACATCTTCGCTCACCGGTCTGAAACCGGTTTTGCCGTAAAAATCAGGATCGCCGTATGTGAAAACCAGCTCCACCCCGTGCTCCTTCAATTTTTCAAGGCCGCTTTTTATCAGCATCTGCCCTGTGCCTTTTCCCTGACAGCCGGTAAGAACAGCTACAGGAGCCATCAGGAATGCCACGGGGCCGTCTGTCAATGTCAGACGGGTAAAAATGATACACCCGACAACTTCACCGTCTTCAGTTGCGGTGACGCAGTAAATATCTTCTTCCGCCGTAGTCGTCAGCAGGTCATGCACCAGCCCGCCTATCACCTGTCCTTCCGCTTCACCTTCCGAATCTGCAAACGTACGGGTGAAAAGATTGATTATGGCCTCGTTGCTTCCGGTGCGATGCACGGTAATATCCATCAGAACCACCCTGTTGTATAGCGGTTACGGCCGATCAGGACCGTCCGCACGATTTGGCCGCTCGCTGCGAAAACCAAAAACCAACTCAATCATCATGCGTTGATGTCCGGACATACGTGCGGCTAAATGTCCGGCCAGCTATCCGGCCAGTCATCCGGCCCGTATCAGGCCCATATCAGGCCAGACGTGCGACCAGATGTCCGGACATACGTGACGGCAGACATGCAGCCACATTATAAAACGGTACAACGCGGCCGCACCGCATCCGGCGGGTGCCGCCCCTCTGAGCAGATACGGAAGCTGATACAGCAGCGGCAGCGCCGTCATCAGCGGTCCCCCGCACATTCCCGCAGCTTCCCTGTGCCGAATCTACACAGTAAAGCGGCAGGCAGGTCAAGCCCCGACCGCACGGGCAGACACACCACCACGCGCGGCACAGGCAGAACGGGCTGCGGAGTTTCGCCCCGCAGCCCGTGGTCATATCATGCTCTCACTGTTTTTCATGCAGGATCATTCCGGGTCTTTCTGCGCAGCACACGCTTATCGCCTATACGCATGGTCACGCGTTCCCTGTCAAAATATTCCAGCAGCGGAATGACGTACTTGCGGGACAGGCCCGTAAGCTCGCGGAATTCATTGGGGCCGATATCTTCATTGGCCGTAAACCATTTTTCCAGCATGGCCTTCAGCTGCTCCATGGCACCGGCATCGTAGAACAACCCGTCCTTCACACGTATCAGCACCCCTTCGTCCAGCATCAGCTTGAACACACCGGCGGCTTCTTTATACGTCAGCCCCAGCGGGTCCAGCACATCCTTCACATTGGGCGGAGCCGTGGCCCCCTGACGATAGGCCGCCGCCAGAGTCTCGCGCAGCCCCTGCTGATCGGCCGCCAGCGACACGGTATGCCCCGGCAGCCGCACCAGGTCCTGCTCGGCCACCAGCCTGCCGGTGCGGACAAGCCTTTCGGTGATAAAGTGTACCAGTCTGGGATGCAGCCCCCGGCCCCAGCCGGAAGCCAGTTCTCCGCGCACCAGCCCCTGCCGCAGCGGTTCGCGGCGATGATACGCCTCCAGATAGTCCACACACGAAGAGGAAAGACGCTCCACCGCACCACCGGAAACATACCGCCGGTCTTCTTTATCAAAAACAAAAGCCTGCTGTGAACTGCCCAGTTTGACCAGCGTCTTTTCAAGCCGTTTCGATTCCATGTCCGTCAGCACACGCAGCAGGCTGAAACTGCAACCGGCGTCTCCGGCCAGTTCCAGATGAATGGCAATGCGCCGTTCGCTGTCGGCATCATTCAGCTCTTCCAGCAGCGCCAGCTTTTCGTCAAACCGTGCATCGCGGCGGCGCAGCATGGCAGATGCCGGATTCAGCACCACGCCCCCGGCCACTGTCCGCAGCGGAGAAAACGAACGGACGACGCACCTGTCGCCGAACACGGCGGCCACCGGTTCGGGAAAACGCACCTGACAGATACAGGTATCGCCCGGCATGAGGCGGTCTCTGTCCGGAAAATACAGACGCGCCAGCAGTTCGCGTGAACCATGGTGAAAGTGCACTTCTGTTCTGTTCTTCAGCGGAGTGGAGGCAGAAGAAAGACAGGTCATGCGCACGTCCCATACCTCGGAAGGATGCAGCGTGTCCGGCAGCGCCAGTACATCGCCCCGGCGGATATCATCCACGTCCAGACCCGACAGGTTCACTGCCGTACGCCTGCCCGCGGGGGCAACCTCCACCGTGGCACCGTGGCTCTGCAACCCGCGCACCTTGGTACGCCTGCCGCCGGGTATCAGCTCTATCTCGTCTCCGAGAGTCACGGAACCGGAAATCATGGTACCGGTAACCACCGTACCGTGGCCGCGCATGGTAAACACCCTGTCGACGGGCAGCCGGAAAAGGTCGGAACGCCGTTCGGGACGCAGTTCTTTTTCCATCTGCGCCAGATGCCCGCGCAGTGCATCCATTCCGGTACCGGCAGCGGCGGAAACAAGAAAAACCGGAGCCCCCTCCAGAAAACTCCCCTCCAGAAACTCCGCCACATCCTCCTGCACCAGCCCCAGCCACTCTTCGTCCACCATATCCACTTTGGTCAGTGCCACCAGCCCGGTGCGTATGCCCAGCAGCGAACAGATTTCAAGATGCTCCCGCGTCTGGGGCATCACCCCTTCATCCGCGGCAATGACCAGCATGACAAAATCTATGCCCGATGCTCCGGCCACCATGTTTTTGACAAATTTTTCGTGCCCCGGAACGTCGACAATACTCAGGCGTCTGTCATCCGGCAGGTCAAGAAACGCAAACCCCAGTTCAATGGTTATGCCGCGCCGTTTCTCTTCTCCCAGCCTGTCACAGTCTATACCCGTCAGCGCCCTGACCAGCGTTGTCTTGCCATGATCGATATGTCCAGCCGTACCCATGACTACAGGCATGCATTCCTCCTGCTATGCGTCTGTGCCGCTTGATGAAACGGCCTTTACGGTTGTATGAGAAATTCGGGCCGGTAACAACCGCTGGTTGCCCGGCAATATCATGGCGCCACTTGCACCCGCGGGCTAGAGTAAAAAAAACAGGAAGCACACATGCCTGAGTCCACAGCGCGTCCTCACTTTGCGGCGGCGCGGCACATGATGGGCATTGCTGCGCTATTTGCGGCAATGCTGACCGTTTTTGCGGCGTTCGCCCCGCAGCCCGCGGCCGCGGCCGGTTCGCTGGTTTTTGCGCGGGCCAGCGATGCCGTGACTCTGGACCCGGCGCGCGCACCGGACCTTGAATCCACCAAGGTCATCGCCAACATATACGAAGGGCTGGTCACCGTGGCAGAAAGCGGCACGGAAATAGTGCCTGCGCTGGCCCGTTCGTGGGAAAGCTCCGCCGACGGTACCCGCTGGACATTCCACCTGCGGCACGGGGTCGTGTTTCACGACGGCACGCCGCTTACCGCACAGGCCGTTGTGCAGTCGTTCATGCGGCAGATCGATCCGGAACATTCTGATTTCGCCGGAGATTCCGGCGTGTCACGGTTCACGTTCCGCCACATCACCGCCGTCAGCGCCCCCGACGACCACACCGTGCTCATAACGCTGGATGCGCCGTTCCCGCCTTTTCTGCACAATATGTCCATGGCCACCGCTTCGGTCATCAGTCCTGCCGGCGGTGATATTCCCGCCGGTACAGGGCCTTTCCGTCTGCATACGTGGGAAAAAGGCAGAAGAATAGTGCTGAAGGCCCACACGGAATACTGGCGGGGCGCCCCTCAGCTGGATACCGTGGTGCTGGAGGTCATACCCAAAGCATCGGACAGGCTTACCGCACTTAACGTCGGCGCCATTGATGCCTTTGACGGAGTGACCAGTGACATAGCCCGCCATGCATCAGCTCAAAGCTCCATACAGCTTTCCAGCCGTACCGGTCTGCGCATAGCCTATCTGGCCATGAACACGCAAAAGCCCCCTTTTGACAATCCGGCAGTGCGCAGAGCTCTGAACATGGCCGTGAATAAAATCCCCATGCAGACTCTGATCTACGGCAACACCGCCGTGGTGGCGCACAACGTCATTCCCGAAACGGTATGGGCCTATGACGAAACCCTGCCCCCCTATGTCTACGATCCCGCGGCCGCGCGTGACATGCTGGCACAGGCCGGTTATCCGCAGGGATTCACCGCCACGCTGTATTTCTGTCCGCGCCCTTTTTACCCCGAAGGAATCGAAGCTCTTATCAGAAATGAACTGGCAGCCGTCAACGTGCGTCTGGATATCCGCTACACCGAATGGACCGAACACCTGAAAGCCACCGGCAACGCGGAGCACGATATGTGCATCATCAGCTGGGGCGGATACAACAGCGATCCCGACAACTTCTTCTACCCGCTGTTCCATCCTCACAATGCCGTGACACCCCATGCCCAGAACAGGGCGTTTTATACCAACCCCCAAGTCAGCCGGCTGATAGAAAAAGCCCAGCAGGAAACAGACCCCGGAATCCGCAAGGAACACTACCGGCGCATACAACGGCTTATCAGAAATGACGCCCCGTGGATTCCGCTGGTCTACAACCGCGAACTGCTGGCGCATTCCGTCGACGTTACCGGTCTGCGCCTGGACGCCACAGGCGTTGTGCGGTTTTACGGCGCCCACGTCCGCCACGACTGACCGGCCGCAACACAGCAGCCGCAGCGGGGCGAAATCACACAAGGATTCTGTTTTGATAACATTCCACGTTCAGACACACCGCCGCGAAGAGCTTGTAGACATCACCGCCCACATCCGCAGACTGGCAGGCGAACAGGGCTGGCGCCATGGGGCGCTGCTTGTATACTGCCCTCACACCACCGGCGCCATAACAGTAAATGAAGGGGCCGATCCGGATGTCGCGCGCGATATCACCGCAAACATGAACAAGCTCGTTCCGCGGCATGGCGACTATCGCCACGCCGAAGGCAATTCCGACGCGCACATCAAATCAGGCATGTTCGGGTGCGGACAGATGCTTATTGTTGAAGACGGTGACATCATGCTGGGAACATGGCAGAAAGTGTATTTCTGCGAATTTGACGGTCCGCGGCAACGCACGGTATGGATGCAGTTCATGGCCGGCAGCTGACAGCTGTCCCGCTGCGATAATCGCCTGCCGCAGCATGCTCTTGTCCGCTCATGCCGCGGCAGACTTTTTTCTGCCAATACATACACACGGAAGGATATCCGTTGCAGCCTTCATCCCCGCCATCCCCTTCATCCCCGCTGCCCGCTTCGTTTTCCCAGCTGCAAAAAGGCTTTGCCGCCAACCTCGTCGTGGCGGCCAGCGTAGCCGCTTACGGCAGCGTTTTCGGCCTGCTGGCAGCCCAGAAAGGTATCGGCTGGGGGCAGCTGCTGTTCATGAACCTGACCATCTTTGCCGGGTCTGCACAGTTTGTCATGGTGGATATGTGGCAACCGCCCCTGCCGGTGGCGGAAATAGCGCTGGCGGTTCTGGTGATCAACACACGCTATCTGCTCATCGGGGCATCACTGCGTCAGCTTTTTGCCGGAACCACACTGACCCACAAGGCTCTTGTCATGCATCTGGTCACCGACGAAAACTGGGCCGTCACGCTGGCTGCGGCCTCAAAGCGTCCCGTGGACACATACTTCATGCTCGGCGGCGGCCTGTGCATTCTGATGGCATGGTGTGCCGGTTCGCTGTTCGGCAATCAGGTGGGGGCGTTGCTGGGCAACCCCGAGCGTCTGGGGCTTGATTTCGCGTTTACAGCCGTGTTCACCGCACTGCTGTGCAGCTTCTGGCGGGGCGGCAGAGACCTGCTGCCGTGGCTGACTGCCGCGGCCGTGGCTCTGGTTGTGGAACAGGCTGTTCCCGGCAGCAAATGGTACATACCCGCCGGAGGCCTGAGCGGCGCCCTGTGCGCCGCGCTGATGCCCGCACACGCGGCGGGAAAGGACAGAAAGCAGACATGACGGAAAACACCGCGGCCTTTCTGGCCGTCATACTGGCTGCGGCAGCCACCTACGCCCTGCGCCTCGGTGGGCTGCTGCTGGCAGGCAAACTTCCGGATACCGGCAGGGCGCGCCGGTTCATGGATGCACTGCCGGGCACCATACTGCTGTCCATTGTGGTGCCAGCCTCGGTCAGCCTCGGCCCCTGGGGGTGGTTTGCCTCCGCCTGCACCATCGCCTGCATGCGCCTGACCGGCAATGTGCTGGCAGCCATGCTCAGCGGCGTGGTTATCATGGCGCTCAGCCGCGCGCTGTAACCCGCGGCGGGCAATGCAGCACGGCAGCAATCCGTATCCGGCGCCCTACTCTTCCTTGAGCTCCCTGCTCATCAGTTCGCGCACGGCATCACGCGGATTTTTACCGCTGTGCAGCACATCATACATGGCCGAAGTAATGGGCAGATCAACCTGCAGCCGCGCCGCCAGAGTGTGCACGGCCTCGGTGGTCTTCACGCCTTCCGCCACCATGCGCATGCTTCTGGTCACCTCTTCCAGAGTCATGCCCTGCGCAAGCTTCAACCCCACCTGCCTGTTACGGGAAAGGTCTCCGGTGCAGGTCAGCACCAGATCGCCCATGCCGGACAACCCCATAAACGTGGAAGCCCGCGCGCCCATGGCCACACCCAGACGGCTCATTTCTGCCAGCCCGCGGGTGATGAGCGCCGCACGGGCATTATGGCCGAACCCCAGCCCGTCTGCCAGACCGACCGCAATGGCGATGACGTTTTTAACCGCCCCGCCCAGCTCCACTCCGCGTACGTCCGTGCTGGAATACGTGCGGAACAGCCCGTACGAAAAAATATGACGCAGCCGGCGTCCTGTGGCGGCATCCCTGCAGCCCAGCACCACCGCGGTGGGCATATCGCGCATGACTTCGGCGGCAAAAGACGGTCCGGAAAGCATGGCAAAAGTGTGGCCGGTGCCTTCCAGCTCCTGCGCCACAACCTCTGAAACCGTGCACAGATTTTCCACCTCTATGCCCTTGTTGGCGCACACCACAACCGGCTCCGGCGGCAGCAGCGGCCGCAATCTTTGCAGCACCTTGCGAAAATGCTGGCACGGCACGGCCATCAGCAGCAGACCGGCACCATCCAGCGCTTCGGCATCATCCACAGTGGCCCGCACAGAACTGTGCAGCACCACATCCGGCAGATAATCGGGATTCACATGGTCGGCATTGATACGGCGGGCCTGTACGGCATCGCGCACCAGCAGCGTCACGTCACAGGCATTGGCGGCCAGCAGATGGGCAAGAGCGCTCCCCCAGCTTCCGCCTCCGGCTACGGCTATTTTCATGGGTCTCCCCGTTTTTGCAGAGTTATGCAGCGGCGGTGCCACGCACACGGCACATACTGCAAACAGCGTCCGGGCTCAAGTGCGGCTGCATGGTTGCAACACCGCGCCTGAACAGGTATCAACAGCGTGAACCGCAACCCTATCACGAGGACGCGAGATGGCTCAGACTTTTACAGACACCGAGCGCGCCATTCTGCGCATTGTGCAGAAGAACCTGCCGGACAGCGCAACGCCGTATGCCGATATCGCCGAACAGACAGGCACCGACGAGCAGACAGTGCTTGCTCTGCTGCGCCGCATGAAGGAAGAAGGCTCCATCCGCCGTTTCGGCGCCAGCCTTAAGCACCAGAAGGCAGGCTACACGCACAACGCCATGGTAACATGGATTGTCGACAAAGACACCGTGGACGAAGTGGGCAGACAGGCCGCCGAGCACCGGCTCATATCGCATGTCTACTACCGCCCCAGTACCGCGCCGGACTGGCCTTACACGCTGTACACCATGATCCACGGGCGGCACGAAAACGAATATCTTGAAGTGATTGACACCCTGCGCAAAGAAACTGCGCTGGAAGAATATGCTGTATTGAACAGCCTGAAAGAACTGAAAAAAACCTCCATGACCTATTTCTAGCGCGGAGGAGCAAATCCGCGGTTGCACAATCGCGGGCATGACAAGGATACCGCATCATGGAACGTTCCAGAAATCTTTTCGAACGCGCCCAGAAACTTATTCCCGGCGGGGTGAACAGCCCCGTGCGCGCCTGTCTGAGCGTAGACAGCGCCCCCGTGTTTGTAGAACGCGGGCAGGGCAGCAAGCTGTACAGCGTTGACGGCAGAGAATACATCGACTTTGTGGAATCGTGGGGGCCGCTGCTGCTGGGCCATGCCCACCCCGCCGTCAACAAGGCCATCCACGAAGCCGTGGACAAGGGGTCGAGTTTCGGCGCACCCTGCGAAGACGAAATCCGCCTTGCAGAAGCCGTGGTGGACGCCGTGCCCAGCATTGAGATGGTACGCATGGTCAGCTCCGGCACAGAAGCCACCATGTCTGCCCTGCGCCTTGCGCGCGGCTACACCGGCCGCAACAAACTGATTAAATTTGAGGGCTGCTACCACGGCCACGGCGATGCTTTTCTGGCCAGCGCAGGTTCCGGAGTGGCAACGCTTTCCATTCCGGGAACCCCCGGCGTGCCCGACACAGTGGTGGCGGACACCCTGCTGGCCCCCTACAACAACCTTGAACGCGTAAAAGCCCTGTTTGAAAACCACGGCGCAGACATCGCCGCAGTCATCGTGGAGCCCATGGCGGGCAATATGGGACTGGTACGGCCCGCCGCCGGTTTTCTGCAGGGATTGCGCGATCTGTGCGACCGCTACGGCGCGCTGCTTATCTTCGACGAGGTCATCACCGGCTTCCGGCTGTCCTACGGCGGGGCACAGCAGTATTTCGGCATCACCCCCGACCTGACCACACTGGGCAAAATCATCGGCGGCGGCATGCCCGTGGGCGCCTATGGCGGCAGACGCGAGATAATGGAGCGCATCGCTCCCTGCGGCGATGTGTATCAGGCCGGCACTCTGGCAGGCAACCCTGTGGCCATGGCCGCAGGTATCGCCACGCTGGCTGAACTGAAAAAAGCCGACTATCCCGCACTGGAAAAACGTGTGGACGCGCTTGCTTCTGAAATAGAAGCCATTCTCAAGGCCAAGGGCGTACCCGTGACAGTCAACCGTCTGGCCTCCATGTTCACCATCTTCTTCACCGAAGAACCGGTGACTGACTATGACAGCGCCAAAAAAGCCGACGGCACGCTCTACACCCGCTTTTACCAGCAGATGCGTGATCAGGGCATCTACCTTGCCCCGTCCGGTTTTGAATGCGCCATGGTGTCGCTGGCCCACACCGAAGACGACTTTGCGGCCATGCTCGCAGCAGTGCGCAACGTCACCTTCTAGGGCAACTCCTGCGGGTATGGTCCCGCCCCCGCAACAATGCTATGCTGCCGGAGCGCCTGAACGGTGCTCCGGCTTTTTTCACCTTTGCGCACGGCAACATCATGAACAGCACACCCCGTTCCCTGCACGACGTCTCCGGCACAGATTCCGGCGGCACACATACGTCACGGCTGTGTGTTTTTGCACTGACTCCTCAGGGAATACAGCTGGCCGCGCGGCTCTGCCCGCATCTGCAGGCAGACCTGTTTCTGCCGCACCGGCTTGCCGGTCTTGCAGACAGCACAACCGCCCCCCGCACAGAGCGTTTTCTCCGGCTTGCCGATGCCGTGCGGCATGCGTTTTCTGTTTATGACGGTCTGATTTTTATCGCGGCATGCGGCATAGCCGTGCGCAGCATAGCGCCGCTGCTGCAGGGCAAAGACCGCGACCCCGCCGTGGTGGTGCTGGACCAGCAGGGGCTCCACGCCGTCAGCCTGCTCTCGGGACATCTCGGCGGAGCAAACGCCCTTGCCTGCCGCATAGCCGCCATGACCGGCGGCACACCTGTCATCACCACCGCCACTGATACCGAAGGACTGCCGTCACTCGATCTGCTGGCGGCGGAAAACAACATGGCCATAGCCCGGCTGACCGCAGTACGGCACGTCAACGCCGCACTGCTGGAAGGGCGGCAGGTGGCCGTTGCCGACCGCCACGACCTGCTGAAGCTGAAAAATCACCCCTGCGGCCTGTTCATTCACACCGACGAACACAGTCTGGACAACCGGTACGCGGCACTACCCTCCGTACTGGTGACAATCCATGCATCGGCTGCCCGGCGCGCTCCTGCAGACAGGCTGGTACTGCATCCGCGCATTCTTCATGCAGGTCTGGGCTGCCGCAAAAACGTGCCCGCGCCAAGAGCGGCTGAACACCTGCTGCGGCTGCTGGAAGCGCATGACATCACTCCGCTGGCACTGGCATCGCTGGCAAGCGTGGAGGCTAAACGGGCTGAACCGGCCATGCACGAGGCCTCCCGCAGGCTGGGGGTGCCCGTTATCTTTTTTTCCTCTGCCGCACTGGCCGCAATTGCGGTACCCAACCCGTCGTCCAGACCGCTGAAAGCCGTGGGCACCCCTTCCGTGGCGGAGGCTGCCGCCCTGCTGGCAGCGCGGACAAACAATGAATGCCGCTGCACACAGCATGCCGCGGCACATCTTATCATACCCAAAGCAGCCGACGGCGACGTGACCGCTGCCGTGGCACAGGAGCAATACACCATGCACCCCGCACCTCTTTACATCGTCGGTCTGGGCCCCGGAGACCCGCAGCTGCTCACCCCGCAGGCTGCGGACGCATTGCGGGCTTCAGAAGTCATAGCAGGGTACACCCGCTATGTTGAACTGGTGCCGGACGATATTCTTGCCGGACGCGAAATCATTGCCACGGGCATGATGGGCGAAATGGAACGCTGCGCCAAGGCCATTGAAACTGCTCTTTCCGGCAGGGCCACGGCAGTGGTGTGCTCCGGCGATCCCGGCATTTATGCCATGGCCGGACTTATCTATGAACTGATCGAAGAAATGGACGCCTATCTGCCCGTGCACGTCATCGCAGGAGTGCCTGCACTTTCTGCGGCTGCGGCGCTGCTGGGCGCACCGCTGATGCACGATTTCGCCTGCATCAGCCTGAGTGACCTGCTCACCCCCTGGGAAGTTATCGAAAAGCGCCTGCAAAACGCACTGGAAGCTGATTTCGTTGTGGTGCTGTACAACCCGCGCTCAAAAAAACGCGACTGGCAGCTGGAGCATGCGCTGGAAACGGCCCGCCGCTACAGACAGCCCGAAACACCTGTCGGACTGGTACGGCAGGCCAACAGGCCGGAACAGGCTGTTTCGGTTGCCCCTCTGTCGGTTTTCGAACCGGCGCAGGTGGACATGCTCTCCATTGTGATCATAGGCAACAGCACCACCAGAATAATACGGGGCAACATGGTGACACCCCGCGGATACATGAAAAAATACCGCTGAGCCGGACACGGCGCAGGCATCTGCGCTTTGCACGCCGCGCAATGCAGCCTGCGCTGTGCCCGCCGCAGGTACGCGCATCTGCCCCCCGCGGGCACAGCGCAGGTCATGCCCCGCAAGGTCGCTTGCACTTTTTTTCACGCGCAGACCCTTTGCTAACCAGCGCCCCTGCTTGACAGAAGTGGGGTGTAGCTCTAGGATTGCCCAAATTATTTAACATACCTTGTGAAGGAGGTATCACAGTTATGAGGAAATCGCTGTTTGCCGTAATGGTGCTGGCACTGGTAGCCGCTTTTGCGCTGCCCGTCATCGCCGCGGAAGCACCTGCCGACGGTCTGAAGATGGAAAACACCAAAATGCCGGTGATCTTCAACCACTCCAGCCACTCCAGCTACCAGTGCGCCGACTGCCACCACCCCGTTGACGGCAAGGAAAATCTTGCCAAGTGTGCCACCGCCGGCTGTCACGATGTTTTTGACAAGAAGGACAAGTCTGTCCATTCTTACTACAAAATCATCCACGACAGAAAGGCCACCACTGTTGCCACCTGTATGTCCTGCCACCTTGAAGCTGCAGGCAGCGACAAGGACCTGAAAAAGGAACTGACCGGTTGCAAAAAGTCCAAGTGCCACCCCTAGGCACTGGTCCGGATTTGCTTGTTCGAGGCCGCCCGAAAGGGCGGCCTCTTGCGTTACGGCGCGATGTATGCTTATCTTTTTGACGATACAGATTGTTGCTGTTTTCCGCTCCGCGGCGCTCCGGCAGCCGGACGGATACCCTCAACCTCAGATTGAAGGTACGCCATGTCACCACAGGGCCCCCTGCACGAAGAAGACGATATCATCGAACTGACGGAAATCGTCGAAAAAGGATCTGTTCCCGGCAGTACGGACAGCGATGCCGCTGATTTTGAAAAAGAGCTGGAAGACCTGCTGGATAACGATGCGGGTCTTGATTCCATCGAAGGCTTCGATGATCTGGAGATCGACAGCGGCACCACCCCGTCCGCAAGGAAACCCGCAGACGATGAAGACGATATAGATGCCCTGCTGAATGATCTGGAACAGGACGCCCCCTCTGCCGGCAGCGCCGGTTCAGCATCAGGAGGTTCACCCGTGGTCGACCCCAACGAAGAACTGCAGATGCCTGACATGTCTGACATGGATGATCTTCTGGGCGATGTGGGTGCTCCCGCACCCTCGCAGGATGACGATCTGGATGATCTGGATGCCCTGCTGAACGGAGCCATGGACGAAGCGGTGCAGGACACCGCGCAAAAAGAACAGCCTGCCGCGCCGGATTCAGGCACCAGCGATGAAACGGACGCGCCCGACATCGACGATCTGGATGCGCTCATCGAACAGGCGTCAGCAGCCGCACCGCAGCAGCCGCAGGCACCCGCCGCGCAGAAAAACGGTGATCCGCTTTCCGCCGACGACATCGACGCTCTGCTGGAACAGGCTTCCGCCGGAACGCAGCAGAACGCGGCGGCTCCCGAAGCAGAA
>NZ_KI519494.1:300000-379333 GCF_000482745.1 Oleidesulfovibrio alaskensis DSM 16109 | reverse complement strand
GCCGACGACATCGACGCCCTGCTGGAACAGGCTTCCGCCGGAACGCAGCAGAACGCGGCGGCTCCCGAAGCAGAAGACGCCGCTAACGGCGGCGGGGCTGACGACGATGCCGGTGCGCCCGACATCGACGATCTGGATGCGCTTATCGGGCAGGCTTCCGCCGGTGTCGAAGAACCTGAAGATACCGCACATCTTGATGAAATAGGTGCATTGATAGACGATATACAGCCGCCCGACACCCAGCCCGCCCAATCTGCAGCGCAGGAAGCTGCCGCCGGCAAGCAGGAAATGCCGCTGGACGATCTGGACGATGTGCTTGATCAGGTAATGGGCAGCGCACACGACGCAGCCCCGCAGGCAACCGTTGCGGCAGAGGAAGAAGGGGACGCCGCCCCCGCACAGCCTGCAGCTGAACAGCATAACGCAACAGCAGAAATGCCGTCCGGAACGGAAGAGGCTGGCCCGCAAGAGTCGAGAACAGAAGAGTCGGGAACAGAAGAGGCCGGCGCGGAACCGGCAGGCACCGTGACAACGGACACGGAGCTGCCCGAAGAAGTGATGCCTGAAGCCGTAGTGCCCGACACAGAAATGCCCGAAACAGGAATGCCCGGCACCGCCGGTTCCGAAGACATGCAGCCCGAAAATTTGCAGCCGCAGGATTCGCCGCCTGAAGAAACCGCATCAGACGAAGTGTTGCCACAGGATGAAGCCACCGGAGCAGCAAAGGATGATACCCCTGCTCATGATGCTGGTTCTGCCGCAGGACATGGCGAAACAGCAGGCGAAACCCGTCAGCCCCCCGCGGCTGAAGCCGAGGAACCGGAGCCAGAGCAGACGGCCGGACATGAGGCCGCCTCTCCCGCCGCAGCCCCTCTGCCCCAGCTCATGCTGCTTGAAGAACGCATAGCCGCGCTGGAAACAGCCGCGGCAGAGCCGGAAGTGCAGGAACCCGTGCAGGACGTCGTGGAGCGTCTGCTGGGCGAAGACAGTCCTGTTTTCCGCAGTCTGCTTGCCGCGGCAACGGAAAGCGCCGTGGCCGCTGTCCGCCCGCTTTACGAAGAACGTCTGGCCGCGCTTGAAGAGCAGCTGGCCCGCATGGACAAAGACGACGCAGCATTCGCCGCGCGACTGGATGAAATCGAACTTGCCGGCCGGCCCGACACCGAAGCCATAGTGCACACGGTTTCCGAACAGCTTTCGGCACAGCTGGAAGCCACTGCCAGCGAAGCCGCCGCCAAGGTTCTGCGCGAAGAAATAGCAGCGCTTGCCAGAGAACTGGAATAAGGGCGGCAACACAGATATCCCGACGCGGAACCGGCTCTGCCGGTTCCGCGTTATTGTATGCGCGGGGCGTCGCTGTTTCTCCTCGACGTTCATACCGCATAATGCTATAGAAGCCGCGAAAAACAGGGAGTGGCTTATCGGTTTCTTCCTCTTTTCCCCGCCCGGTTTTCACCTCGTAGGTCAAGACCATCCCCCACGGGCGGGTTTTTTTGATTTTTCACGCCGAGCACATCGCTGTGGAGGTTCCGATGGAAAAAATGCAGAAAGAAGCCCTGCAGGTAGCTAAAGAGATCATGGTCAAATTCATTGAGACAGGCCGCGTTTCTCCCAACAACTTCGGAGAAATGTTCCCCGCTGTATACAACGTGGTCTTTGAAACCATCTGCGCCGGCAGCAGCCAGCCCCAGCGCGAAAGCGCGGAATAATCCGTCGATGAAGCACACAGACAGTCAGGAACACGCCTGCAATGTTTCAGGCATGTTCGGCCGCATTGCAGGCTGCTACGATTTTCTCAATCATTTTCTGAGCGTCGGCATGGACTACTGGTGGCGTTACGAACTCGTGCGTCAGATAATACCCGGCCCCAGGGGGCGGGTGCTTGATCTGGCCGCGGGCACGTACGACGTTTCGCTGGAAATAAGACGACAGTACCCGCACATGCGGGTTGCCGCGCTGGATTACTGCCTGCCCATGCTGACCACGGGCAAAAAAAAGCTGCGCGGTCTCAAAGGCGCCGGAGTCTATCCCGCACAGGGCGACGGCAGGCATCTGCCACTCGCGGACAACAGCGTAGACTGCGCCACCATAGCCTTCGGCATACGCAACATCATTCCCCGTGAAGAGGCCTTCCGCGAAATTCTGCGGGTGCTGGTACCCGGCGGCAGGCTTTGTGTACTGGAATTCGGTTCAGGCAAAAACAAGGTGTGGAAAGGGCTGTACAATTTTTACCTGCAACACGCCCTGCCCCGCATCGGCAAAATTTTTTCAGGCGACGACAGCGCGTACCGCTATCTGGCCGACACCATCATCGCCTTTCCCGATGCGCGGGAACTGGCGCAGGAAATGCGTGACGCCGGTTTTGCACGGGTGCTTCACCGGCCGCTTACTTCGGGCATAGTCCAGCTGCATGTGGCGCAGAAGGCTAACCGGAAATGAAATAATAACGGGCCAGCGCCACAGCCCCGACGCCCAGCAGCATCATGACCAGACCGGTAATGCGCAGATGGGCGGTTCTGGTTTCCGCAAGGGCGCGCAGCACCGGCTTCAGGCGCTCGGCGCCAAGAAAAAAAGTAATGCCTTCGGCAAAAAGCCACAGGCCGACCGCAGCAGAAAGTAACTGTTTTGTGAATTCCATAAGGGCGTTCTTTTTCATACCGCGCCGTCCATGTCCAGCACGGGCTGCACGGACATTCCCGCGCGGCAGTGCAGGACAGACTCTGAACACCCCGACCGGACAATGCTTTTTTTTCGGAGAAAACCGCAATGATCAGGTTTGAAGAACTTACCGACGCAAATGCCGCCGTGGCCGTTGTGGGTCTCGGCTATGTTGGGCTGCCTCTTGCCGTGGCCTTAAGCGAACACTTCCGCGTGATCGGCTTTGACATTTCGCAACGCCGCGTGGATGCCCTCATCAAAGGTGAAGACGCCACAGGCGAAGTGGAAAATTCCCGGCTGGCGGCGTGCAAGGCAGAATTTACCGCAGACCCCGCGCGCATCGGTCAGGCGGACATTGTCATCGTGGCCGTGCCCACGCCCATCGACGGCAATCGCCGGCCCGATCTTTTTCCGGTGGAAAGCGCCTCGCGCACTGTGGGCCGCACCATGAAAAAAGGCTGCGTGGTGGTATACGAATCCACGGTATACCCCGGCCTTACCGAAGAAATCTGCGTGCCCATTCTTGAAAAAGAATCGGGCATGAAATTCGGCACCGACTTCACCGTGGGCTATTCGCCCGAGCGCATCAATCCGGGCGACAAAGTTCACACCCTCGAAACCATCGTCAAGGTTGTTTCCGGCAGCGATGAAGCCACGGCGGACCTGCTGCAGCGCATGTACGGCACAGTGGTCACCGCCGGAACATTCCGCGCATCCAGCATCCGCGTTGCCGAGGCAGCAAAGGTCATCGAAAACACCCAGAGAGACCTGAACATCGCCCTTATGAACGAACTGGCGCTGCTGTTCGACCGCATGGACATCGACACGCTGGAAGTGCTTGAAGCAGCCGGCACAAAATGGAATTTCCTGCCGTTCCGTCCCGGTCTCGTGGGCGGCCACTGCATCGGCGTCGACCCGTACTATCTCACCTTCAAGGCCGAAGCGCTGGGACACCACCCGCAGGTCATTCTTGCCGGACGCCGCATCAATGACGGCATGGGCAAATTCGTGGCCGAAACCTGCGTGAAAAAAATGATCCGCAAAGGCAACGTGGTGGCCGGTTCCCGCGTGGGCGTGCTGGGGCTTACCTTCAAGGAAAACGTACCCGACCTGCGCAACACCCGCGTGGTGGACGTGATTGACGAACTGCGCGACTACGGCGTGCATGTGCTGGTGCACGACCCGCAGGCCGACCCCGCGGAAGCCCACGAAGAATACGGCCTGACCCTGACCGGTCTGGACACCCTGCGCGAGCTGGATGCTGTTATTCTGGCCGTACCGCACGCGGAATACGACGCACTGCAGGCACAGGATATCCGCGGCTGGTTCCGCGATCCGCAAAAAGCCCTGCTGCTGGATATCAAAGGCGCAAAGTCGCCCGCCGCGTTCACTGACGCCGGTTTTGACTACTGGCGCCTGTAACGGCACCGTTTTGTTTGCGGCGCATATGCCCCCGCACACCGCCCCTTCGCTTTACAGGAGGGGCGGTGCACTATAAAAGCACCGGAACTGCAACCCGTTATACCTACCACCAGATGACGCTGATTATTACCACCGCCACCACCAGAGAAATGGAAGCCGTCCTTAAAGGGTTCAACGGCAGGGGCCGCGTAGGCTGCGTGCTGCCCCGTCAGGGTGAAGTATGCGCATCGCCCGTCAACGAACGTCAGTGTCTGCTGGCCGTGACCGGTGTGGGACCGGTGAATGCGGCCTTTACACTGGGCCGGCTGCTGGGCGAACACCGCAACATCGACGGGGTTATCTCGCTGGGTATAGCAGGCACATTTGACCCGGATGCCGCCCCGCTGGGCAGCACTGTGCTGGCCACGCGTGAAACATGGGCCGATTACGGCCTGTATACGGCACAGGGGGTCGACCCCATGGGAATCGGGTTCGGCCAGACGGACGATGCCGTCAATCCGGTCTGGAACAGTATAGAGCTGAACCCCGCGCCGGTACTGGCCGTGCTGCAGCTGACCCCGCCGCCCCTTTGCCGCACGGGCGGCAGCCTGACGGTGGCCGCCGCCAGCGGTACGGCGGAACGCGCCTGCGCCATGCGGCAGACGCATCATGCCCTGACAGAAAATATGGAAGGCTTTGCGCTGGCGCTCGGCTGTCTGCGGCAGGGTGTGCCTTTTCTGGAACTGCGCACGGTTTCCAATGTGGTCGGTTCGCGCGCAGCGCATGACTGGGCCGTGGACGATGCATTCGCCTCGCTGGGGCAGGCCGCCCGCGCCCTGTTTGTCTGACAAAGATACACTTGCCTAGCGGCTTGAAAAACGGAACAATACGGCTCATGCAAGAACTTCTGGAATATCTGGGCGCCATCCAGCCCAAAGTGAATGAGACTCTGGCCGCGGAAACCGGCACTCTGAACACCATGGTGCAACCTGTGGCCACTCATGTGCTGAGCGCCGGCGGCAAACGCCTGCGGCCGCTGCTGGCCATACTTTTTGCCCGTGCCCTGGGCCGCGGCGGCGACGATATATACCCGCTGGCCTGTTCCGTCGAGCTGCTGCACTCGGCCACACTGCTGCACGACGACATCATAGACGACGCCGCGCTGCGCCGTGGTCTGCCCGCCGCGCACACACTTTTCGGCAGCACCAGAACCATCCTTGCAGGCGATGCGCTGCTGGCCCTCGCCAACCTCATTGTTTCGCGTTATGGTGATACGAGGCTTACCGAATGCATCGCACGGGCCATCATTGAAACAGCCACCGGTGAAATTGCCGAAATCGAATACCTGCGCAGCACAGGCCACCCGCAGGAAACATATATAGAAATTATCAAAGGCAAAACCGCGTGGATGATTCAGGCTTCCTGTCAGCTGGGTGCCATTGCGGCCGGTGCCACGGAGCAGCAGGAGCAGGCAGCCTGCGACTTCGGCATGAATCTGGGCATAGCCTTCCAGATAGTGGATGATGCGCTGGACTTTTCACCTTCTGCCGGAGAAACCGGCAAGCCGGTGGCCGGCGACCTGCGCGAAGGCAAGCTTACCCCGCCGCTGCACATGTATCTGGAAAGGCTGGAAGGCGCCGACCGGCAGGAGTTTCTGCACAAATTCACCACCGGCACCTTTTCCGATGCCGATGTGGACAACGTGGCAAGAGCGGTGCGCGGACAGGGGCTGGACAAAGCCACCAGAGACCTTGCCGACACCTATCTGAAAAAAGCCGCAGAGGCACTGCACATGCTGGACGAAAGCAGGGAAAAAACCGTGCTCAGGCAAACGGTGGATTATGTGAAAAACCGCAGCAGGTAGGAAGGCCCATGACCACGCAAGAAGCAGCTGACCGCAGTAAGACCATGGAGTGGTACTCCGAGTGTCTTCAGCTCACGTTTCCCCCTGTGATGGTCAAACTGCTGCAGGCGCTTGCCCAGCCGGAGCCCGATTTTTCTGTCATCGCCGAGCTGCTGGCCATGGATCCGGTTCTTGCGGCCACCATTCTGGAACTGGTCAACTCACCCTACTACGGGCAGCGCAATCCCGTGTCCGACATGCAGCGGGCCGTAGTGGTACTCGGCTCGCGGGAAATTCTCAAAATAGCCCTGTCCATAGCCTACCAGCAGCGCGTGACCGGCGCACTGCACCGCAAACCAACCGAACTTTTTCCCGACTGGCGCATGGCACTGTGGAGCGCCATTGCCGCAGAAAAACTGTCGGCCCAGCTGGCACCCGGCGACGAGGCTCTGGCCTATCTTGCCGCACTGCTCAAAGATCTGGGAATTTTTATCAGACAGTGCACCCGCAGTTCAGACCCCGTGCTTGCCCGCCGCCGTTATCTGACGGAATATTCCCGCGCCCACGCCACATCCGAACAGGTCCACTGGGGCAAAGAGCATCAGGAGCTTTCCGCAGAACTGTTCAGCACATGGAACATGCCGCAACGCTTTGTCGACGCGGTGCGCCACCATCATGCCCCGGCGCTTAACGGGCTGGACCCCTTCACGTTGTGCGTCGCGCTTGCCACCCGCTGGGCCGAACTGCTGCAGACCGGACAGGGCGATCATGCGGAACTCATCCGCCATGAAATGCTGATGGCCGGGCTGCTGCAGCTTGACGGGCCGGGTATGGAAGCGCTGCGCGCCGACTGTGCCACCCGCTTCCGCGTTCTGCTCAGCTCTCTGGGCATAGAAGACGCCCCGCTTTCCGACAGACTCTACACCCAGACGCTTGAAGACATTCAGCGCTTTCATTTTCTGAGCACAGAACTGCAGCGCGCCGCCTCGTACGAAGAAGCCGTCAAAATGACCGGCAGACAGCTGCACTGGCTGTGGAACATGAAGAAATGGGAAGTGGCTCTGCGCGATCCTTCCGTAAACAGATATGTGCTTTTCCGTCCTGTGCCCGAACAGGGTGTGCAGCCCGTTGCCAGCAGTGCCGAGGTTGACGCCCTGCCGTGGAGCAGAGGCGGTGTGCGCCTGCCGCTGGCTGCCGAGGGTGACGTGTACGGCAGCATGAACGTGCCGCGCAGCAAAACCAGACTGCAGGAAGAAGGCAGCCTGGCCGTATACGCCAGATTTCTCTCAAAAGGGCTGGAAATATTCTATACGGAACAGAGCGGACTGCGCAGTAAAGCCCGTCTGCTTGATTCGCTGCCCAACATGGTGGCGCAGGTGGACGCCACAGGCATCATACGCGAAGCCAACACGGCCTTTCTTGCACTTGCCGGGCAGGACAGCGACCCGCGCGGGCATGCTTTAAGCGACGTGCTGCGCAATGCATACGGCATTGAGACCGAATCAGTATGGCGGCAGATCACGGCGGAAACACAAAACAATGCCGCAAACAAAATTTTTACATACTGCACCACGCAGGGAGCAGCCCGTACCTGCGCTCTGCTCAGCATCTTCCGCAACCTGCCTGAGCAGGGGGCATTTCTGGTACGTATCGAAGACATAACACAGGTTTCCGCACTGGAAGCCGAAGTGCTGGAACAAAATGACTTTCTGAGCAGCCTCATGGAGGCCATGCAGGAGGTTGTATTCACCGTCGACGCCACCGGCAGAGTGCTGTGGACCAGCTCGGACATGCTGCTGCAGGCCGGTACCATGCTGTTTGACATCGCCGCCGCCACAACGCCCGGTGCCGCGTGGGGGGCCGATCATCTGCCTGTGCAGCGGCAGGCGGACACTGCGGAACAGCAGACGGCACACCCGCAGGAAAAACAGACGCCCGTACCGGTGGAAGTCGCCATAAAACTGCCCGACGGCAGCAGCGCACTGTACGAGCTTTCAGTCTCGCCGCTCAAAACGCGGGCGGAAACAGCGCGCTGGATCATCGTGGGGCGCGATCTGACCAGCATCCGGCGCATGGAAGAAAAAATGCGCATGCAGGCAGTGTTTGACGGCCTCACAGGGCTTTTCAATCATACGCATTTTCACATGCTGCTCGACAGAGAAATAGCCCGCTGCCATCGCACACGGCATCCTCTGGCACTTATCTTCCTTGATCTGGACGGGTTCAAAGCCATCAACGACACGCAAGGGCACCGCGAAGGCGACAGAATACTGCGTCAGGTTTCCAACGCCCTGCGCTCCTGCATACGCAAAGGAACTGATTTTGCCTGCCGCTACGGCGGCGACGAATTTACCGTCATCGTGACGGAATTCAAAGAAGACGCGCTACCCGCCATGTCCGCCCGCATACTGGACGCCATTGAATCGGGCACATCAGGTGCTGTAAGCGCCAGTGTGGGGGTTGCCCTTCTGCAATCGCAGGATTCTGCGGAAAGTCTTGTCCAGCGGGCCGACACCGCAAGCTACGCCGCAAAAAAAGCCGGAGGACGGCAGGTTGCTCAAGCCCCCCTGCATCCCGGTTCCGCATGACAGAACACAGCGCCGCCCACCCCCCGCACGGGGCTGCGCCTCTTTTTTTGTCCGCAGGGCCGCAGTGCCCCGCGGCGCAACATTCTGTTTTTACCCTTTGCAAACGCCGCGTTTGCCATTAAGGAAAGCCCAACCCGACCACCGCAATACCGCAGGAGTCTTTCATGCTACGCCGCATTGAAGTTGGTCTGCGACCCCATGTCGCGGACACCGTGGGCCGCAAGGTCTGCAACAAAATTGCCGAATCTCTGGATATCACTCCCGAGTCCGTGCAGATAGTCAAAGTGTTCACCATTGACGGGCTTTCGGAGCAGCAGCTTGACGAAGTGCTGAAACAGGGAGCTCTGCACGACCCCGTTCTGCAGGAGGCATCTGCCGCCCCCGCCGCGGGCGATGCCGACTGGTATCTGGAAGTGGGCCTGCGCCCGGGCGTGACGGACAACGAAGGCCGCACCGCCCGCGAAACCATTGCCATTGTGCTGGGCATCAGCGACCGTCGCTCGGTCAACGTGTATGTGGCCAACCAGTACCGCATCAGCGGCGATCTTTCGCGCGATGATGTGGAACGCATAGGACGCGATCTGCTTGCCAACGAACTCATCCAGCGCTTTTCCGTCAAAAGCCGCGCCCAGTGGCAAGCCGAGCCGGGCTTTCCCGCCGCTGCCGCGCAGGTACTGGGACAGGCCTGCGACGAAGTGGCCTTTATCCCGCTGGACACCATGGACGACGCGGCCATGGCCGCTTTCAGCCGCGACAACACGCTGGCTCTCAGTCTGGAAGAAATGCACTGCATACGCGACCATTACGCGCAACCGGACGTAAAAGCCGCCCGCGAAAAAATGGGCCTGCCCGCACGTCCCACCGATGCCGAAGTGGAAGCGCTTGCCCAGACATGGTCCGAACACTGCAAGCATAAGATTTTCTCTGCACGCATCCGGTACCGCAACGAAGAAACCGGCACCGGCGAGACCATCAACAGCCTGTACAAAACCTGTATTCAGGGTTCCACAAGCCTGCTGCGCAAACGCATGGGCAAAAAAGACTTCTGCCTTTCCGTTTTCAAGGACAACGCAGGTGTCATATCCTTTACGGACACGCACAGCGTCTGCATAAAGGTGGAAACCCACAACTCGCCCTCGGCGCTTGACCCCTACGGCGGAGCGCTTACCGGCATTGTGGGCGTAAACCGCGACCCCATGGGCACCGGCATGGGCGCCAACATGGTGTGCAACACCGATGTGTTCTGTTTTGCCTCGCCCTTTTATGAAGAAAAACTGCCCCCCCGCCTGCTGCATCCGCGCCGCGTGCTTGAAGGCGTGCGCGAAGGTGTGGAGCACGGCGGCAACAAATCCGGTGTTCCCACGGTAAACGGCTCCATTGTGTTCCACGACAGGTACCTGGGAAAACCGCTGGTCTACTGCGGTACAGTGGGCATGATTCCGGCCACGGTGGCGGGCAGACCCGGTCACGAAAAAAAGGCTCTGCCGGGCGATATCGTGGTGATGGCCGGCGGACGCATAGGCAAGGACGGCATCCACGGCGCCACGTTCTCGTCCGAGGAACTGCACGAAGGCTCTCCCGCCACGGCAGTACAGATCGGTGACCCCATCACACAGCGCAAAACGTATGATTTCATCATGCGCGCACGGGACAAAGGCCTGTACAACGCCATTACAGACAACGGTGCCGGAGGGCTTTCCTCTTCCGTGGGCGAAATGGCCGAAGACACCGGCGGCTGCCGCATAGACGTTTCGCGCGCACCGCTCAAATATGACGGACTGCGCCCGTGGGAAATCCTGCTTTCCGAAGCGCAGGAACGGATGACGCTGGCCGTACCGCCTGCAAAAATAGAAGAGTTTCTTGCCCTTGCACGCGAAATGGACGTTGAGGCCACAGCACTGGGCGAATTCACTGACTCCGGCTACTTTCATGTGACCTACGGCGAAAAGCCGGTGGCCTACCTTTCCATGGAGTTCCTGCATGACGGTGTTCCGCAGATGCAGCTTGACGCCGTGTGGGAACGCCCGCAGCTGTCGGCACCGGCCATAGACGTGGACGACGCCCATCAGGGCAGCCTGCTTAAAACAATGCTGGGACGGCTGAACATCTGCTCCAAAGAGTACGTCATCCGCCAGTACGACCACGAAGTAAAGGGCGGCAGCGTCGTCAAACCGCTGGTGGGCGTTCTGCGTGACGGCCCCGCCGATGCGGGCGTCATGCGCCCCCTGCTGGAAAACGAGGCAGGCATAGTGCTCTCGCACGGCATCTGCCCCAAATTCAGCGATATCGACACCTACTGGATGATGGCCAACGCCATTGACGAAGCGGTGCGCAACGCGGTTGCAGTGGGCGGCAACATTGATCATATGGCCGGTGTGGACAACTTCTGCTGGTGCGACCCCGTGCAGTCGGAAAAAACTCCCGACGGCCGGTACAAGCTGGCGCAGCTGGTACGCGCCAACAAAGCTCTGGCCCATTTCTGTCAGGCCTACGGCGTACCCTGCATATCCGGCAAAGATTCCATGAAAAATGACTACACCGGCGGCGGTACCAAAATATCCATTCCGCCCACGGTGCTGTTCTCCGTTCTGGGGGTCATCCCCGATGTGAACAAAACAGTCACTTCCGACTTCAAACAAGCCGGAGACGGCATATACCTGCTGGGTGTCACCCGCCGCGAACTGGGCGGATCGGAACTGGCAGACGAGCTGGGCATTCTTTCCGCCGATGTGCCGCATGTGGACGCCGTTCCGGCACTCCTGCGCTACCGCACGCTGTACAAAGCCATCGGTGCCGGACTTGTTTCCGGCTGTCACGACCTGTCCGACGGCGGTCTGGCTGTGGCTGTGGCCGAAATGGCTCTGGCAGGACGCACGGGCGCCGATGTCAACCTGAACGCAGTGGCTCTTGCAGGCAGCCTGAACAAGGCTGAAGTGCTCTACTCCGAATCGGCATCGCGCCTGCTGGTCACCGTGCCAGCAGCACAGCAGAACGCCTTTGAGCAGATGTTCAAAGGTCAGCACTGCACCCGTATCGGACAGGTGACCGCACACGATTCCCTGCGCGTGCTCTCCGGAGACTCCGTACTGCTTGCCGAACCTGTGGAAGAACTGGCGCGCAGCTTTAAAGGCACGCTGAACTTCTAGTATTCAGGCACCGCCGCGGTACCGCGGTGTTGCGTCTTTCCGGCGGCCGCCTTTTTGTACTCAACGGCAAAAAGGCGGCCGTCCTTTTTCGGGTGCACGGCAGTACGGTGCCTGCCGCGCGCACGCCCGCGGCTGCTGCGGTGCGGCTGCCGCAACACAACGCAACATCTTTTTCTTCTGGACAAAATTCACAGAGGACTTATCACTAAAAAGTCAGAAAGGGGCTTGAACTGATGTTCGGAAACGAGTACTGTTACAGGTAATGTCACGTATAGCCGGTAACGCGGGCCCGTGCTCCGCACCGGAATGTCCGCGTTGCCTGATGATCCTGAAGTACACGGTAATAAGCACCAAAATTAACGGGAGGCCCAAATGCCTAACATGCTCGAAATCTACAAGTGCAATCACTGCGGCAACATGGTTGAAGTTATGGCAGGCGGCGGCGCACCGCTGGTCTGCTGTGGCGAAGAAATGGAACTGCAGGTGGAAGGCACCGTTGACGCCGCCAAGGAAAAGCACGTCCCCGTCATTGAAAAGACCGCGAACGGCTTCCTTGTGAAAGTGGGCGCCGTCGAGCATCCCATGACAGACAAGCACTGGATTCAGTGGATAGAGCTGATCGCCGACGGCCGCAGCTACACCAAATTCCTGAACCCCGGCGAAACCCCCGAAGCCGAATTCTGTATCAAGGCTGACAAAGTGACCGCACGCGAGTACTGCAACCTGCACGGCCACTGGAAAACCGAACTGTAATACCACTCAACACGTGTAAAGGATGAGAACAATGCAGAAATACGTTTGCAACATCTGCGGCTACGAATACGACCCCGCCGAAGGCGATCCCGACAACGGCGTAGCTCCCGGCACCGCATGGGAAGATGTTCCTTCTGACTGGCTGTGCCCCGTGTGTGGCGCGCCCAAAAGCGAATTCGAACCTGCATAAGGTTCTTTTGCGCCCCTCCCGCATACGGCGGGAGGGGCGTTTTACGGCCTCCCGCATAGCAGAACGCCGCAGCGCCCTTGCCCGTGCTGCCTTTTTTTTTTATGACGGCCTCAGGAAATTATGCAAGCTGCACGCATTATCAGCAGCAAAACACATACACAGGACGAAACAATGAAAGCACTGGAAATAAAAAAGGACGTGTTCTGGGTAGGCGCGGTGGATTACGACAGCCGCGACTTTCACGGATATTCGCTGTCGCCGCAGGGCACCACATACAATGCCTACGTGGTTAAAGACGAAAAAACCGTTCTTTTCGACAACGTGAAAGAAGGCTTTCTGCCCACCATGCTGTGCCGCCTGTCTCAGGTGACCGAGCTGGAAAAGATAGACTACATTGTCTGCAACCACCTTGAGCCCGACCATGCCGGTTGCCTGCCCGAACTCATCGAACGCTGCAAGCCCGAAAAAATTTACTGCTCGCCCATGGGCAAACGTTCCATGGAAGCGCACTTCGACACCACCGGCTGGCCCGTGGAAGTGGTTAAAACAGGCGATTCCATCAATATCGGCAAGCGTGACATCCAGTTTGTGGAAACCCGCATGCTGCACTGGCCTGATTCCATGGTGTCCTACATTCCGCAGGACAAGCTGCTCATCTGCAACGACGCCTTCGGCCAGAACATAGCCTGCACCGAACGGTTCGCCGATGAAATCGACCGTGCCCATCTGGCCCATGCCATGAAGGAATATTACCACAACATCGTGCTGCCTTTCTCGCCCATTGTCATCAAGACACTGGACCTGCTGGCCGAACTGAAGCTGGACATAGACATGCTGGCCCCCGACCACGGTCTTATTTTCCGCGGCGAAGACGTGCAGTATGCACTGGACTCGTACCGCAGCTTTGCCCAGCAGAAGCCCCGCAAACGGGCTGTAATCGTATTTGACACCATGTGGCATTCCACCGAGAAAATGGCCCGCGCCATTGCCGACGGGCTGGAAGCCGAAGGAGTGCCTGCCCGCCTGATGTGGCTGAAGGCCAACCACCACAGCGCCGTGATGACAGAACTGGCAGACTGCGGCGCCGTAATTGTCGGCTCGCCCACCCACAACAACGGCATTATGCCCAACGTGGCAAAAATGCTCACCTACATGAAAGGGCTGCGTCCGCAGAACAAGGTGGCCGCAGCGTTCGGTTCGTTCGGCTGGTCCGGTGAATCCGTCAAAAACATCACCGGATGGCTGGAAGACATGGGCTTTGAAGTGCCCGCTGAAGGCGTGAAGTGCAAACATGTGCCCAAGCACGAAACGTATGAAGAATGCTACAATCTTGGCAAGGCAGTCGCTCAGGCGCTCAAGGCCAAGTGCGAAGCCTAGACCGGCCCTGACGCCCCTGCCCTGCAGGGGCGTTTTTCTTTACTTTTTTACCTCAAAGCCCCGCAGCCTCCGGTACCGCATCTGCAGGCCGTGCAGGCCGCCAGATAACAGAAGGCCCGGAGGCGGGGTCTCGTCTCTCAAACGCCAGCCCTTAGCCTGCCCGCACCGCCGGCGCCACCGCATCAGCGCATCACACGCACGTTCAGATCATGTGTCGGCCTGCACCGCCCTTGCGTGCAGGCAGACAGCACGCACCGTCACGGGCTGTCAGCGTGCAGGCTGCGCAGCCACTTTACCCCCGCGCACAGTTGGCGTACCATTGTCAGCAATCGCTGACTTCATACCGCCGCACCGGCCAAGGACCATACCCGTGACCGCCCCGCTCACCATACCGTGCGAAACCATCATGCAGTCCATTGCGGACGGTGTTTTCACGGTTGATCTTCAGTGGAACATCACTTTTTTCAATTCCGCAGCGGAATCCATAACCGGTATCCGCGCGCAGGAGGCCGTGGGCCGTAAATGCTGGGAAGTTCTGCGCTCCAGCCTGTGCGACGGGCAATGTGCGCTTGATGCCTGCATGCACCGCAATGTCAACGTGTCGGGCAAGTCCATTTTCATCGTCCGCAGCGACGGTACCCGTGTGCCCATATCCATCAGTGCCGCCCCGCTGCGCGACCCGCAGGGAGAACTTATCGGCGGGGTAGAAACATTCCGCGATCTTTCTGAAGTGACTCTGCTGCGCAAGGAAATGCAGAGCCAGTACGGCATTGAGGACATAGTAGGCAAAAGTCCGGCACTTTCGCGGATTTTTGCCATTCTGCCCCCCGTGGCACGCAGCGGCAGCAGCGTGCTGCTGACCGGAGAATCCGGCACCGGCAAAGAACTGTTCGCCCGCGCACTGCACAACCACAGCGAACGGGCACAGCAGCCCTTCATTGCGGTAAACTGCGCGGCACTGCCTCCGGCGTTGCTCGAATCTGAACTGTTCGGCTACAAAAAAGGCGCATTTACCGATGCGCGCAAGGACAAACCCGGCAGGCTGGCGCTGGCACACGGCGGAACGCTTTTTCTGGATGAAATAGGAGACATGCCTCTGCCGCTGCAGGCAAAACTGCTGCGCGTGCTGCAGGAGAAAAAATTTGATCCTCTGGGGGGCATTGCACCGGAAGAAGCCGACGTTCGCATAATCGCCGCCACCAACAGCAATATGGAACAACTTGTTGAACAGGGCGGCTTCCGGCGTGACCTGTATTTCAGGCTGAATGTAGTGCGCATGGAACTGCCCGCCCTGCGTGAACGGCGCAGCGATATCCCCCTTCTGGCCGCCCATTTCGTGCAGCGGTTCAATACCCTGCAGAACAAACAGGTTCAGGGACTGTCCGAAGACGTTCTGGCCACCCTCATGCGGCACGAATTTTCCGGCAACGTACGCGAGCTGGAAAACATTATCGAATACGCATTCATTCTCTGCTCCTCCGGATTCATCCAGATGGAGCACCTGCCTGATTACCTGCAGCACGGCACCGCGGCTTCGGGCGGTATCGGGCCTGACAGCGCGGCACACCCCGCCCCGCGTACCCCCGGCACGACAAGCTCGCTGCCCCCCGCTGCATCCGCTCCCGACAGTGTAAACGGCGCGCACCGGCATGCGGCCTTCCCGCCATCCGTCCCGCAGGAGGCGCTTACACCGCAGAACGCCGCTGACCGGACCATGACCATGCGGGACATAAAAAAGCAGGCTGTGCTGCAGGCGCTGGCACGGCACGGAGGACGGCGCATGGCCGCCTGCCGCGACCTTGATATCAGCAAAGACACGCTGCGCCGCATTCTGAACCAGCCTGACAAGGCGTAAAACGCGCCTGAAGCGCTCCGCATGGGGCGTATTATACGCCATCACAGGGCGCGTTTCGCGCCCGAAAATCTGCTGCCGCCTTCCACACAAACACACAAGCTGCTGTTATAAAACAACTATAACAAGTCGGCATCATTCCTGCCTAATACAGTGCAGGCGCCAGCACCTGCGGCAATGACGCTGCAGCCCTATGCGCCCGTACTGGTTATGATTGCACTCGCTGTATATGGCCCCCGTCTGGCCGCATTGTTCGAATCGGCACCCGAGTGTGCCCTGTTCCTCCCTCAAGGTGACATCTGCACTCCGGCCGGAATGCTTCCATTGCCCGCGCAGGACATGCTCCAACGTGCCTCCATTCTGGCCGGGGCAGATGTTACCCACCTGCTGTGCGGAGGCATATGCGGCTGTCACCGCAGGCAGCTTTCGCAGGCTGGCATCATCGTTGTGCCGTGGCTGTGCGGCGGCGTGCAGGACATCATACGCGCATGGATGCATGACAATCTAGGGCCGCACATCATGCCCGGCTGCCCGCGCATCCAGCAGCCGCGCTGCCGCGCCAGACAGGGGCAGACAAAACAAACCGTAAAAAGGAGCACCACATGATCATTGCCATCAGCGCTTCCGGACAGTCTCCGGAAAGCGGACTGGATCCCCGTTTCGGCAGAGCCGCAGGGTTTGTGCTGTTTAACAGCGAAACCGGACAGTTCAGCTACAAGGACAACACCCAGAATCTGAACGCCCCGCAGGGAGCAGGCATTCAGGCCGCCATGAACGTGGCCGATGCCGGAGCTTCGGCTGTCATCACCGGCCATGTGGGCCCCAAGGCATTTCAGGCTCTGCAGCAGGGCAACGTGGCGGTGTACCTGACCGACAGCCCCACCGTGCATGATGCTCTGGAGGCTTTCCGGCAGGGTATGCTCCGCCCCGCCGATCAGGCCGACAAACAGGGCCACTGGTAACCGGCGGTCGCACGGCCGCCGCAAGGAGGTCATCATGACAACCATCATTGACGCACGCGGCATGGGCCGCGGTATGGGCCGCAGAGGTCTGTACGCTCAGGACGGCATGCAGCAGGAAACAGCCGCCCCGTTGCAGCCCGGCTGCCGGGGTGCCGGCGGCACAGGATGCGGCATGGGATACGGCAGAGGGCGTTTTGCCGGCAACGGCCGCGGCGGCATGTGCCGCAACGGATACGGCAGGCAGAACCGTTCTGCACAGGGAAGCATGCAACGCCGCCAGCCGCCATTTTACGATGCAGGCTGAACCGGCACGACACCGGCGGACATCCGGCGCATGCCGCATGCCGGAATGAAACACACGGAACAGCCATGAAGCCGTTCCGCACATCAGACACAATACGGCCCCGCATTTCCGCCGGCGGGGCCATGACGAGGAAAAGTATGCATATCGCCATAGCCAGCGGCAAAGGCGGCACCGGCAAGACAACCCTTGCGGTCAATCTGGCCGTGCACGCCGCCCGCAGCGGTCACCCCACGGTTCTGGCCGACTGCGATGTGGAAGAACCCAACGCTCACCTTTTCATGCCGGGCGAACCTGTGATGACACTGACGCATTCGCTGCCGGTACCCGCCGTGGACAAGGCCAAATGCCTTGGCGACAGCTGCCGCAAGTGTGTCGAAGAGTGCCGGTTCAAGGCTCTTACATGGATGAAGGGTGTCATGGCCTTTTCAGAACTGTGTCACGGTTGCGGGCTGTGCATGATGATATGCCCTTCCGGCGCCATCACGGAAACCACACGCCCCGTGGGCACCGTGGAAATACGCACACCGCAGCTGCCCGTACCCGCCGGTGCCTCCGCCGGTGCGGCCGCCCTTACGCTGGTTTCCGGCAGAATGAGAATTTCAGAAGCCATGGCACCGCCGCTCATACGCGAAGTAAAGCAGCAGGCCCACGCCGTTTCTGCCGGCACCCCCAACGGACTCACTTTCTGGGACAGCCCTCCCGGCACATCCTGCCCCATGATATCCACCGTGGAAAACGCCGACTACAGCGTGCTGGTGACCGAACCGACGCCTTTCGGACTGCACGACCTGCGCCTTGCGGTGGAAACGCTGCACACGCTCGGCAGACCCTTCGGCGTGGTCATAAACCGCGACGGCATGGGCGACGGCCGCGTGCGCGAATATCTGGACAGGCACCGCATTCCCCTGCTGGGCACCGTACCTCACTCGCCACAGGCGGCACAGGCTGTTTCTTCGGGCAGGCTGCTCATTGATGCCGTGGACGGCATGACAGGCTGCTTTGACAGACTGCTGCATACCGTGCTGCGGCATGCACACAACGCGGCGCAGCACGGACAGGAGAAGACCGCATGAAGGAAATAATAGTCATCAGCGGCAAGGGCGGCACAGGAAAAACATCCGTCACCGCGGCGCTGGCCGCCACCGGGCCGGTCAAAGTACTGGCCGACTGCGATGTGGACGCCGCAGACCTGCATCTGATTCTGCAGCCCGAAGTGCGGCGCACTGTCGATTTTTATGCCGGACAGCTGGCTTCCGTTGACCCTCTGCTGTGCATCGGCTGCGGGTCGTGCGCCGACCACTGCCGCTTTGATGCCGTAACGGTGGCAGCCGACGGCAAATGGCAGATACGGCCCGAATTCTGCGAAGGCTGTGCGGTATGCCTGCACGTCTGCCCCGCGCAGGCGGTCACCATGAACGACCGCAAATGCGGGCAGTGGTTCGTTTCGGACACGCGGCACGGGGTCATGGTGCACGCGGCACTGGGTATCGGGCAGGAAAATTCCGGCAAACTGGTCACCACCGTACGCCGCGAATCCGCCGCCATGGCGCACAAGGAAGGCGCTCAGGTACTGCTGACCGACGGACCTCCCGGCATAGGATGTCCGGTCATTGCCTGCATGAGCAATGCCGACATGGCCCTGCTGGTGACGGAACCTTCTGTTTCGGCACTGCACGATCTTGAACGCGCGGTGCAGCTTGCGCGGCATTTTTCGCTTCCATGCGCCTGCGTGCTCAACAAAAGCGACGTGCACCGGCAAACGGCCGATGAGGTACGGGCTTTCTGTCTGGAACACAAAGTGCCCGTACTGGCCGAACTGCCCTACGACACCGCCGTGACGCAGGCGCAGCTGCAGGGCAGAAGCATAACCGAAACCGACCCCGACCGATGGCGGCCGGTGTTTGAAAATCTGTGGACAACCATGCTGGATATGCTTGAAAATCCGGCCCCCCGCGCAGAGACGCACATCCCCGTCATGCAGCGGGTGGCGGGCTAGACATCCGGCTTGCGTATTCATTACTCCAAGGAGAAACCCATGAGTGAATCTTGCGGTTGCTCCGCCGGTGGAAACTGCTCCTCCGGCGGATGCCATGAAAACAAATCGCCTGAAGATCTGAGGCTGGAAAGCTCGGTGTCGCGCATCCGCAACAAAGTTGTGGTCATGTCCGGCAAGGGCGGCGTGGGCAAAAGCACCATTGCCGCAAACATTGCCGTCTCGCTGGCTCTGGCCGGTCAGAAGGTGGGCCTGCTGGACGTGGACGTACACGGCCCCAGCATTCCGCGTCTGCTCGGTCTGGATAAAGCCGAAATTCGCATGGAAGAACGCTCGCTGCTGCCCGTGCCGTGGAACGCCAACCTGTCCGTCATGTCTGTGGGCTTCATGATTCCCGACCCGCAGCAGGCTGTCATCTGGCGCGGCCCCGTCAAAATGGGCTTCATCAAACAGATGCTTTCAGAAGTTGCGTGGGGCGATCTCGACTTTCTGGTTGTCGACTGCCCTCCCGGCACCGGCGACGAACCGCTGAGCGTGCTGCAGCTGCTGGGCACCGACGCCCGCGCCGTTATTGTGACCACCCCGCAGGCGGTGGCCGTGGACGACGTGCGCCGCTCCATCGGCTTCTGCCGCGAGCTGGGCAACCCCATTGCCGGTGTTGTCGAAAATATGAGCGGCTTTGCCTGCCCGCAGTGCGACCATGTGGAACCGCTGTTCGGGCAGGGGGGCGGCGAAGCGCTGGCAAAAGAAACCAATGTTCCGTTCCTGGGGGCTGTGCCTGCCACATCTCTTATGAGCCGCTGCGGCGACAAGGGTCTGGTATTTGTGCAGGCACAGCCCGAAAATCCCGTGGCCGAGGCCATAGGCCGCATTGTCAAACCGCTGCTGGCGCACGCGGGCACCCTGCATGAACGCGAAGGCGCAGTGCCGGCACCGCAGGCCGAAGGCACCGTAAAGGTGGCTCTGCCGCTGGCCAACGGCAGCCTGTGCCAGCATTTCGGCCACTGCGAACAGTTTGCCATTGTTACGGCTGACACCACGGCAAAAACCGTGCTGGGTACCGAAAACATCACCCCGCCCCCGCACGAACCGGGCGTACTGCCGCGTTTTCTTGCCGAACAGGGCGTCAACGTGGTGCTGGCCGGCGGCATGGGCGCCCGCGCCCAGTCACTGTTCACCGGACAGGGCATCAACGTGGTTACCGGCATCAGCGGCGGCTCGCCCCATGAGGTGGTCAGCGCATGGATGCAGGGCTCGCTGACTGCCGGAGCAAACACCTGCGACCATTAATCCCTTCTCTTCTGCCTGTTATCCTCTGATCATAAGTGGCCCTTGCGGCCACTTTTTTTATTAGCACTTTTCAGAAAACTTGTTATAACTACAAAAGTTATTCCTTTCTTTGTGCGGGAATATCCGGAATTTCTCCGAAAGAGCTTGCAACAGAAGTTATTTGCTAATAATAACTCATTTTAATAAAAGTTTGCCTGCTCTTCATGGAGCTGTTTTTTTCACCTTTAACCTTGGCGGCTGCGGCTTTACGCCACGACCCGCAAACCGCAAAGGGGGCTCGTATGGATGTCGTCCTGTTGTCACGGCTGCAATTTGCCATAGCCGTTTTTTTCCACTTCATTTTCGTGCCGCTTACTCTGGGCCTTTCCGTGATGCTTGCCATCATGGAAACCATGTACGTGCGCAGCGGCAATGAAGTGTACAAACGTATGGCCAAGTTCTGGGGCAAGCTGTTCATCATCAACTTTGCACTGGGAGTTGTCACCGGCATCACGCTGGAATTCCAGTTCGGCACCAACTGGTCGCGCTATTCCGAATATGTCGGCGACATTTTCGGTTCGCTGCTGGCCATCGAGGCGACCGTCGCTTTCTTCCTTGAATCCACCTTTCTTGCCGTATGGCACTTCGGGTGGGAAAAAGTATCCAAAAAAGTTCACCTGTTCGCCATCTGGGCCGTGGCCATTGCCAGCAACATATCCGCCCTGTGGATCATCCTTGCCAACGGCTGGATGCAGAACCCCGTGGGCTATGTGCTGCGCAACGGCCGTGCAGAACTGGACAGCTTCTACGAAGTGCTGACCAACGTATTTGCGTGGGGCCAGTACTTCCACACCATTTTCGCCTCATGGATGCTTGCCGGTTTCTTTGTGCTGGGTGTTTCCGCATGGCACATCATGCGCAAGAACGAGCTTGATTTCTTTAACCGCTCCTTCCGGCTGGGCGCAGTGTTTGCCCTGCTGTTCGCCGTGCTGGTGGCTGTACAGGGCCACAACCACGGCAACACCGTGGCCAGACTGCAGCCGGCCAAACTGGCAGCCATGGAATCGCACTGGGAAACCAAGGCAGGCGCTCCCATGTACCTGCTGGTACTGCCCGATCAGGAAAACGAAAAGAACGCCATCGAAGCCTTTGGCATTCCCAATGTGCTCTCGCTGCTGGCATTCAATGATCCCAATGCCGAAGTGCTGGGGCTGAAGGAATTCCCCAAGGAAGACCGTCCGCCCGTGCTGCTGACCTTCCTTTCGTTCCGGCTTATGGTCGGTCTGGGTACGCTGTTCCCCATTCTGGCCGGTCTTGCATGGCTGTGGCGCAACAAACTGGAACAGAAGACATGGCTGCTCAAAGCCCTCATCTACACCATTCCGCTGCCGTACATCACCATCATGGCAGGCTGGAACGTGGCAGAGGTGGGCCGCCAGCCGTGGATTGTCTACGGCATGATGCGCACATCAGACGCGGTGTCGCCGGTACCTGCCGCTTCAGTGGCCACATCCGTCATCGCCATGGTGATCATCTATTCATTCCTCGGCATTCTCGACATTTATCTGTTGAAGAAATACGCCAGGAAAGGCCCCCAGCCCGCCTAGGCGGAAGGGATAACCTGAAGAACCAGTACACCAGAGGAATTAGAATATGTTGGAAACCACATGGTTTGTTATCTGGGGTGTTCTCTGGGCCATCTACTTCATGCTGGACGGGTTCGATCTCGGCATGGGTACGCTGCTGCCCTTTATCACAAAAAATGAAACTGAACGGCGCACCATCTACAATGCGGCCGGTCCTTTCTGGGACGGCAACGAAGTGTGGCTGATCACGGCCGGCGGGGTTACCTTCGCCGCATTTCCCAAAGCGTATGCGGTGATGTTCAGCGCGCTGTATGCCCCGCTGTTCATTCTGCTTTTCGCACTTATCTTCCGCGCAGTCTCGTTTGAGTTCCGCAACAAGATAGATTCCGACGGCTGGCGCAAGGTATGGGACGTGTTCCAGTTCCTCGGCAGCGTCGTACCCGCCCTGCTGCTGGGCGTGGCCTTTGCCAACCTGTTCATGGGCATTCCCGTGGATGCGGACGGCGTGTACCACGGCACACTGTTCACGCTGCTTAATCCTTACGGACTGCTGGGCGGCGTGCTGTTTGTGCTTATGTTTGCCGTACACGGCGCACTGTGGCTGGCCATCAAGTCCACCGGCATGATTCATGACCGCGCCATCGCCGCCGCACGGGGTCTGTGGCCCTATCTGCTCATCGCTGCGGTGGCCTTTCTGGCCGCCACGGCCGTATACACCGACCTGTACAGCAACTACCTCAGCTTCCCGCCGCTGCTGGTGGTGCTTTTCCTCGCCGTGGGCATGATGCTCACCACCCGCTTCTTCATCCACGGAGAATCGGCCGGAATGGCATGGATATGCAGTTCTGTGACTATAGTGTGCGTGACGCTGTTCGGTGTGCTGGGCATGTACCCCGCACTCATTCCGTCCAGCCTTGATCCGGCTTACAGCGTGACCATAGCCAATGCGGCATCCAGTCCGCTGACGCTCAAGATCATGCTGGGTGTTTCGCTGACCTGTGTACCTGTGGTCATAGGCTATCAGGCATGGGTGTTCTCGGTGTTCTCTTTCAAGATCACCGACAAGGATCTGGAATCGCCCCACGCCTACTAGTCCGGCACCTTTAAACAACAGAACGCCCCGCACCGCGGGGCGTTTTTTTATGCCCGCACGCACCTGATACAGAAAAGCACGCAGGCATACCGGACAGCACAGGAACTGCCGGAAAACAAACGCCAGCCGGGCAGAAAAGCTGCTCCGGCAGTAACGCGCATCAGCCCGCGGTGCGCCATCCGCCGGAGCATGGAGCCCGTGCGGGAATGGAGGCCGTCAGCGCAGCCCGTTTTCGGGCGGCGGCACATCGCCGTTTTCCGCCGAAGCGCTGCGCGGAGGAAAGCGCATGATGAACCGCGCCCCGCCGCCGTGAACATTTTCCGCCGCGGCAGTTCCGCCGTGCAGCATCATGCAGCGTTTCACCTTGCACAGGCCCATTCCCACTCCGTCGCTGCGCGAGGTGAAAAACGGATCAAACACATACGGCAGCGAGTCCCGCCCCATACCCCTGCCGTTGTCCTGCATGACCAGCCGCGTCCATCCGTCTTCGTGGCTTACGGACACCGTCACCTTGAGCGCCCTGTCCGTGTGCGCAAACCGGCGGGCGTTGTCATACAGCTCGTCCAGCAGCAGGCGCACAAGATCGGGATACACAACGCCCATGCCTGTACAGGCATGCAGCACAATGTCCGCCTCGTCCGCTTCTGCCAGCCTGTCCGCCGCCCAGCCATGCAGCAGGGCATGCCAGTCGACGCGGTGCAACACTCCGGCGGAGATTGCCGCAAAAGAGGAAACTTCCGCCACCATGGCTTCCAGCCGCAGAGTTTCTTCCCGGATGACATCCAGCATTCTGCCCAGTGCAGGCTCGCCGGAATGCTGACGGATGAGCATACCCGCAACGCCCCCTATGACCGTGGCCGGATTGCGCACCTGATGCGCCACAGCCTGAGCCAGCAGGCGCAGGGCTTCCTCGCGCTCGCGCTCCAGCCGCAGCTTTTCCCGATAAATGCGCCGTTCGGCATCATGCATGCGCGCAAGTTCGGTCATATCCTGAAAAAGCAGGACAATACCGGCAACACTATCCTGTTGTCTGATGAAACAGGAAAGCACTCCAAGCTCGCGGCGACTGCCCGCCGGATCGACAAACGGCACAGACCGGCTGAGAAATTCCAGTTCATTGTGCACCACGTCCACTATGACCTGATTGAATTCCAGATTATTGCCCTCCGCCATGAACACTTCCGCCCAGCCGCGGCCCTGCAGTTCATGCGGTGCGATGCCCAGCATGGCGGAAAGCGCCGGATTGGTGCGGGCTATGTTTCCGTCACCGTCCAGAATCATCAGGCCCACGGGCATACGTGTCAGAATGGTCTCCACAAAAAGCGGGTTGGCAGGCAGCACGGGAATCCTCCTTCCTTTTCGGCACCCCGGTCTGTGACCGTGACACCAGCATATCACAGCGCCACAGCACAATACAGACCGCAAGCGGCAAAAGAAGGCCCGCGGCAATGTTGCCGCGGGCCCTGATATGTGCAGTGCCGGACCGCCGTCTGCCGGCGGCATACCACATCAGCGTCCCGTCAGTTCAAGACGTCCGTCGATGAGGTCGGTGATGACACCGGGATCCGAAAGCGTGGAAGTATCGCCGAATTCACTGGTTTCACCGGAAGCGATCTTGCGCAGGATACGCCGCATGATCTTGCCGCTGCGCGTTTTGGGCAGCCCGTCGGCAAACTGAATGACCTCCGGCGTGGCGATGGGACCTATTTCCTTGCGCACCCATGTACGCAGTTCGGCGCGCAGTTCTTCAGACTCATCCTCGTCAGCCGCAAGAGTGACATAGGCATAGATGCTTTCGCCCTTCACAGCATGCGGCATGCCCACCACAGCTGCCTCCGCCACGGCGGGATGCGCCACAAGAGCGGACTCGACCTCTGCCGTTCCCATACGGTGACCGGACACATTGATCACGTCATCAAGGCGGCCCATGACCCATATGTAGCCATCTTCATCAACCCGTGCACCGTCGCCTGATTCATACATGCCTGCAAAACGCTCGAAATATGTCTGTCTGAAGCGTTCCGGATCGCCGTACACGCCGCGCAGCATGCCGGGCCACGGTCTGCGGACAACCAGATAGCCGCCCTGATTGGCTTCCACGGCATTGCCTTCGGCATCCACCACCGCGGCGTCAATGCCCGGCAGGGGAAACGTGGCAGACCCCGGTTTGAGCGGCGTGGCGTAAGGCAGAGCGGAAATCATGATGCCGCCCGTCTCTGTCTGCCACCAGGTATCCACAATGGGCAGTTTTCCGCCGCCGATATAGTTGTGGTACCACATCCATGCCTCGGGGTTGATGGGCTCGCCCACCGAGCCGAGCACACGCAGCGATGAAAGATCATGCTTCTGTGTCCACTCCACGCCTTCCCGCATGAGCGAGCGTACAACTGTAGGAGCGGTATAAAAAATATTGACGCGGAATTTCTGCACGATATGCCAGAAACGGTCCGGTGACGGCCATGTGGGTACGCCTTCGAACATCAGCGACGTGCCGCCCAGCGCCAGCGGCCCGTACACAATGTAGGAATGTCCGGTAATCCAGCCGGCATCCGCCGTGCACCAGTAAACATCGTCATCCTGCAGGTCGAACACCCACTGCGTGGTGTGGGCGGCATAGGTCAGATACCCGCCGGTGGTGTGCACAACCCCCTTGGGCCGTCCCGTGGAACCGCTGGTGTACAGAATGAACAGCGGGTCTTCCGATTCCATCTCTTCACAGGGACACACGGCATCCAGTTCGGGGTCGGCAGCCAGTTCGTCCCACCACAGGTCGCGGCCTGCCTCCATGGGAATATCAACACCCGCACGGCGTACCACAATGCATTTTTCCACGCTGGGACATTGGCGCAGGGCTTCGTCCACATTGTTTTTCAGCGGAATACGACGTCCGGCACGCAGCACGGCATCGGCCGTAACCAGCACTTTCGCCTCGCAGTCCTGAATGCGGTTCTGCAGACTGACGGCCGAAAACCCGGCAAACACCACAGAATGCACTGCCCCGATACGCGTACAGGCCAGCATGGCAAAGGCCAGTTCGGGAATCATGGGCATATACAGCGACACCCTGTCGCCCTTTTTAACCCCCAGAGAACGCAGCACCGCTGCAAAACGGCATACTTCATCATGCAGCATCTGATACGTGTACACACGCACGTCCTCTTCCGGCTCGCCCTGCCAGATGATTGCCGCCTTGTTGCGTCTGCCGCGTGTCAGGTGCCTGTCAATGCAGTTGTATGCCACATTAAGCCTGCCGCCGGAAAACCACCGTATGTCCGCCTGCTGCATGTCGGCGTCCAGCACCGAATCAAACGGCCGGAACCAGTCCAGCAGCTTCACCGCTCTTTCGGCCCAGAAGCCTTCGGGATCTTCGTCGGCCCTGCTGCACAGTTCGCGGTACTGTTCCATGCTGCGTACGTGCGCGTTGTCGCGTCGGGCAAAAGGCGGTTCGAACACTCTTTTTTCATCCAGCATGCTTTCAATATTGGTCTGGCTCATACGGGTCTCCTTCTGCCTGACTATGTATTCGGGGTTTTTCTTACGGCAAAAAAAACATACCGCTGGCTCAACGTATACACCGCCTGTGCTTGTGTGCGAAGACTGACAGACCCTCTTTTCGGTGAACGGTCGATTACGCCCGTTCAAATTGACTTTATGCCTTTCACCGTGAAAATATGGCCCGTGAATGGTCCTTACGCCGCAGCCGGCGGCGCAACCTTCTACGCACGCGGGGTGAGATGTGAATTCTTCCGTTCTGGAGCAGATGTTCAAGCCCACATCCATTGCTGTCATCGGCGCCACAGACACTCCCGGACAGCCCGGCCGCATTGTCATGGAAAACCTGCTCAAAGGGGCTTTTCTGGGACCGGTGCTGCCTGTCAATGAAACCCGCGAGCCGGTCATGGGGCTGGAAAGCTACAGCGAAATAGACACGCTGCCCATCACCCCCGATCTGGCCATCATCTGCACAGACGCAGACAGCACGCCTTTTTATCTTGCGGAGCTCGGCAAACGCGGCACACAGGCTGCCGTACTGCTTTCGCACGGGTATTTCCGTTTCGACAGAGACAGACGCGAGGTGCAGCGCGCCACCGTCATGGATATTGCGCAGGCTCACGGCATGCGCATTCTGGGCCCCAACTGTCTGGGCTTCATCAACCCTTCCGTAGGCGTCAACGCCAGTCTGGCCCACCGCGAAGCGCTGCCCGGCAGAATAGCTTTTGTCTCGCAATCCGATTCTCTGTTCACCTCGGTGCTGGACTGGGCGACCTCGAAAGGCGTCGGTTTTTCACATTTCATTTCACTGGGAGACAGGTACGACATCAACTTCGCGGATATTCTCGACTACCTGAACAACGATCCCGGCACCCGTGCCGTTCTGCTGTATCTTGAAACCATATCGGGAGCGCGCCGTTTCATGTCCGCCGCCAGAGCGCTGGCCCGCAACAAGCCCGTGCTGGTGATGAAGTCGGGCAAATCGGAAGCGTCAGCCACTGCGGCCGCCGCACATTCCGGCATGCCTCCCGGCTCGGACGATGTATACGACACCGCTTTCCGCCGAGCGGGCATGCTGCGCGTGTTCGACATCGACAGCCTGTTTGACACCGTGGAGACACTGGCCCGTGCGGCACCGCTGAAAGGTGACAGGCTGGCCATACTGACCAACGGGGGCGGGCCCGGATTTCTGGCCACCGACGCACTGCTGGCTGGCGGAGGGCGTCTGGCGGAACTGAGCGAAGAAACCTGTCAGACACTGGACAACGAACTGAAAGGTGACTGGTCGTACTGGAACCCGCTGGTCATCAAAAGCGGCGCCGACGCCGACATGTACGCCCGCACCCTTAAAGTGCTGCTGGATGACAAAAGTCTGGATGCAGTGCTGGTCATGCACGTGCCAAGCATTTACGCCGACAGCGGACAGGTGGCCGAAGGCGTTGTGCGCGCGTGCCGCAGAACCAAAAAAGCCGTGCTCACCAGCTGGCTGGGAATAGATGATGCAGCAGGGGCCCGCAGCACCTTCCGCAAGGCGGGGCTGCCTTCGTTTTTCACGCCCGACAACGCCGTGCGTGCGTTTCTCAATCTGGTACAGTACCGCCGCAACCAGGACCTGCTTGTGGAAGCGCCTCCTTCTCTGCCCGACACATTCCAGCCTGACGTTTCACGCGCGCGTCTGGTGGTCAACGAAGCTCTGGACCAGCAGCGTCAGGTACTGACAGTAGCCGAAACTACCGGCATTCTGAAAGCGTATGGCATAAACATACCGGAAACACGCACCGTGCCCGACGTACACGCCGCAGTGCGTGCCGCGGAAGAGATGGGCTATCCCGTTGCGCTCAAGGTGGAATCGCCGGACATCCGCCGCAAGACACTGGCCGGCGGCGTTGCGCTTGATCTGGAGTCCGACGGTGATGTGCTGGAGGCTGCTTCGGCCATGATGCAGCGGCTGAAAACCCAGATGCCCGCCGCACGCATCACCGGCTACACGGTGCAGCGCATGTGCCGCAGGGCCACCGCCCTTGAGCTGATGGTCGAAACCGCCACCGACCCCGTATTCGGACCGGTGGTCCGCTTCGGTCAGGGCGGCGCAGGCGCCGATCTGGCACAGGATGTCAGCACCGCTCTGCCGCCGCTCAACATGAATCTGGCACGCGAGGCGGTTTCGCGCACCAGAGTGGCCGCCCGTCTGCACGATGCCGCCGGCCGTCCGCTTGTCGATGTTGATGCCGTGCACCTTGTACTGGTCAAGGTTTCGCAGCTCATCATCGACATACCCGAAATATTTGAAATGGAAATCAACCCGCTGTTTGCAGATGAAGACGGCGTGGTGGCGCTGGATGCGCATGTGCGCATAGCCTGGTCTACCGCCACAGGCACCGAACAGCTGGCCATCCGCCCGTACCCCCGCGAACTGGAGGAGTGTGCCCGTCTCAAGGACGGCTCGGTGGTCGACCTGCGGCCCATCCGGCCGGAAGATGAACCTGACCACTGGGAATTCATTGAACATATGAGCCCGCAGGACAGAAGGTTCCGCTTTTTCGGTAACGTGGGCACCCTGCCCCGTTCCGAGATGGTCAAGCTGACACAGATAGACTACGACCGTGAAATGGCATTCATTGCCAGAGGACAGGCGCCGGAAGGCGGGCTGAAAACTCTGGGAGTGGCCCGTGCCATGATAGCCCCCGACAACTCCCGCGCCGAATTCGCAGTGGCCGTACGTTCCGACCTGAAGCGCGCAGGGCTGGGCAGGCTGCTGATGGATAAAATCATCCGCTATCTGCACAGCCGGGGCACAGGCCGCATAGTGGGCGAAGCGCTGGCGGACAACAAAGGCATGACGGAACTGGCGCGGGCTCTCGGTTTTACCGTCACCAAAGACTTTGATGAAGACATCTACCACTTTGACATGGCGCTGGACGGCACACGCCTTACTCCGCGCGACGCAGCCCCGGACACATCCGCCGACAGCACCTGCTGACCGCATACTCTTTCCGCGGCTCCGGCGGCCATGCGGCAGGACAAAAAGGCCATGCACAGCCGCCGGACAGCACAACAGGCAGCATGTCGCACCCACAGGGAGAACACATGGATACCGGCAGAAAACTTTTTATCATCTGGAGCAGCTGCAATGCGGAAACAGCTCACAATCTTGTCTTTATGTACGCGGTCAACAGTCTGCGCAAAGGCTGGTGGGACCACGTGCGTCTCATAGCCTGGGGCCCCAGTGCCCGCCTGCTGGCGGAAGACCCTTCCGTGCAGGCAGAACTGCCGCGTCTGCAGGATGCGGGAGTAGAACTGTGGGCCTGCCGCGCCTGCGCAGAAAGCTACGGAATAGCAGGAAGGCTGGAAACTCTGGGACTGGACGTACTGTATGTGGGAGAAGCGGTGACGCACATGCTTCAGTCTGACTGGAAGCAGCTTACCTTCTGACCTTTACCGGTATTGCCGGATACTCCGTCCTGCCATGAATAACTTCCGCTGATGCGGTGCGGCATGCCGCGCCGCATCAGCAGCCGGAACCGGCGCAGCCCCCGTCTGACCGCCATGCGCTATTTCCGGACCGGACCGCCCCGTCCGCCTGCCGGATATAATGGCGCCGCCCCCAATTCAGCGTACCGATCTTTACCTTTTTCACAAGCACATGCGGCGAAAAAAGCACACACTGCAAACACAAGATTGCACATATTCGTTGCACAATGATTCAACTCCTGCCTCTTTTCCTCTCTACGACAGAAAACAGCACCATTTATGATGATTATACCACGGCTTCACCCCTGAAATGCAAACAACTGTTTACATGTGTCATACTGACTATGCAGGCAACACGGCACCGGAAAACGCCTCTGTATCGAAGAATATACGCTAACCGCATGAAATACCGTGCTTGTTCACATTTTTCACAAGCTGGCACGCACGTTGCACATTCCCTTGCACAAATCACTACCTTCCGGTGCCCGCCGGAAGCTGATTCAGAGCAAAGGGAGACTCAACATGACCAAAATAAGCAGACGACAGGCTCTTGGTGTAGTCGGCGGCAGCCTGATGGCTGGTGCAGTGGCAGGCGGAACGCTGGTGGCAGGCGGCATGACCGGACAGGCGCATGCGGCGGCACCCGGCACCGCGGCACGGTTTCAGTTCGAGGAACAGCCGTTTTCGTGGCAGCCGCACATTCTTGACCCTGAAGAATGCGCCGTTGCCGCGTACGACGGTTACTGGCACAAAGGTTTCGGCTGCGGTTACGGCGTGTTCTACGGCATTGTAGGCATGATGGCCGAAAAATACGGCGCACCGTATAACCAGTTCCCCTTCAGCATGCTCGAAGTGGGCAAAAGCGGAATTTCAGGATGGGCAACCATCTGCGGCGCCCTTCTGGGCGGTGCCAGCGCATACGCTCTGTTCTGGGGACGCAAGGAACGCGACCCCATGGTGACCGAACTGTACCGCTGGTACGAGCAGACCGCGTTCCCCATTTACAACCCCGGCACCGCAGCCAAAGGCTTTGCCGGCGACCTGCCCACCAGCATAGCCCATTCGCCGCTGTGCCACGTTTCTGTGAGCAAATGGTGCTACGAAACCGGCATAGCCGAAAAGAGCAAAGAGCGCAGCGAACGCTGTGCACGCATAACTGCCGACGTGGCCAAAAAAGCAGTTGAAATAATGAACGCCAAACAGACAGGCGCATTTGTGGTCGAGCATAAGACACCTGAATCGGTGGAATACTGCGGCAGCTGCCACGGTGCCGGCAAAGAATCGCCCATAGTGAAAGGCAAGATGGACTGTGCTCCCTGCCACTCCGGCAGCGAACACACACAGGACAAATACAACAACCACCCGTAAAATCATTCCGCCCGCTACCGGTGACATACGCCCGCAGGCAGAACAGGCAGTCCCCGCCTGCGGCGCAGCACCGGTACACGGCCGGTTTCTGCATACCCGAACCTCCGGCAATGCCCGCTGCCGTACACAAAAAGCCCGTCCGGAAACTCCGGACGGGCTTTCGTATTTCTGTCGCATAATACGCGCGCCAGCCGCACGTCAGTCCAGAGAACATCCGCGGGCGCTCTGCGCTCTGGCCTGTTCTTCCTGCCTGCGGGCAAGCTGGTTGGCCGCGTTGTTCAGCAGCTTCACCCACACTTCGCCCGTACGCGTATTGAAAAGCAGCTTGCGGCCACGCGTGCCCTGCACCTGTTCGCTGCGTATCTCCAGCCCTTTGGCGGCCAGAACCTCACGCGCGGTCAGCACATTACGCCCGCCCACATCTATCATGCACCGGTCAGGATGTTCTTCGCGCAGCCCCATGCTGAAGGCGCCGCCGAACAGCTTCACCTCCACCTCTTCGGGATGCAGGCCGCGCTTTTCAAAGTTGCCGTACACCGCCTCTATGGCCGAATCAACAAACCGGCACGGCTCGTTACAGGGCCGGTAGCTTTGCGTGATCACCGGCAGCATTGCATGAAAGATGCCCGCCAGCTGCAGTCTGCGGCTAAAAAACGTGACCGAAACACAAGACCCCAGCACAGTGGAGATAAGCAATGCCCGCCGCGTGACGATGCCCTCGCCTATCTTCAGATGTACATGAGGCAGTCCGCAGTCGGCCAGCGCATGGGGTAAACCATGACGGGCCAGCGACATGCACTGCATGGCGGCGCGCTGTTCCGCACTGTATCCGGACATGACAGGAAGCCCTTTCCCGATACCGGACCGGACAGACACGGCACGCACCGCAAAACGGCAGGCGCGCGGAGTAAGGCCGGAATCAGGGGTTGACCAGTTCCTTCATTTCTTTACCGGCACGGAATACGGGCAGACGCTTGGGCGACACCTTCACGCTGTCTCCCGTTTTGGGGTTGCGCCCCACATAGCCCTTGTATTCCTTGACCTTGAAGGAACCGAAGCCGCGGATTTCAACCCTGTCTCCGGCTACCAGTGCTTCGCGCACGGAGTCGAAAAAGGTGTTGACCACCGCCACGGCCTCATCTTGAGACAGGTTGTAGTCCTCAGCCAGTGTCTTTACCAGTTCGCTCTTGTTCACAAGGTTCCTCCTAAGAGTCAATTACCGCAAGTACCACTATAAACTACATACATGGTTCAAGTATTCATGACAAGAAGGATAGTGAAACTATAAGCGTTCCGGTGCATTTTTTTTCCGGCACCCGTCAGATGTGGTTACGCAGCTTCAGTTCCACCGGATGCGGGTTAAGATAGTACTGCCCGGCAAGATACTCGTCACCGTATTTACGCACATAATGATTCAGCATGGTTACAGGCACTATCAACGGTACAAGACCGTTACGGTACCGGTCTATGATTTCGACCAGTTCCTGCTTTTCATCTGTTGTAAGCTGCCTGCGGAAATAGCCCATTATATGTTGCTGCACATTGGCATGCCTGCCCGCGGTGGCACGTACCGAAAGAGCTTCCATAAGCAGCCTGCGGTATTCCGTGCGGAACTGCTCCGGGCTGTATTCGCGCACGGCGGCAACCAGCCTGCCCATTTCGCGGTATTTCTGTGTGGAATGTGCCAGCAGAAGCAGTTTATGGCGTGTATGAAACTCCACCACCGCACCGGGTGCCATGCCTGATTCCAGCAGGTCGTACCAGCGGCGCACCACAAACAGCCGTTCTATGAAGTTTTCACGCAGCACGGGGTCGTTCAGCCGGCCTTCCTCTTCCACGGGCAGCAGCGGAAAATGCTCCATGAACGTTCTGGCAAACAGCCCCGAGCCTTTGAGCACGGGCGCGCCCACGTTCTTTACCTCACGCGGGTCGGTGAAAGGATACACCTTGACCCGCTCCATGCCGGAAGAAGGCGAGCCGCGTTTGAATATGAATCCGCACAGGCCCTGTTCTTCCAGTTCGCGCACCTTGCTGTCCGCCCAGGTCTGCATCTGTTCCGTCTTGTCCTGCCATGTCTTGCTGGTCATCAGACGCGGACTGTGCACATCACCGGCCAGCCGCATGGGTTCACGCGGGGTGGGCAGCCCGCATTCCACCTCGGGACACACGGGAACAAAATCAAGATACCGCCCCAGCACGTTCACTATGTACGAGTCGAACTTATGTCCGCCGTCGTGCCGGACCTTGTTGCCCAGAAGGCACGAACTGATACCGATGCGTATGCGTTCAGTCATGTTGCGCTTTTCCTGCTATGGGTTATACTGGGGCAAAACCACCAGCAAGCGGAGATCATGCACCATGTGCGCAGACCATACCACCCGCCACGGCCTTGATGTTGTATTTTTCGACTTCGGGGGCGTCATTGCCGAAGAGGGTTTCGTCAACGGCCTGCATGCGCTGGAAAACCGTTTCGGAATAGCCTCCGGAGAGCTGCTCGCCCATGCCACGGACATCTGCTACAACGGCGGCTACGTCAACGGCAAGATGACAGAGGCCGGATTCTGGCAGGAACTGCGCCGCCGCACCGGAATTGAAGCACCGGACGAAGAGCTGCGCGAGGCCATACTCTCGCGGTTTCTCATCCGCCTGTACATGCTTGATGCCGTCAACGCAGTGCGCTGCGCGGGCATACGCGCCGTCATCGCCAGCGACCAGACAAACTGGCTGGAAGAACTGGACGCCGCACACCGCATCTACGCACAGTTCGATCTGGTATTCAATTCATACCGTGTGGGCATGAACAAGCGCAGCACAGATTTTTTCGACTTCATCTGCCAGCGCACCGGTGTACGGCCGGACCGCGCGCTCTTTATCGACGACAACGCAGGGCACATCGGCAGAGCGGCATCACGCGGGCTCAACACCCTGCTGTATACCAGCTACGAGGCGTTTTACAAAGGGCTTACCGCACATATACCGGAACTGCGGCTGGAAGCCTGCGCACGATAACGCATTGCCTTTTGCCGCGTTTTGACATACCGATTGCTACCGTTCAACCTCACACAGCTGTGCCGGAGACAGGTTCCGGCAGGAACATCATCATGCAGAAAGCTACCCATTCCATAACGCCTGAAGGTTTTCCCGTCATCGGTCTGACCGCGCTTGCCGCACTGGTCTTCGCCATCATCGACTGCTGGTTCATGGCCGTTGTGTTTCTGCTGCTGTGCTGGTTCAGCGTGCATTTTTTCCGCGATCCGGAAAGGGTGGTGCCTTCGGCCCCCGGCGCAGGGGTAAGCCCCGCAGACGGCCGCATCATAAAAGTGCAGCCCATGCCCGACCCTTTCACCGGAGAACCGCGCATGTGCGTCTGCATTTTCATGAATGTCTTCAACGTGCATGTAAACCGCTTTCCGGTCAGCGGCACCGTGCAGAGCATTGCCTACCATCCGGGCAAGTACTTCAATGCGTCGTGGGACAAAGCTTCGACTGACAATGAACGCTGCGCCTATGACATAGTGGACGCCGACGGCCTGCGCTGGAGCATGGTGCAGATAGCCGGACTCATCGCCAGACGCATAGTATGCAGGGTGGAAGAAGGCGACACGCTCAGACGCGGCGAACGCTGCGGCATGATCAGGTTCGGTTCGCGGGTTGACGTTTACCTGCCGGAAGAGTATGAACCAAAGGTCACAGTGGGTGAAACCGTTTTTGCAGGGCAGACAGTACTGGCCGCAAAAAAGGAGCAACCGGCGGAATAATGCGCCGGACAACACCCCGCAAGGAATAACGAGACAATGGACACACAGACCACTCCCACCCGCAGAGGGGTGTACATTCTTCCCAACCTGTTTACCACGGCAAGCCTGTTCGCCGGCTTCCTCGGTATTCTGTGGGCTGCGGAAGGACGTGTGGAAATGTGTGCTCTGGCCATTCTCTTCAGCGCCCTTATGGACGGGCTGGACGGCAAGGTTGCCCGCCTGACCAACAGCGCCAGTGAATTCGGCGTGCAGTTCGACTCGCTGGCAGACCTTGTGGCTTTCGGGGTCACGCCCGCGTTCATGATGTACTCATGGCAGCTGCACGCGTACGGACGGCTCGGCATTGCCGTGGCGTTTCTTTTTGCGGCCTGCGGTGCGCTGCGCCTTGCCCGTTTCAATATTTCCACGGCTGTCACACCCAAAAAATTCTTCATCGGGCTGCCCATACCCGCAGCCGGATGCACCCTTTCCTCGCTGGTATTCTTCAGCATCTACGTGCCCGAGACCTTTGCAGCTGCGTTCCCCGCATTCTGCCTCGGCATCACGTTCGTTCTCGGCTTCCTGATGGTCAGCCGGTTCCGGTACGCATCATTCAAAGAATACGGCCTTATCAAGGCTCATCCGTTCAGCTCCATGGTTTCGGCCATTCTGCTGTTCGTTCTCATTATTTCGGATCCCAAACTCCTCGGGTTCCTCGTATTCGCGGGCTATCTCATTTCCGGCCCCGTATACACTCTCATTATCCTACCCCGCCGTCATCCCAAGCTGCTACGCGACCTATCCTAATCAGGATTGTCCGATAGCAAGCGCATCGTCAGATACCCGGAAGCGGAGTCTTCCCGGGACTCTACGCGCATCATAAGCCCGCAGGCCACGTGATGCAGGGAAGACGAACCCGACTCCTCCAAGCCCTGAAATAGCGGCACATAAAGCCGCATAGCCGTAGGAGTATCCCATGGCTGACAGATTGTACATTTTCGACACCACGTTGCGCGACGGCGAACAGTCGCCCGGCGCCACCATGAACATTCATGAAAAGGTGCAGCTGGCCCGCCAGCTGGAAATGGTCGGTGTGGACATTATGGAGGCCGGCTTTCCGGCTGCCAGCAAAGGCGACTTTGAAGCTGTGAAAACCATAGCCGCCACCGTGAAAAATGCACAGGTCGCCGGTCTGTGCCGCGCCGTGCAGCCCGACATCGACCACGCATGGGCAGCCATCAGAAACGCAGCACATCCGCGTATTCACACCTTTATCGCCACCTCGCCGGTGCATATGCAGTACAAACTGCGCAAATCGCCCGAACAGGTGCTGGAAATGGCGCGCGACGCAGTGCGGTATGCCGCAGGCCTGTGCTCCAATGTGGAATTCAGCGCCGAAGACGCATCGCGTTCCGACTGGGATTTTCTTACCCGCGTTGTGGAAACCGCCATTGACGCCGGTGCCACCACCATCAACATTCCCGACACCGTGGGCTATGCGCAACCGGACGAATTCGGCGCACTGGTGCGTTATGTCATGGAAAACGCGCGCAACAGCCACAAGGCCGTCTTTTCCGTCCACTGCCACAACGACCTCGGTCTGGCGGTGGCCAACACGCTGGCCGCGCTCAAAGCAGGTGCACGGCAGGCAGAGGTCACCGTATCAGGCATAGGCGAACGTGCCGGCAACGCCGCGCTGGAAGAACTTGTCATGTCCCTGCGGACACGGCATGCTTACTACGACATGGAAACAGGAATAAAGTCAGAGCAGCTTTTCCCTGCCTGCCGCTTGCTTTCCATGATCATCGGGCAGCCCATACCCGCCAACAAAGCCATTGTAGGGGCCAACGCCTTTGCGCACGAGTCAGGCATCCATCAGGACGGCATGCTGAAAAACCGCGAGACATACGAAATAATGACGCCGGAATCCGTGGGTCGCACCAAGACGGAAATCGTTCTGGGCAAGCACTCGGGCCGCAACGCCATCAACGGCAAGCTTGAAGAGCTCGGCTACCGCCTGACTCCGGAACAGACCCAGCTGGTGTTCGATGCCGTAAAGAAGCTCGCCGACAGAAAAAAACAGATCTACGACGAAGATATGGAAGCGCTGGTGCTTGAAGAGGTGTTCCGCATACCCGACATGTTCCGGCTTGTGCACCTCAGCGTGCAGGCCAGCGATACGGGAGTTCCCCCTTCCGCCGCCATTGTCATGGAAGTGGGCGGCGAACGCCGTCAGCACACCACCTTCGGCGTGGGTCCCATTGACGCGGTATTCAATGCCATATCACAGATAGTGGGACGTGCCCCGCAGCTGCGGCATTATTCGGTCAACGCCATCACCGGCGGCACCGACGCGCAGGGCGAGGTAACAGTCAAGCTGCAGGAAAACGGCAGTGCCGCGGTAGGCCGCGGTGCCGATGCTGATATCATCACAGCCAGTGCAAAAGCGTATCTCAATGCGCTGAACAGACTTGCCAAAAAAGAACAGGAGGACAAATAGATGGCTCATACGCTTGCGCAGAAGATACTGCAGAAGCACACAGACCAGCAGGTGGGCGAAGCAGGGCAGATAGTGCGCTGCCGCGTTTCCATGGCGCTGGCCAACGACATCACCGCTCCGCTGGCCATCAAGTCCTTCAGGGCAATGGGTGCCGGCAAGGTGTTTGACAAAGACAGAGTGGCCCTTGTCATGGACCACTTCACCCCGCAGAAAGATATCGATTCGGCCATTCAGGTAAAAAACACGCGCGAATTTGCCGCGCAGATGGGCATAACCCATTATTACGAAGGCGGCGAGGCCGGTGTGGAACATGCCCTGCTGCCCGAACTCGGCCTTGTGGGTCCGGGCGATATTGTGGTGGGCGCAGACAGCCACACCTGCACTTACGGCGGGCTGGGCGCATTTGCCACCGGTCTCGGCTCCACCGACGTGGCCGGAGCCATGGCGCTGGGCGAAACCTGGTTCAAGGTGCCGCCGAGCATACGCGTTTCCTACCGCGGCACCATGCCTGCCCACGTGGGAGCAAAAGACCTTGTGTTGCAGCTCATCGGGCATATCGGCGTTGACGGAGCGCTGTACAAGGCGCTGGAATTTGACGGCCCCGTGGTGGACGCCATGAGCGTGGAAGGCCGCATGACCATTGCCAATATGGCCATTGAAGCCGGCGGCAAATGCGGGCTGTTTCCCTCCGATGACCTGACGCTGGCCTACACCGCCGCCAGAGGCCGCAACGACGAAAAGCTGAGCGCCGATCAGGACGCCGTATACGAACGCAGTCTGTCATTCGACGTTTCAGACCTTGCACCGCAGATAGCCTGCCCTCACCTGCCCGAAAATGTTCGCCCGGTTACCGAAGTGCAGGGCGTGCAGATACATCAGGCTGTCATCGGCTCGTGCACCAACGGCCGCATAAGCGACCTGCGCGAGGCGGCAGCCGTGCTGCGCGGGCGCAAGGTGCACAAAAGCGTACGCTGCATCGTGCTGCCTGCCACCCCGGGCATCTGGAAGCAGGCCCTGCGCGAAGGGCTTATCGAAACCTTCATGGATGCAGGCTGCATAGTGGGCCCCGCCACCTGCGGCCCCTGTCTGGGCGGGCACATGGGGATTCTTGCCGACGGAGAACGCGCCATAGCCACCACCAACCGCAACTTCCGCGGCCGCATGGGCAGCCTCGAATCAGAGGTGTATCTTTCCAACCCGTCCGTGGCCGCGGCTTCCGCCGTGGCAGGCGAAATAGCCGACCCGCGCGGCCTGTAGCAGCAAGGAGACAACGATGCAATACAACGGCACCGCCCGCAAGGTGGGCGACCACATAGACACAGACGCAATCATTCCCGCACGGTTTCTGGTTACCACAGACCCCGCGCAGCTGGGCGCCAACTGCATGGAAGGCCTTGAACACGGGTGGGTGTCCCGCGTGCAGCAGGGTGACATTATGGTGGGCGGCAAAAACTTCGGCTGCGGTTCGTCGCGCGAGCATGCCCCCATTGCCATACTCGGTGCGGGCATGCCTGTTGTGGTGGCGCACAGCTTTGCACGCATATTCTACCGCAACGGCTTCAACATGGGACTCATCCTCATAGAAATCGGCGACGACGCGGACAGAATACACGACGGCGACGTTCTGAGCGTGGATGTGGAAAACGGGCGCATCACCAATCACACCACGGGCGATGTGATCAGCTGCCCGCCTCTGCCGCCCTTTATGCACGACATTCTGGACAAAGGCGGACTGGTGCCCTACGTGCGCGAACGTCTGGCCGCCGGAGACGCATAAATGCAGGCCGCCATGGAGTGCCTGCCCTGCATGATGGCGCAGGCTGTAAGGGTAGCCCGGCTGGCCGCCCCGGACGATGAAGCCGTGCAGCAGAACGTGGTCAGGGTGTTTGCAGACCATGTGGCACGGCACGGCCTGACCGGCAGTCCGCCGGCCATGCTGCGTCCGCTGTATGCCGCAGTGCCGCGGCTTACAGGCACCGCAGACCCTTTTGCACAGGTAAAACAACACGCCAACAGGCGGGCGGCGCAGTTGCTGCCCGGTCTGCGCAGCAGGGTTTCGGCAGCGGCCGATCCGCTGCATACCGCCCTGAACATTGCCATCATAGGCAATTACATGGATGCGGGCACAGGCATAGAATTCGACTGGGAAGGCGCGCTGGAAACCGAAAACCGGGCAGACTGGTCCGCCCGCTGGTATCCTTCCTTCCGCACGGCCCTGCAGACCGCACGCACGGTGGTCATACTGGGCGACAACTGCGGCGAAATAGTGCTGGACACCCTGCTGGTGGAACAGCTGAACGCACTGGGTCTTGACGTGACCTACGCGGTGCGCGGGGCACCGGTGCTCAACGACGCCACCATGGAAGACGCTCTTGGCTGCGGCATGACACAGCTGTGCCGTGTGGTTGATTCCGGCGCGGACAGCCCCGGAGCATATCCGGAATCGCTTTCCGCCGGATTCACACACACCCTGATGCAGGCAGATGTGGTGCTGGCCAAAGGGCAGGGCAATTTTGAAGGCCTGCGGGGCCACCTGCGACCCGTATGGTTCGCGTTCAAGGCCAAATGCGCCGTGGTGGCACAGATGCTGGACGTGCCGCAGGGCACCTCGATGTTTTTGCTTCAACAACCGTAAGCCGGAACTCTCCGGTACGGACAGGGTCAAGGAGACCATATCATGGAAATGCGCATATGCCTGCTTGCCGGTGACGGCATAGGGCCGGAGATAATGGAACAGGGCGTGCGGGTGCTGGAAACCGTGGCCGGAAAATTCGGCCACGACATGGAATTTACCGATGCGCTTATCGGCGGAGCGGCCATTGACAAAACAGGCGATCCCCTGCCGCAGGAAACCGTGGAAGCCTGCAAAGCGGCCCATGCCGTGCTGCTGGGTGCTGTGGGCGGCCCCCGCTGGGACAACCTGACCGGCGCCGAACGACCCGAAGCCGGTCTGCTCGGCATCCGCAAAGCTCTCGGCCTGTTTGCCAATCTGCGCCCCGCAAAACTTTTTCCCGAACTGGCAAGCGCCTGCTTTCTGCGGCCCGACATAGTTGCCAACGGCATTGATGTCATGGTGGTACGCGAACTGACCGGCGGCATTTATTTCGGCACTCCGGCCGGTGAAGAAACCCGTGACGGCCTGCGGACCGCCTTTAACACCATGGTGTACAACGAAGAAGAAGTCCGCCGCATCGCCCGCGTGGCTTTTGAAGCCGCCCGCAAGCGCTCCGGCAGGGTCTGCTCGGTGGACAAGGCCAACGTGCTGGCCGTGTCGCGTCTGTGGCGCGAGATAGTCACAGCCACCCACGCCGATGAATTCCCCGACGTGGAGCTTTCGCACATGTATGTTGACAACGCGGCCATGCAGCTGGTGCGCGACCCATCGCAGTTTGACGTCATCGTGACCGGCAACCTGTTCGGCGACATTCTTTCGGATGAAGCTTCGGTCATCACCGGTTCCATTGGCATGCTGCCATCGGCTTCGCTGGGTGCCGGAGGGCCCGGACTGTTCGAACCCATCCACGGCTCCGCCCCCGACATCGCCGGGCAGAACAAAGCCAACCCGCTGGCTACCATTCTTTCCACAGCCATGATGCTGCGCCACAGCTTCGGGCTGGAAAAAGAAGCAGAAGCCGTCGAAGGCGCCGTGCAACAGGTACTTAAAGCCGGCTACCGCACCGGTGACATAATGGATCAGGGCGGCACGCTGGTGGGATGCAACACCATGGGCAACCTTGTCAACGAACGCATCTGACGACCCGCAGCCCGTGTCCCGCCAACGGGGCACGGGCGCTATGGACTTGGTGGGGCAGTGAGTGTACCATCGGGCCGACACCGGAGGTATCTATGCGAGCTGCCGTTATTTTTCTTTCTCTGGCCGCATGCTTCACAGCATGGGGGCCTCCGGCAATGTCGCAGGAACCGCCGCGCGAAGTGCGCATAGCCGCCGGCGAATGGCCCCCGTATATTTCCGCTGCCGGTTCCGGCATTCTTATTGATATCATCACACAGGCTTACGAGCATGCCGGCTATGTCGCGCACACCTGTGTGCTGCCGTGGCAGCGGGCCGTCAGCAAAGTGACTGACGGCTCCATGGATGTGCTGCTGGCCGTGTACGATTCACCCCGCAACCGCGAACGCTACACGCTCTCATCAGGCCTGCTGCGCATCGACAGCATGTTTGCCGTGCTTGCCGGTTCGCCGGCCGGTGCGCCCGGCCCCACAGCCGCGCATACGCTGGGAGTGGTGAAAGACAGCATGTTCGGCCCGGAATTACTGCGTAGAGGTTTTTCCCGCGTGGAACAGGCTCCCGATGAAGACAGCAACATGAAAAAGCTGCTCACCGGCCGTGTGGACGCCATTCTGGACACCGAGGCCACCCTGCTGGAATCGCTGAACAGACTTTCCGCCGTTGAACAGCAGGGTATACGTCTGCTTTGTCCGCCTTTTGCTTCTCGCCCTGTCTTTGCAGCATTGCTTGCCACCAATGACAGAAGCACGCAGCTGCTTGCCGCGCTGGAAGAAGGGCTGGCCATCATGCACCGCGACGGTTGCTACGACCGCATCCGGCTGCGGTACGGGCTTACTCCCAACGCCATCGCCAATCTGCCGCGGCCCCCTGCCCCCCGCCGTGTTCAGGCCTCCGGCCTGTAGGCCGGAAACGACGGACCAGACAGGCGCCGCACGCAGGACGACCGGCCGGAAAAAAATGCGGCCTTACGGCCGCACCTTCTGCTGCATACAAAATTCATCTGCCGGCTGACGGCAGCAGGTATTGCCCGCGCAGCATGCAGGCACCGCCGGACAACGCTGAGAAATCACGGAAAAACACTTTTGCGGACGAAAAGACGCCACACCGCGCCGGGCGGTCAGCGTCTGTCGTCAAACCGCCGCTGCCAGTCAAAATCGCGGCTGGTCACAGCATCCTCCATACGGCGGATACGCCTGTCAAGACGTGCAAACTGTTCCTTAAGCCGCGCCAGTGCCGCCTTGCGCGAAGATACATACGAAGAATAGAATTCTCCCTCGTGGATATCGCGCACCGGCATGACGGGCTTAGGCTTCATCAGCAGCCCGGCCAGAATATAAATTCCCAGCGCAGGCCAGATACCTGTCGCCAGCGCACCGAGAATGGTAAACAGGCGTATCCAGACCGGCTCGACTTCAAAATATTCGGCCAGCCCCTTGCACACACCCATTATCTTTCCGTCACGCGCGCGGTACAGCGTTCTGCCTTCCGGCGGCGGACAGGAATTGTGATTGCGGCCGCCGCGGCAGCCTGCAGGACCAAATCTTCTCATCGCTCATCCTCCCTGCGGGCGGACCGCGCATCACGCTCCAGCAGCAGCGTTTCCAATGCTTCAACCCGCTGTTCCATACGGTTCATGCCCCTGTACAATTCCTGAATCATACGGGCTTCATCCGTGGCGGCGTCCGCATCGGCACCGGGGCGTCTGTCGCGCAGCAGGCGCAGCAGCAGCACCAGTACAACGGCTATGGCTATAAGCGGCAGTATCATAAACCAGAACATGCCAAAAGAAGCAGTGTGCGGAAACATGGTGACGTAGACTCCCTGTTATCTGAAAAACGGCAGACAAAGCCGCGGCAGCGGGTGGCAACATACAGGCCAGCCATGCTACCCCAGCACGGCGCGGCATACAACCACCAGCCCCCGCACGCCCTGCCCGTTTTTTTACGCGGAAGGATTCACCTTGCGGCGCAGGGCATCCAGTTCACGCTCTATTTCATCCGCACCTTCCAGCTGGGCAAACCGGTCCTCAAGGTCGGGCTTGCGCTGCGGGACTTCAATCTCGGCTTCGGCTTCCATAAACTCGACCCGCTGTTCCAGCTCGTCAAAACGGCGCATGGCGTCCAGCGAAACAGCGCGGTTCACATCACGCCGAGCCTGCGTACGCACTCTGGCATGCGCATGGCGCTGCATGAGCAGGCGCTGCTTTTCACGTGCCGATGCCAGCTTTTCTTCCAGCGTGGCTATATCGTTGCGCGCCTCGGCCACCAGAGCCTCACAGCCGGCCATCTCGCGCAGCAACGCATCCGCACGTTCCTGTTCGCGCCGTTTTTCCAGCAGCGCTTCGCGCGCCAGATCTTCGCGCCCGCGGCTGACAGCCAGTTCAGCCCGCTGTGCCCAGCGCTCTCTGGCCTTTTCCACCACGTCAAGCTCGCGTCCGACACGAGTGGCTTCAGCCATCGTACCGGCGCAGTTGGCCTTCAGCTCGACCAGCGTTTCTTCCATCTCGCGAATCATAAGCCTGATCAGTTTTTCAGGATCTTCTGCCTTGTCCAGCATGGCGCTCATGTTGGCACTCACGATATCCTTGAACCGGGAAAAAATACCCATGGCATCCTCCTTGGTTGGTTGGCAGTAAATAAGCACCTTCTGTGCCAGAGGCGCTCAACTGACACATCATTCTGTTTTTACAGTTTATTTTATATCGGGCACGAACACGCAATGTGGTATGCAAAACCATTTAGTAGCATTTTAAACCATATTATGGCATAAAAAACCATGAGCAGGCGTACACAGCCACATGCCGCCCACGTGGAAGCACTGGGCAGTTCCGATGTGTTTCTGGCATTTCAGGAACATGTATCCCGTGCGGCAAAGGTGGAAAGGCCCGTGCTGCTGCTGGGCGAACGCGGCACCGGCAAGGAACTGGCCGCCACCCGGCTGCACTACCTTTCGTCGCGCTGGCAGGGGCCGCTGGTCACATTGAACTGTGCGGCCATATCACCTGCCCTCATAGAATCGGAACTCTTCGGCCACGAAAGCGGTGCCTTCACCGGCGCCGAAAGACAGCGCCGGGGCAGATTCGAGCAGGCGCACGGCGGCACCCTGTTTCTGGACGAGATAGGCAACATGCCGCCGGCCATGCAGGAAAAAATTCTGCGCGTTGTCGAATACGGCGTTTTCGAGCGCGTCGGCGGTTCACACGCCGTGGAGACAGACGTGCGCATAGTGGCCGCCACCAATGTTGATCTGGCGCGCATGGCCGATGCAGGCCGGTTCAAACGGGATCTGCTGGACAGGCTGGCATTTGAGGTGCTCACGCTGCCCCCGCTGCGGGAACGGGGTGAAGACATCATGCTGCTGGCACGGCGTTTTGCCGCTTCCATGGCCGCGGAACTGGGCAGACCGGAAACGCCGCGGTTTACCCCGCACGCCGAAGCCGCCCTGAAAAATCACAGCTGGCCCGGCAACGTGCGCGAACTGAAAAACACAGTCGAGCGCGCCGTGTTTCACTCTGACGGCGCTCTCATAGATACCATAGAAACAGACCCTTTTGTCTCTCCCTGGCGGCAGGGGCTTGCGGCACCATATCCGGAACACCACGGCACAGAAAATCCGGACCCTCCTTCACAACGTCCGCAGGCGCCCTGCCCGCAAGGGGACACCGCGCCCTTTCCTTCTTCCGTGCCCGATCTTTCCATACCGCTGCAGCGGGCCGCCCATGCACTGGAGCAGGAATACCTGCGCGCCGCGCTGGAACGCACACGCCACAATCAGCGGCAGGCCGCAGAGCTGCTGGGCCTGACCTACCACCAGTTTCGCGGGTTGTTCCGCAAACATAAACAGGATATTGTCGCTGACCCGTAAGGATGTAAACACGCACACAACAGCACACAAGCGAGTAATGCCATGTCTTCCTTCAAGCGCAATGTCTACCTGAAGACAGTTCCCATACCGCAGGCTGTGGAAACCGTACGCGGGGCGCTCGACCGCGAATCGCTCGTACGCACACAGCGCGTCGCCTCGCACGAGGCCGCGGGCAGGGTGACTGCCGAAGCCGTGTACGCCCGTTTTTCCTCCCCCACATTTCACAGCGCAGCCATGGACGGTTTTGCCGTGCGCGCCGACGACACCTTTGCCGCGCGCGAAGATGCGGCGGTGACGCTGCAGGTGCAGACCGCCCGGACCGAAGGGCCGCTGCAGGCCGGACACGCCGTGGCGGTCAACACGGGACACCCGCTGCCCGAAGGTGCCGATGCCGTTATCATGATTGAAAATGTGGTTGCCGCCCTGCCCGACAGCACCGCCCCGCAAAGCATCTCCATAGAAGCACCCGCCTTTCCGTGGCAGCATGTACGCCGCATCGGTGAAGACATCGTGGCGACGGAACTGCTTTTTCCGCAGGGGCACACCCTGACCGCATACGACGTGGGCACGCTGCTTTCCGGCGGCATATGGGAAGTACGGGTGTATGAACGCATCAGAGTCCGCATTATCCCCACCGGAGACGAAGTGCTGGACTTCACGGCACGTCCGGAACCCGGTCCCGGGCAGGTCATTGAAAGCAATTCACAGGTGCTGGCCACTCTGGCGCGCGGCCTGGGCTGCGAAGTGGAAAGGGTGGCACCGGTGCCCGACGTTCCCGAAGTCATCCGGCAGGCGGTTACCGCTTCGCTGGACGACAACGTGCACCTGACGGTCATCTGTGCCGGTTCGTCGGCAGGCAGCAAGGATTACACACGCGCCACCATTGCGGCACTGGGTGAAGTGCTGGTGCACGGCATAGCCGCCATGCCCGGCAAACCTTCACTGCTGGGGCTGTGCAAGGGACGGCTGGTGGCAGGTGCACCGGGCTATCCTGTAAGCTCGGTCATCTGTTTTGAAGAACTGCTCGCCCCGCTCATAGCCTGGCTGGGACGCGGCGAGGCACCCCGCCGCGAAAGCGTCACCGTGGAAATGACGCGCAAAGTCCCCTCCAAGCTGGGAGTGGAAGAATTTCTGCGCCTTTCCGTGGGACGCGTAGGACACAAATACATGGCCACTCCGCTGGGACGCGGGGCAGGCTGCATCACCACGCTGTCGCGGGCACAGGCCGTCACACGCATACCCGCCAACGCCGAAGGTCTCGAACAGGGGCAGTCCGTACCTGCCGAGCTTATGGTATCGCGCACGGCGCTGGAACGTACTCTGGTATGTGTGGGCAGCCACGACAACACGCTGGACGCGCTGGCCGATGAACTGATGGGACTGGACACCCCATGCCGTCTCGCCTCCAGCCATGTGGGCAGCATGGGCGGCATCATGGCGGTCAAAAACGGCTCGTGCCACATGGCCGGAGTGCATCTGTTCGACCCCGATTCGGGCGACTACAATATGCCGTTCATCCGCAAATACCTGCCGGAAACACCCGCCGTACTGATCAATCTTGCCATACGGCATCAGGGTTTCATCGTACCGGCGGGCAACCCCCACAACATCCGCGGCATAGAAGACGTGGCCCGGCAAGGGCTGCGCTTCATCAACAGACAGCGCGGCGCAGGTACCCGCATACTTTTTGACTGGCACCTGAAGCAATGCGGGCTGCAGTCCGATGCAATCCGCGGCTACGGCAAGGAAGAATACACCCACATGGCCGTGGCAGCCAATGTGCTGACCGGCAGTGCCGACTGCGGGCTGGGCATACGGGCCGCCGCCAAAGCGCTGGGGCTGGATTTTGTTCCGCTGGCGCGCGAACGCTACGACCTGCTTATCCCCGAACAGTTCATGGAAGACCCGCGCGTCATGGCCGTCATGCAGCTGCTGGGCTCGCCCGCTTTTCTGGCACGCATAGAAGCGCTGGGCGGATACGAGACAACACTCACCGGACAGGTCATGCAGGCCGGTACCGCACTGGGAGAACACGGCAGATGAAACTGAAAAGTCCCATATTCGAACAAGGTGAACTGCTGCCCGCGGCCAACCCGCAACACGGCGGAGAATCACCGCCTCTTGCGTGGGAAGATGTGCCGGAAGGCACGGCATCTTTTGTGCTGCTGTGCGACGACCCCGATGCCGACGGCGGCACGGCCACGCTGTGGATGCTGTATAATCTGCCCGCAGACCTGCGGTCGCTTGAGGCCGGCATCGCCGACGATTTTGCCCCGCTCAAAGGGGCCGCTCACGGTATCAACACCAGAGGCAACTGTAGATACGATGCCCCGCAGCCATCCTGTCATCCCAGACGGGTATACTACAGGCTGTATGCGCTTGACAGCCGCCTTTCGCTGAAGGCGGGCATTGCGCGGGGGCAGCTGGTACGCGCCATGGAAGGCCATATTATTTCCGAAGCGTGTCTGACAACCGTGGTCGGCAGCGCCCATACCGCATAAATCCTGCGGCAGCTGGCGCAGAACCTGCGGCCGGATACGCGTCCGGAAAAACAGCCGGTGAACGCACCACGGAATGATATAAAAAAAAAGCCGCCGGTCATCTGACCGGCGGCTTTTATGCCGCGTGGGGCACCGGCAAAAATTCCGGCAGAAACTCCGGCACCGGCATGTCGCCCCGCGTTGCGGCGCACATACCCGCTAGGCTCTTCTGCCTTTTTCAAACTGTACCGCAGTGCCGTAACAGGAAAAAAATTTGCTGCCGTCGGGATGAAAGGCCACGTTTTCCTGATAGCCCACAATGGCCTGAGCTCCTTTGTTCACGGCACGCGCAGCCATACCGAAAAAAGCCTCTTCGGAGTCATAGGCGCGGCAGGCCACCAATCCCAGCACCTTGCCGATGGTCCGGCCTTCCATACTTTCCGTGGTCACCACGGGAAAACGCCCGTTGCGGAACAGTTCCTTGACAACCTCGACGTTTTCGACACAGCGCGGCTCGGGCTTTTTGCTCTTTTTTTCATTACCGCCAAGCAGAAACAACATGAAAGGCCTCCTTCACACCGCCGCGTTCCGCTTCTGCCGCAGCGGCGGGTACAGTATTGTATTCGTACCCGTTGCTATGCAAAGGTTCTGCCATTCAATTTAATTCAATATTTACAGCGCAGTAACAAAAAGACCCTTCACCATGTGCCGGAAAACCGACGCCTATTCGAGCAGCAGCGACGAAGTATCGCGCAGACGCTCTTCCAGCCCGTCAATAAGCTGTTCCAGCACCGCCACAGAGACCCCCAGACGCTGCCATGCATCTTCCTTGAATCCCGGCAGCTGGTGCATGCCGCTTACACCTATGCCCAGTCCCTTCACCACCACATCCGCCACATGAACCACCGCAGGCTCCACATGGCGGACACTCCGTTCCGGCACATGATGATGCAGGGTGGAAAAAACCAGCGACATGGGAAAATTCCACTTGCGCAGCAACATGCCTCCCAGCGTGGCATGGTCAAAACCCAGCACCCGCAGTTCGGCGTCCTGCGCCGGCATACCGTAATCGCTGCACATGGAAAGAATGGCCGCCGCACGGTCGGGTAACAGGCTGAACACCGCAAGTCTGCCTATATCGTGCAGCAGACCGGCCACAAAAAAGCGTTCCGGCTCCTCCATGCCCGCAGCCTCTGCCAGCTGGCCGGCCACCACGGCACAGGCGATGCTGTGCTGCCAGAAAAGCGACAGATCAAGATGCGCCACGGGCAGATCGCGCATGGCCCCTATGACCATGACACCCAGCGCCAGTGTTGACAGCTGCTGCCGCCCCACCAGCGCCACGGCACGCGATACCGTGTCTATACGCGAAGGAAAGCTGTAAAAAGCGCTGTTGACCATGCGCAGCAGAAATGCCGACAGCCCCGCATCGCGGCTGATCACCCGCGCCACGTCAGCCGCGGAACTGTTCGGGCTGGAAAGCACATCGCGCAGTTCGGCAACCACCGCCGGCAGCGACGGCAGTTTAACCTCGTCACGCAGCAGCGCCAGCGGGTCCAGCGGGGCAAAATCGCCGTACTGCAGGCCGGAAACATCAGGCATCTTCACCTGACAGGGACGTATTCCGCGGGCCATGTCTCTGGCCATGCGCACCGTGCCGTGACGCAGCAGCAGACGGGGCACCTCGCCGGTTGTCCCCGTGTGGCCGAAACGGGCCTCCACCACATGACGCGCTTCCTCGATAAAAGCCTCATATTCCAGAGAGTGTGTGGTTTCGTTCACGCTGATCTCCGTGCGTGGGCAGTTCGTTACAAAAGGGGCATTGTGCCCGCTGAAGCCTGATACAGATAGTTGATGACCGCGCAGACATACCAGACCATGCCGATGAGCATACATTTGAGCGAACGCAGAAAAAGCAGTGTTTTTCTGTTACGCATGGCAATGACCAGCCGCATGCTTTCCGCACGGGTGCCGCGTCGCATGGCCGATATCCAGTGCAGGCGCGTCACCCCGAACAACGCCGTGCCCAGACTGGCCAGCACAAACAGTAATCCGATGATAAGGGGAATGCCGCTCAGCACTCCGGCCGCCACCATGCGATGGCCCGAAAAGCCCGTCACCGAAATAAGCAGCGCCCCGATGGCAAACACCGACTGTGTCCGCTGGTTAAGCACGGCAAACTGCCCCTGCAGGCTTTTCCACACCTCTGCGCCTGTTTCCAGCACGCTCAGCATGTACTCGTACTCCTGCCGGATGGAGTCGGCATCGGGGTCGATATCCAGCACATTGATGGCCGCAGGAAAGACATCGGAAGAGTTTTTTCCAAACATAACCCAGTTCCTACAGGAATATCATCACCGGTTGCAAGTGACCTTTTTTGCTGTGCTTGACGGGAAACCCGCCCGCACGTAGATTGGTTCCCCACTCAATACCCCAGAACGCCTGCGGCATGCAGCATATTTTTCCATATGACCAGAACCGCAAACCATGTTTTCCGGCACGCACCATGCCAGCCGGCCACGCCGCGCCGTGCAGTCTGCGCAACGGCGGTGTTTGTGCTGTTCCTGCTTGTTACCGTATTCTGGGTCTCCACCGCCTGTGCCCAGCAGGACAGACGGCGCAACGTTCTTTTTCTCAATTCATACCACAACGGGTATTCGTGGTCGGACAAGATTCTGGAAGGGGTCAAGGATGTCTTTGCTGCGCAGGACAGATACAACATCGTGCTGCAGGTCGAATACATGGACTCGAAAAAGTTTCATTATGAAGACACCGTGCAGACCCTCTTCAGATTGTACCGCGATAAATTCCGCGGCAAGCATTTTGATGTCATAATATCTTCCGACAATATCTCATTCAACTTTCTGCAGCAGTTCCGCGACACGCTCTTTCCCGGGGTTCCCGTGATTTTCAGCGGACTGAACGACTTCCACCGCGAAGGGCTGTCTCTTAAAGGATATTCCGGCGTTACAGAAGAATACGACGTGGCCGCCAACCTTGAGCTGGCCATGCGGCTGCACCCGCAGATGAAACGCATGGTCGTCATCGGCGATACGTCGGTAACCGGCGTGGCCATCAGCAACCAGATCAAAAAAGCACTGCCCGTGGTGCAGGACAAGCTGGAAGTTGAATTCTGGTACGAGTACCGGCTGGAAGACATGCTGAACAAAGTGCGTCATCAGGGGCCGGACACATTTTTCTACTTCATCCCCATGTACCGCGACATCGACGGCCAGTTTTATTCCGCGCAGGAACTGCTGGAAAAAGTTCATGCCAATTCCGACGCGCCCCTTTATTCCAACTGGGAATTTCTGCTGGGCCACGGCATTGTGGGCGGCAAGCTGATTTCCGGCGTGCGCCACGGCATGGTGGCCGCGCGCATGGCCATGCAGGTGCTGGACGGCACACCGGTGGACGACATTCCCATCATGTCCGACCCCGAAGCCGCAGACAGCGAAGCATTTATCTTTGACTACAATGAGCTGCGCCGTCTGTTCATCACGCAGGAACAGCTGCCCGCAGGCGCACGTCTGATCAACGAGCCCAGCCGCTTCTACGAGCTGAACAAGCAGGTTTTCTGGACCATCATCATCTCCATGGTGCTGCTTTCCGTCATTCTGGTGGTGCTGGTGATGAACATACTGGAAAAGCGCCGTGTGGAGCAGAAAATCAAAGATCAGCTGTCTTTTCTGCGGCTGCTTATGGATACCATTCCCCTGCCCATCTTCACCAAGGACACCACGGGCAGTTTTCTGCAGTGCAACAAAGCGTTTGAAGACTTTTTCGGGGTGGACCACCAGAGCCTGCTGGGCCTTGCCGGCAATCCGGACAATCTGGCGGTACGCGCTCTGACCGATCCTGTGGACGTGGACATGCTGCGCAGACCCAGCGTGGAAATCTACGACAAGACCATCGAAGGCCCCGACGGCCTGCCGCGCAACATCATCCTGCACAAGGCGACGCACAACAACGCCCGCGGCGAAGTGGTGGGACTGGTGGGAGTGGTTTTTGACTACACGGCCCGGCGGCGTGCCGAAGACAGCCTGCGTGCCGCGGAAGAAAAATACCGTTCCATCTTTGAAGGCTCGCCGCTGGGTATTTTCCGCATCCGCCCCAGAGACAGCTTCATCGATCTCAACCCTGCGCTGGCGCGCATGGCCGGGTTTGAAAATCCGGACCAGCTTGTGCAGACCCTGCCGCAGGATATCGACCGGCTGCTGGAGCAGATGGCCGCCACAAGCTCATCTTCCGGCGATGTGATAGACTTTGAACACACGTTCACCAGAGGCGACGGCACAGCCATAACCGCCCACATAACCCTGCGTGTGGCACGCGACCGCAACGGCGATATCGTGCTGCTGGAAGGATACGCCGAAAACGTCACCCAGCGGAAACTGGCGGAACAGGCCCTCAGCGAATCACAGCGCATGCTGCAGCTGGTGCTTGATAACATTCCCCAGCTGGTAAGCTGGAAAGACGCCTCGCTGCGGTACATCGGCGCAAACCGTTCCTTTGCCCAGTTTTTCGGCATTGCCGAACTGGAAGACGCCATAGGCCGCACCGACGTGGAAATTCTGCCCGATGAAGCGCAGGCGCTGCGTCTGCGTGAAGAGGACGAGGAAGTCATCCGCAGCAACACGCCCCGTTACCGCTATAAATGGTCCACCACGGCGGCCGACGGAAAAAGTGTATGGCTGGAAACCAACCGCGTGCCGCTGCATGACGAACAGGGCCATGTGGTGGGCCTGCTGACCACGGCGGAAGACGTAACCCAGAAGATAAATCTGGAACGCCAGCTGCTGCAGTCGCAGAAAATGGAAGCCATAGGTACGCTTGCAGGCGGCATATCCCATGACTTCAACAATATACTGACTTCGATCATCAACTCCGTTGAACTGGCACTGAGTGATGTCGAGGCGGCTTCCATCACATTCAACGACCTGATGCGTGCCCTGAAGGCCGCACAGCGCGGCAGCCATCTGGTCAAACAGATTCTCACGTTCAGCCGCCCGTCTGTGGAAGGTTTTGTGACCACCGACATCAACGAAGCCCTGAACGAAGCCGTGGGGCTGATCAAGGCATCACTGCCCCGCAACATAGAAATACGCCTCGCGGTACCGCCCCGCCCCTCGTTTATCCATGCCGACCCCACACAGATACATCAGGTTATCATGAATCTGTGCACCAACTCGTTTCAGGCATTGCGCGAAACAGGCGGCGCCATGGACATCAATCTGGAACAGGAACCGGTACCGGAAGAAACGGCGCAGGAACTGGCCATATCAGCGGGCAACTACCTCAAGCTTACTGTCAGCGACAACGGCCCCGGCATCCCGCAGGTAATTCTGGATAAAATTTTTGATCCGTTTTTCACCACCAAAGGCAAAACCGAAGGAACAGGTCTGGGACTGGCCGTGGTGCACGGCATTGTCAAAGCGCACCGCGGCGCTGTGCGCGTCAGCTCCGACCCCTTCCGGCGCACTGCATTCGAGGTCTGGCTGCCCATGCTTGACGCCGAAGGTGCCCCGCTGCCCATTTCCGACGCGGGAGACCTGCGCGGGGGCGATGAACGCATTCTGTTTGTGGAAGACGACGACGACCAGCTGCACACCATACCCCGTGTGCTCGAATCGCTGGGGTTCACCGTGCGCGCGCTGAAAAGCCCCTCGCATGCCGCACAGCTGCTGCGCGAAAATCCTTCGGCCTACGATCTGGTCATAACCGACTTTGACATGCCGGAAACCAACGGCCTTGAACTGGCGGACGAAATCGGCGATATTGCCCCCCGAGTTCCCGTCATCATGGTCTCCGGCCGCGACGTGGCCGCAGAAGGCGCGCTGGCATTTCCCAACATCAAAGCCATTGTTCCCAAGCCGTACAACCGCAACATCCTTTCCGAAACCATCCGCAAGGTTCTCGGGTAATCAACGGAACGCACCATGCCCAGAATACTGGTCATAGACGACGACACCATCGTTTGCGAAACCATCGAAAGCCTGCTTTCGCGCCTGCAGTACCAAAGCCGCTCGGCCCATACGCTGGAACAGGGTCTGCAGCTGCTTGCCGCGGAAGAATTTGACGTGGTGTTTCTGGACGTGCGCCTGCCCGACGGTAACGGACTGGAAGCCCTGCCGCGAATCCGCAGTCACGAAAACAGCCCGGAAGTAATAATACTGACCGGCGAAGGCGACCCCGACGGAGCGGAGCTGGCCATACAGGGCGGCGTGTGGGACTATCTGGTCAAACCCACGCCCATCAAGCAGACCACCCTTACCCTGAACAGGGCGCTGCAGTACCGGCAGGAAAAACTGAACAAGCAGGCGGCGCCGCCCGTGGCGCTTAATCTGGACGGCGTGGTGGGCAGCAGCGAACGCATCCGCGAATCGTTCGACATTGTGGCGCGTGCCGCATCCACTGACACCAATGTGCTTATCACCGGCGAAACAGGCACCGGCAAAGAGCTTTTCGCCCGCACCATACACAGAAACTGCGGACGTGCCGGCGGCCCTTTCGTGGTGGTGGACTGCGCGTCACTGACGGAAACCCTCATCGAATCAACACTGTTCGGGCATAAAAAAGGCGCTTTCACAGGGGCCGAAGCTGATCAGGAAGGGCTGGCCAAACTGGCCGACGGCGGCACTCTTTTTCTGGACGAAGTAGGGGAAATGCCCCTTTCGCTGCAACGGTCCTTTCTGCGTTTTCTGCAGGAACGCACCTTCAGACCGGTGGGCGGCACACAGGAAGTGAAAAGCGACTTCAGGCTTATTTCGGCCACCAACAGAGATCTGGATGCCATGGTGGAACGCGGAGAGTTCCGCAAGGACCTGCTTTTCCGGCTCAAGACGCTGCACGTGGTGCTGCCCCCGCTGCGACAGCGCCTGACCGACCTGAAACCCCTTGCCATGTACTACATCGACAAACTGTGCGAGCAGTACAACGTGCCCAACAAGGGTTTCAGCTCCGACTTTTTCACCCTGCTTGCACGCCATGACTGGCCGGGCAACGTCCGCGAGCTTTTCAACGTGCTGGAGCGGGCGTTTGTGGCTTCCGGGCTGGAAAGCATGCTGTACGCCATGCATCTGCCGCAGGACCTGCGCATCAAGGCGGCCAAGGCGCACCTGCTGCGCGAACAGCCGGACGAACTGCCCGCCCGCGGACAGACCGGCTGCGCCCGCAATCAGCAGGATGCCGACGGGCTGCCCTGTCCGCTGCCGGACATGCGGTCGTTCAAGCACATGATGGAACGAAAATATCTGGAAAGCGTCATAGCGCGCCACAAAGGTGATCTGCCCGCGATTCTGGAGACTTCCGGCCTGTCCCGTTCGCATTTTTATGCGTTGCTGAAAAAGAACAACATTGTGCTTTGATTGTTGGCGCCATGCTGTTGTATGCTGTACCTGACGGACGTTCCCGTGAACATGCGCTGTCCTGTTTTTCAGACACGACACCAGTCCGCTTTTTCAGACACTGCAACCGCCCGCCGCAAGCCAGTTTCATCACGTTCACGCACACGTTTTCCAGACAGAGGCGCTGCATTCAGGCTCCGCCGCTGTCCTTTTTTTCAGACACTGTACGATCCTCCGGACACGCACCATATCCGGAGAAGGAGGTAACCGGCTGTAAACACATGCTTTGAACCACAAGACACACATGGCATACTTTTTGTTTAACAAAGGGGCTGAAGCAGACCGCTCAGGGCCGCAGGCCGCACGGTCATTCTTCAGCGCATGAGGTTGTCACGGACGCCCGAATCCGCTTTGACGATCACTCAATAACATCATGCTTCAAGGTTAGAAAAAGGAGTTTATACTCATGGCCAAGCAGATGAAGACGATGGACGGTAACACCGCCGCCGCGTACATCGCGTACGCGCTGAGCGACACCGCCGCCATCTACCCCATCACCCCCTCCTCCAACATGGGCGAAGTGGCCGACGACTGGGCCGCCGCCGGTAAAAAGAACATTTTCGGCCAGACCGTCTCCGTGCGTCAGCTTCAGTCCGAAGCAGGCGCCGCCGGTGCTGTGCACGGTTCGCTGGCCGCAGGCGCGCTGACCGCCACCTTCACGGCGTCGCAGGGCCTGCTGCTGATGATTCCCAACATGTACAAAATCGCCGGTGAACTGCTTCCCGGTGTTTTCCATGTTTCCGCACGCGCCCTTGCTTCCCACGCACTGTCCATCTTCGGCGACCATCAGGACGTGATGGCCTGCCGTCAGACCGGCTTTGCCTTCCTCGCTTCCAACTCCGTTCAGGAAGCAATGGACATGGCTCTGGTGGCTCATCTGGCCGCCATTGAAACCAGCGTGCCTTTCTGTCACTTCTTCGACGGCTTCCGTACTTCGCACGAACTGCAGAAGATTGAAGTCATCGATTACGAAGACATCAAGGGTCTGGTGAACATGGAAAAGGTGGAAGCTTTCCGCCAGAATTCCATGAACCCCGAGCACCCGCACATCCGCGGTACTGCCCAGAACCCCGACATCTACTTCCAGGCCCGCGAAGCCTGCAACCCCTTCTACGAGCAGGTTCCCACGCAGGTTCTGGCTGCAATGAAGAAGGTTGAAGGCGTAACCGGCCGCAAGTACAAGCTGTTTGACTATGTGGGTCACTCCGAAGCCGAGCGCGTCATCATCGCCATGGGCTCCGCCTGTGAAACCATTGAAGAAGTGGTCAACCACCTTGTGAAGCAGGGTGAGCGCGTGGGTCTGATCAAGGTCCGCCTGTTCCGTCCCTTCTCCACCGAACACATGCTGGCAGCACTGCCCGCCACCGCGCACACCATCACCGTGCTCGACCGTACCAAGGAACCCGGCGCGCTGGGCGATCCTCTGTACCTCGACGTGTGCACCGCCTTCATGGAACACGGCGAAGCCCCGACCATCCTCGGCGGCCGCTACGGTCTCGGTTCCAAGGAATTCACCCCCGCCGACGTTGTTGCCGTATACGACAACATGAAGGTGGCAGGTCCCAAGAACCACTTCACCGTGGGCATCATTGACGACGTTTCCAATACTTCTCTGGAAGTGGGCGCCGCTCTGGACACCGTTCCCGAAGGCACCGTTCAGTGCAAGTTCTTCGGTCTGGGCGCAGACGGCACCGTGGGCGCCAACAAGCAGGCCATCAAGATCATCGGTGACAACACCGACATGTACGCTCAGGGCTACTTTGCGTACGACTCCAAGAAGTCCGGCGGCTTCACCGTATCGCACCTGCGTTTCGGCAAGTCCCCCATCCAGTCCACCTACCTTGTCAACCGTGCCGACTACGTGGCCTGCCACAAGTCCGCATACGTCAACCAGTACGACGTGCTGGAAGGCATCAAGGACGGCGGCGTGTTCGTGCTGAACTCGCACTGGTCGCTTGAAGACATGGAAAAGGAACTGCCGGCTTCCATGAAGCGCACCATCGCTTCCAAAAAGCTGAAATTCTACAACATCGACGCCGTCAAGATTGCCGGCGAAGTAGGCCTCGGCGGCCGCATCAACATGGTGATGCAGACCGCGTTCTTCAAGCTGGCCAACGTGATGCCCTTTGAGCAGGCCATTGCCCTGCTGAAAGACTCCATCAAAAAGGCATACGGCAAGAAGGGCGACAAGATCGTCAACATGAACGTTGCCGCCGTTGACAAGGCCATGGACGCTCTGACCGAAGTGCAGTACCCCGCATCGTGGGCAGAAGCCGCCGACGCAGGCTGCTGCTGCAACGGTCACGACGTGCCTTCTTTCATCAAGGATGTGGTCCGTCCCATCCTGTCGCAGCAGGGTGACAAGCTGCCCGTTTCCGCTTTTGAACCGGACGGTCTGTTCCCCGTGGGCACCGCAGCTTTTGAAAAGCGCGGCGTTGCCATCAACGTGCCCGAGTGGCTGCCTGAAAACTGCATCCAGTGCAACCAGTGCTCCTATGTGTGCCCCCACGCGGCCATCCGCCCCGTGCTGGCCACCGAAGAAGAACTGGAAGGCGCACCCGAGTCCTTTGTGACCGTGGACGCCAAGGGCAAGGAACTCAAGGGCCTGAAGTACCGCATGCAGGTTTACTCTCAGGACTGCCTCGGCTGCGGTTCGTGCGCAGACGTCTGCCCCGCCAAGAACAAGGCGCTGGTGATGAAGCCCATCGAAACCCAGCTGGCAGCACAGGTGCCCAACCTTGCCTTTGCCGAAGAAAACATCTCCGTGAAGGACAACGTGATGAGCCGCGACTCCCTGAAGGGTTCGCAGTTCCATCAGCCCCTCATGGAATTCTCCGGCGCCTGCGCAGGTTGCGGCGAAACCCCCTACGTCAAGCTGCTTACCCAGCTGTTCGGCGAACGCATGGTTGTTGCCAACGCAACCGGCTGCTCCTCCATCTGGGGTGCATCCGCTCCGACCACGCCTTACACCGTCAATAAGGACGGCCACGGTCCCACCTGGGGCAACTCGCTGTTCGAAGACGCAGCCGAATTCGGCTACGGCATGAACATGGCTTACGTACAGCGCCGCAACAGACTGGCTCAGCTGTGCGAAGAAGCTCTGCAGGCTGCTGAATCCGCAGAACTGAAGGCCGCTCTGAAGGGCTGGCTGGAAAACAAGGACGACGCAGAACTGTCCAGAAAGTTCGGCGAAGAAGTGCTGGCCTACATCGACGAGCTGGGCGACAGCCCGCTGGTGGACGAAGTCTACGGCATGCACGACATGTTCACCAAGAAGTCCGTCTGGATCTTCGGCGGTGACGGCTGGGCATACGACATCGGCTTCGGCGGCGTGGACCATGTGCTCGCTTCCGGCGAAGACATCAACATTCTGGTCATGGACACCGAAGTGTACTCCAACACCGGCGGTCAGTCTTCCAAGGCTACCCCCCTCGGTTCCATTGCCAAGTTTGCCGCATCCGGCAAAAAGACGTCCAAAAAGGATCTGGGCCGCATGGCCATGACCTACGGATACGTCTACGTGGCAAGCGTTTCCATGGGCGCCAACAAGCAGCAGGTACTCAAGGCCTTCAAGGAAGCTGAAGCTTACAAGGGCCCCTCGCTGATCATTGCCTACGCACCCTGCATCAACCAGGGCATCCGCAAGGGCATGGGCAAGTCCATGGAAGAAGGCAAGCTGGCCGTGGAAACCGGCTACTGGCCTCTGTACCGCTTCAACCCCGAGCTGGCTGATGAAGGCAAAAACCCCTTCATCTTCGAATCCAAGGCTCCCAACGGCGAAATCCAGGAGTTCCTCTCCGGTGAAAACCGTTACGCCCTGCTCGAAAAGATGGCTCCCGAAGAATCCAAGCGTCTGCGCATGCAGATCGAGGAAGAATACAAGGAGCGGTATGAATACATGAAGGCACTGGCTGAAATGCCCGGCTTCAAGGCCGAAGCATCCGCACCCGTGCCTGCAGGTCCCGACGCCGGCGATGCCTGCGAAGTGACCGCAACCCCCGAGCACGCACATGATGCTGCCGCGGGTGAAGCCTGCAACGACGGCCGTAACGGCAAATAAGCCTCCGGCCTGTGCATAGCCGGGGTGCCGGAAGGGAGCGGAAGCCCTTCCGGCACCCCATAACCGCTAACCGCAGCGGCATGTGGTTCGCCGCTGCAACACCGCAAACTCAGAGGAGCGTTGTATGTCTGTGGAACTGTTGGCACTTGTTGCCCTCCTGCCGATTCTGGTAGCTCTTGTTCTGATGGTAGGCCTGCGCTGGCCCGCCACCAAGGCCATGCCCCTTGCATGGCTTGTCTGCGCGCTGGGCGCAATGTTCGCATGGCAGCTGCCTGCCTCCTATGTGGCAGCTCTTACGCTGCAGGGCTTCATTACGGCCATCGGCATTCTGATCATCGTGTTCGGTGCCATCATCATCCTCTACACGCTGCAGTACTCGGGCGGTATGGAAACCATCCAGTACGGCATGCAGAATATTTCACGTGACCGCCGCGTTCAGGCCATCATCATCGGCTACCTGTTCGCGGCGTTCATCGAAGGTGCCGCCGGCTTCGGCACGCCCGCTGCTCTGGCCGCCCCGCTGCTGCTTTCGCTGGGCTTTCCCCCGCTGGCAGCCGCCGTGCTCTGCCTTGTGTTCAACTCTTTTCCCGTGTCCTTCGGTGCTGTGGGTACCCCCATCGTACTGGGCATGACCCCGCTCAAGGGGCTGGTGGAAAAAGCCATAGCCACCAACGGCGCCGCACTGAACTTCACCAGCTTTGACACGTTCAACCTGGTTATCGGTCAGTGGGCCACCGTGATGCACCTCATCATGATCTTCGTGCTGCCCATTTTCATGCTGGGCTTCATCACCCGTTTCTTCGGCCCCAACCGCAGCTGGTCCGAAGGTTTCGCCGCATGGAAGTTCTGCATCTTCGCTGCCGTGTCCTTCACCATCCCCTACCTGATCTTTGCATGGTACGTCGGTCCCGAGTTCCCCTCGCTGATCGGTGGTCTGGTTGGTCTGGGCATCGTTGTGGCAGGCGCCAAGCGCGGTTTCTGCGTACCTGAAAAGAGCTGGGACTTCGGCGATCCTGAAAAGTGGGATCCTGAGTGGACCGGTGAAATCAAGGGCGGACAGTCCACGGAATTCAAGGCTCACATGAGCCAGTTCAAGGCATGGCTGCCCTACATCCTTATCGGCGCCATCCTTGTTATCACCCGTATTCCCGAACTGGGCCTCAAGGGACTGCTGGCCGGCCAGAAGATTTCCTTCACTGAAATCCTCGGCTACAAGAGCGTCAACGCCAGCATCGCCTACCTGTACCTGCCCGGTACCATTCCCTTTGTACTCATCGCCGTGCTGACCATTTTCATTCACGGCATGAAGGGCGACGCAGCCAAGCGCGCCTGGACCGAATCCATCGCCAAGATGAAAAACCCCGCCATCGCGCTGTTCTTTGCCGTTGGTCTGGTTTCCATCTTCCGCGGTTCCGGCATTGTTGATGCCGCACTGAACCCCAACAGCTACCCCTCCATGCCGCTGGCCATGGCCAAAACAGTGGCCGCCATCACCGGCAACGCATGGCCCATGTTCGCATCGTTCGTGGGTGGCCTCGGGTCGTTCATCACCGGCTCCAACACTGTTTCCGACCTGCTCTTTGCAGAATTCCAGTGGGGCGTGGCACAGCAGCTTGATATGCCGCGTCAGATCATTGTCGCAGCACAGGTTGTGGGCGGCGCCATGGGTAACATGGTCTGCATCCACAACATCGTGGCAGCCTGCGCAGTTGTCGGCCTGTCCGGCATGGAAGGAACAATCCTGAAGCGTACCGCATGGCCTTTCCTGCTGTACGGTCTGGTGGTGGGCGTTGTTGCCTCCGTCCTCACCTTCGTGATGTTCCCCAACTTGTTCTAACCCGCACCAAGGGGGCGGAATGCGCGAATTCCGCCCCCTTTTTTGCGGCATGAAACCATATAGGCGACGGAGCGAACTACGGTACCTGCTCCGTTTTTTGTCTCACAGGGCGCGGGTCACGCCGCCCCGGTGCAGAGGAAGAAACCCCTTTCGGAGGAAGCATCTCCATGCTCAGTGAATCCCTTATCAAGGAATTTAAAACCATCGTCGGTGACGAGAACGTTTTCGACAACGAAGCAGACCGCCAGTGCTATTCGTACGACTCTGCCGTGCTTGACGCCGTTGTCCCTGCACTGGTTGTGCGCCCGACCGAGACCACTCAGATCGGTCAGGTGGTCAAGCTGTGCAACGAAAACGGTCTGCCCATCACCGTGCGCGGCGCAGGTACCAACCTGTCCGGCGGCACCATTCCCGACCCGCGCGACGGCGTGGTTGTACTGACCAACGGCCTGACCAAAATTCTGGAAATCAACGAGCAGGACCTGTACGCCGTTGTTCAGCCCGGTGTGGTCACCGCCAAGTTTGCTGCCGAAGTGGCCAAACGCGGCCTTTTCTACCCGCCCGACCCGGGTTCGCAGGCTGTTTCCACCATCGCCGGTAACGTGGCGGAAAATGCCGGCGGTCTGCGCGGTCTGAAGTACGGCGTGACCAAAGACTACGTCATGGGCATCGAATTCTACGATGTAAACGGCGGTCTGGTGAAAACCGGTTCCCGCACTGTAAAGTGCGTCACCGGCTACAACCTTGCGGGCCTGATGGCTGCCTCCGAAGGCACCCTGGGCGTGTTCAGCGAAATCATTCTGAAGCTGGTTCCGCCGCCACGCGCCTCCAAGGCCATGATGGCTGTTTTCGACGACATCAACAAAGCATCCGAAGCCGTTGCCGGCATCATTGCCGCGCACGTTGTGCCCTGCACCCTTGAGTTCATGGACCAGGCCAGCATCCGCTACGTGGAAGACTACACCAAGGCCGGACTGCCCGTACACGCCGAAGCCATCCTGCTCATCGAGGTGGACGGTCACCCCGGTCAGGTGGAAGACGACGCCGCCCGCGTGGAACAGGTGCTCAAGAGCACCGGTGCCGAAATTCAGGTGGCCAAGGACGCCGAAGAAAAGTTCAAGCTGTGGGAAGCACGCCGCAATGCGCTGCCCGCCCTCGCCCGTGCCAAACCGACCACCGTACTCGAAGACGCCACCGTGCCGCGGTCGCAGATTCCTGCCATGGTCAAGGCCATCAACGACATCGCCGCCAAGTACCAGATCAACATCGGTACCTTCGGCCATGCCGGCGACGGCAACCTGCACCCCACCATTCTGTGCGACCGCAGAGACAAAAAGGAATTCGAACGCGTGGAACACGCCGTGGACGAAATCTTCGACGTGGCACTGTCGCTCAAGGGTACGCTGTCCGGCGAACACGGCATCGGCATGGCCAAGTCCAAATGGATGGAAAAGGAAACTTCCAGAGCCACCATTGACTTCTCGCTGAACATGAAGCGGGCCATCGACCCCAACAACATTCTCAATCCCGGCAAGATCATCGGAGGCTAATGCAATGGCCGATCTGAATAAACTTGCCAAAATGCTGCAGGAACTGGACGACCAGATGGTCGCCTGCATGAAATGCGGCATGTGTCAGGCTGTGTGTCCCGTCTTTGCCGAAACCATGCGCGAAGCAGACGTGACCCGCGGCAAGATTGCGCTGCTGGAAAACCTTGCTCATGAAATGATCAAGGATCCCGAGAGCGTGCAGGAACGCGTGAACAAGTGTCTGCTGTGCGGCTCGTGTGCCGCCAACTGCCCTTCCGGCGTGCAGATCATGGACATATTCCTGCGTGCGCGCGTCATCGTGAACACGTATGTGGGCCTTTCGCCTGCCAAAAAGGCAATCCTGCGCGGCATGGTGGCAAACCCCAGACTGTTCAACATGCTTCTGGACATCGGTTCCAAGTTTCAGGGTCTGTTCACTTCTCAGGCCAACGAACTGCTTGGTTCCTCGTGTTCCAAAATCATGTCGCCCATCATCGGTGACCGGCACTTCTCGCCGCTGGCCAAAAAGTCGCTGCACAGCAAGTACGGCAGTCTGGATATCCCCACCGGCAAGAGCGGCATCCGCGTGCTGTTCTACCCCGGCTGCGTGGGTGACAAGATGTACACATCCATGGCGGAAGCCTGCCTCAAGGTGTTCAGACACCACGGCGTGGGCGTGTACATGCCCGACGCTCAGGCATGTTGCGGCATACCCGCACTTTCTGCCGGCGACAGGGTAGCCTACGACAGACTTGTGAAGTACAATGTGGAGCTGTTCAGCAAGGGCGAGTTCGACTACATCATCTCGCCTTGCGGTTCCTGCACCTCCACCATCAAGGAGCTGTGGGGCCACATGGGAGACGACTACCCCGAGGAACTGAAGCGCAAAATCGCCTCTTTTGCTGAAAAGGCAATGGACATCAGCGAATTTGTGGTGGACGTTCTGGGCGTGAATCCCGAGTCTGTCTCCACCGGCGGTAAAAAGGTGACGTTCCATGATTCATGTCACCTGAAGAAGTCACTGGGCGTGTTCAAGCAGCCCCGCGACCTCATCCGCATGAACAAAAACTATGAACTGGTGGAAATGAGCGAAGCCGACCGCTGCTGCGGCTGCGGCGGTACGTTCAACCTCTACCACTACGATCTTTCCAAAAAGATCGGCCAGCGCAAGCGCGACAATATCGTCGCGTCCGGCGCACAGGTTGTAGCCACCGGCTGCCCCGCCTGCATGATGCAGATGACCGACCTGCTGTCGCAGAACAACGACAGCGTACAGGTGCGTCACTGCATCGAACTCTACGCTGAAACCCTCGGCTAGAGATATACTGCAGGCGTCTCGGCGCCGTGCACAGCGTATCTTAAGGCCCGCCCGTTGGGCGGGCCTTTCGGGCTGTGGCGGAGCGGTTCCGTCAGGCCGTATACTCCCCGGATGCCCGACCCGGGGCAGATGAAATGGATATGCAAGGAGTCCAACGTGTCCAAAAACCTGTACATCACAGCGACGGAGTCCAAAAGCGGCAAGTCCGCCATCGTGCTGGGAATGATGCAGCTATTGCTTCGCGATGTCCGCAAAGTCGCGTTTTTCCGCCCCATCATCAACAACACCAGCAAGGAAGTCCGCGACCACGACATCAATCTGATTCTGACGCGTTTCGGTCTGGATATTCCCTACGAAAAGACCTACGCCTACTCGCTTCACGAAGCCAGAGAGCTGATCAACAACGGGCAGCACGCCACCCTGCTTGAGAACATTCTCAACAAGTATAAAGCCCTTGAAGCAGAGTACGATTTCGTACTGTGCGAAGGCACCGACTTTCTGGGCAAAGACGCGGCATTCGAGTTTGACCTGAATGCCGACATCGCCGCCAACCTCGGCTGCCCTGTGCTGGTGGTGGCCAACGGTCTGGACAAAAACAGCGAGGAAATCATCGGCTCCACCCAGCTGACCATCGACCAGCTGGACGAAAAGAGCCTTGACGTGGTGGCCGCCGTGGTCAACCGCGCCAGCGTTACCCCCGCTGAAAAAGACAACATCATCAAAAGCCTTGAGTGCAAGGTGAACTGCGCCAACCCGCTGGCCGTGTACGTGGTGCCCGAAGAGCCCACCCTCGGCAAACCCACCATGGGCGACGTGAAAAAGTGGCTGGGAGCCTCTGTGCTGTACGGCCACGGCCGCCTTGACACGCTGGTTGACGACTACATCATTGCGGCCATGCAGGTGGGCAACTTCCTGGATTATCTGGGACAGGGCACCCTCATCATCACTCCCGGCGACCGGTCCGACATCATTCTGGCCAGCCTTGCCTCGCGCCTGTCTTCCTCCTACCCCGACATTTCCGGCATTCTGCTGACCGGCGGGCTGGAGCCTGCGGCCAATGTGCACCGCCTTATCGAAGGCTGGACCGGTGTGCCCGTGCCCGTGCTGTGCGCAAAGGAACACACCTACCTGACCACGCAGATACTCAACGATCTGTACGGCAAGATAGACCCCGAAGACGACCGCAAGATAGCCACGGCTCTCGGCGTGTTTGAACAGAACGTGGACACCGCCGAAATAAGCAACCGCATCATCAGCCGCCGCTCTTCGCGCATTACGCCCAAAATGTTCGAGTACAATCTCATCGAACAGGCCAAAAAACACAAAATGCGCATCGTGCTGCCCGAAGGTGCCGAAGAACGCATTCTGCGTGCAGCCGACATTCTCGTGCGCCGCGGCGTGGCAGACCTGATTCTGCTGGGCAATGCCGACGAAGTAGGCAAAAAAATCGGCGATCTGGGACTGGACCTTGACGGCGTGACCATCATCCAGCCTGAACTTGCACCCAACTTCGAAGACTATGTGCAGACGTACTACGAAGCCCGCAAGAAAAAAGGCATCAGCATGGAACAGGCCCGCGACATCATGTCCGACCCCACCTACTACGGTACCATGATGGTGCATAAAAACGACGCAGACGGCATGGTTTCCGGTGCCATCAACACCACCGCGCACACCATCCGCCCCGCGTTTGAATTCATCAAGACCAAGCCCACGGCTTCCATCGTGTCCAGCGTGTTCCTCATGTGCCTCAAAGACAGAGTGCACGTGTTCGGCGACTGCGCGGTCAACCCCAACCCGTCTGCCGAACAGCTGGCCGAGATTGCTCTCAACTCTTCGGATACGGCACGCATTTTCGGCATCGAGCCCAAGGTTGCCATGCTCTCTTACTCCACCGGTTCTTCCGGCAAGGGTGCAGATGTGGAAAAGGTCATCGAAGCCACCCGCATCGCCAAAGAGCGCGCACCGGAACTTGCACTTGAAGGGCCTTTGCAGTACGACGCCGCCATCGACGCCGATGTGGCCCGCACCAAAATGCCCGACAGCAATGTGGCAGGTCAGGCCACCGTGTTCATCTTCCCCGACCTGAACACCGGCAACAACACCTACAAGGCGGTTCAGCGCGCCGCAGGCGCCGTGGCCATCGGCCCCGTGCTGCAGGGCCTGAACAAACCCGTCAACGACCTGTCCCGCGGTTGTCTGGTGCCTGACATCGTCAACACCGTCGCCATCACCGCCATTCAGGCTCAGGCGGAAAAAGGCCTTCGCTAGGCCATTTCATAGAGTAAAAGAGGATATAGCAGAATGAACGTACTGGTTATCAACGCTGGCAGCTCTTCGTGCAAATACCAGCTGATCAATATGGAATCCGAAGGCGTGCTGTGCGCCGGTCTGGTGGAACGCATCGGCGAAGCCACCGGCAAGCTGGCCCACAAAATCGCCCCCGATACCGACTCCGAAGAAAAGATCGTGCTGGAACAGCCCTTCCCCAATCATGTGGAAGCCATGAAAAAGGTTGTCGAGCTGATCACCGACCCTGAAAAGGGCGTCATCAAAGACAAGTCCGAAATCTACGCCATCGGCCACCGCGTGCTGCTGGGCGGCGAAGAAATCAAGGAATCCGTCAAGATTGACGAATGGGCAAAGGGCGTCATCCGCGATTACATTCCGCTGGGCCCCCTGCACAACCCTGCCAACCTTGCCGGTATCGAAGTGGCCGAGGAACTGTTCCCCGGCGTGCCTTCCGTGGGCGTTTTCGACACCGAATTCCATCAGACCATGCCCGCCAAGGCATACCTGTACCCCCTGCCGCTGGAACTGTACGAAGAGATGAAAATCCGCCGCTACGGCTTTCACGGCACCTCGCACCGCTACGTCACCAAAAAGACAGCGGAATTTCTGGGCAAGCCGCTGGATGAAGTGAATATCATCACCTGCCATCTGGGCAACGGCTGCTCCATGGCTGCCGTTAAAAACGGCAAGTGCGTAGACACCACCATGGGCATCACCCCGCTGGAAGGCCTGATGATGGGCACCCGCTGCGGCGATATCGACCCGGCCATCGTGCCCTTCCTGATGGAAAAGAAAGGTCTGACCACCGCAGAAGCCGACACGCTGATGAACAAGCAGTCCGGCCTTAAGGGTGTATGCGGCATGAATGATATGCGCGACATACACGCCGCCGTGGAAAAAGGTGACGAAAAAGCCAAACTGGCGCTGGACATGTTTGTCTACCGCATCAAGAAATACATCGGTGCCTTTTATGCAGCCCTCGGCCGTGTGGATGCCGTGGTATTCACCGCCGGTATCGGTGAAAACGACGACATCGTCCGTGCCGAAGTATGCGAAAACATGGACGTGTTCGGCATCGCTCTGGATGCGGAAAAGAACAAGATCCGCTCCGGCGAACCCCGCAACATCGCCGCAGAAAACAGCAAAGTGGCCGTGCTGGTGGTACCCACCAACGAAGAGCTGGAAATTGCTCAGGCTGCTGTGAACGTGCTCAAAGGCTAACAACCGGACCTGTGCCGCAAGGCATGACATAGACGCGGGGGCGGGGCTCCGGCAACTCCGCCCCCTTTTTTCTTCCGGCAACGGATGCAGAGAGACACATATGAAGGGATTGTACATCGGTTCCACAGGCCCCTGGGCGGGCAAAAACCTTGCTGCCATGGCCGTCGGGCTGTGGCTGCAGCGTGAAGGTCTGCGTGTGGGCTACATGAAACCGCTGGGCGCCCGCCCCAAGACCGTGGACGAAATAGTCGGCGATGAAGACGCCTTTTTCGTACAGGAGGTGCTGGGGCTGGAAGACGATCCCGCGCTGGTCACTCCCGTCATCACCCCTGCCAACCTGCGCACCTGCTCGCTGGCAGACCGGAAAAACGAAATGGAACGCGTCCGCGAAGCGTACGAGACATTGTCCCGGGGGCGGGACATCATGCTCGTGGGCGGTTGCGGAGAATTCCTGCATTCCGGCAGACACGCCGGAATAAGCGGTCCCGCACTTGTGCGCCGGCTGGGGCTTAAGGCTCTGGTGGTGGACAGATACGACGGCGCGCTGCACTACGACGCGCTGCTGGGATACCGTGAAGTCCTCGGAGACGCCCTTGCGGGCGTGCTGTTCAACGATGTTCCCGAAGACTACCTGCGTGATGCAGAGGAAATGCTTGTGCCTTATCTTTCCGAGCACGGCATACCGGCCCTCGGCATTGTGCCGCGTGACAGGCTGCTCAACGCCATCAAGGCGGTGGAGCTGGCATGGCGGCTGGGCGGCAGGATAGTTTCCGGCAACAGGGAATCGGGCCGGATTGTGGAAGACTTCCTGATCGGCACCATGCAGGTGGACAACTTCATGTCCCATTTCAAACAGCACGCAAACTCGGCCACCATCGTGGGCGGCGACCGGACGGATCTGCAGCTGGTGGCACTGGAAGACCAGTGTCCCTGCCTTATTCTGACCGGCAACATCACCCCCGATGAAATCATCCGCACCCGATCCGAGGCGCGCGGGGTACCGGTTATCGTTGTCCGCGAAGACACATACACCGTTGCCCGCAAAATGGAAGAAATCCTTAACAGCCAGAAACTGCGGGAACTTGTAAAAATCCGCCGTGCCGCCCAGATGGTGGATAACACCATGGACTACCCCGCATTGAAGGCTCAACTCGGCTTCTAATTCAGGAGAACACCACATGTCCCAAGACCTGTCCCGGCTTATGCGTGAGAAAGCCGAACTGGTGGCTGCCACGGTGGCAGAGGTAAAATCCATCGAAGAGGCATATGCCTACACCGTGGATCTGTGTGACAAAAAAGAAGCATGCCAGCTGCTCATCTCCGGCTGCGAGCAGAATCTTTCGGCAGAGGCGGAAGCCCTGTGCGAAACCAAGCAGGAAAAAATCATGGCCGCCCCTGCGCTGGCTGACGACGAGTTCGCCAAGCTGGCTGCCATGGCTGAAGAACGCGGCATCCGTCTGATCAAAGAAGGCATGCGCAACCACCTTGCCGGCATTGATGTGGGCTTCACGTTCTGTGACGCAGGCATCGCCGAAACCGGCACCATCGTTCTGAAATCCGACAGCGAAGAAGTGCGTCTCGCCACCATGGTGAGCGAAGTGCATGTGGCTGTTCTGCCCAAGTCGCGCATTGTGGCCGACTCGTACGATGCAGAACCGCTGCTGGCCGAACTGATGCAGGGCCCGGCCTATACCGCATTCATCAGCGGTCCCAGCCGTACCGCAGACATCGAACGCACCCTTGCACTGGGCGCCCACGGTCCCCTTGAACTGCACGTATTGCTGCTGGAGGATTAATCAATGCAGAACGCGAAGAATCTGAAAGAATACCGCGCCGAACTGCGCGAATCGCTGGATAACGATTTTCTGCGCTCCACCATGGACAAATTTGCCGTTGCCTACCCCGTGGGCCGCGCCAATGCGTTCAAGGGCATGGACGTGCAGTCGCTCATCGCCGAAGTGGCTGACGCCAAAGACGCCGCAGCAAAGCAGATGGATCAGCTGTACGCCCAGTTCAAGGCCGAAGCTGAAAAACGCGGCGTCAAGGTGCATCTGGCCAAGACAGCTCAGGAAGCCAACGAAATCATCGCCCAGATCGCACGCGATGCCGGCGTGAAAAAAATTGTCAAATCCAAATCCATGACCAGTGAAGAAACTCAGTTCAACCATCAGGTTGAAAATGAGTTTGAAGTGGTGGAAACCGACCTTGGCGAATGGATCATCCAGCTGCGCCACGAAGGTCCCACTCACATGGTTATGCCCGCAATCCACCTTTCGCGTAATCAGGTGGCCGATCTGTTCAGCGACGTGACCAAGCAGAAGCAGGACAACGACCCGCAGAAGCTGACCAAAGTGGCCCGCCGCGAACTGCGCAAAGAATACGCCACCGCCGAAATGGGCGTCACCGGCGCCAACTTCTGTGTGGCTTCCACCGGCACCATCGGTCTGGTGACAAACGAAGGCAACGCACGCCTTGTTTCCACCCTGCCCCGCGTACATGTGGCTCTGGCAGGTCTGGACAAGCTGGTGCCCACCATGCACGACGCTCTGCGCACGCTCAAGGTGCTGCCCCGTAACGCCACGGGTCAGGCCATCACCTCGTACGTCACATGGATCACAGGTGCCAACGAATGCGCCACCGGCCCTGACGGCAAAAAAGAAATGCACATCGTGTTTCTGGACAACGGCCGCCGCGCCATGGCCGACGACCCGCTGTACTCGCAGGTACTGCGCTGCGTGCGCTGCGGCGCCTGCGCCAACGTATGTCCCGTGTACCGTCTGGTCGGCGGACACAAAATGGGCCATATCTACATCGGCGCCATCGGTCTTATTCTCACCTACTTCTTCCACGGCTCCGACAAGGCAAAGAACCTGGTGCACAACTGCATCAACTGTGAAGCCTGCAAAAACATCTGCGCCGGCGGCATCGACCTGCCCCGTCTGATCAAGGACATCCGCGCACGCCTGAACGAAGAAGGCGACATGCCCATCGAAACCACCCTGCTGGGCAAGGTGCTGAAAAACCGCAAGCTCTTCCACACCCTGCTGCGCTTCGGCAAGTGGGCTCAGAAGCCGGTGCAGGACGGTCCCTTCCTGCGTCACCTGCCCCTCATGTTCATGAAGGATCAGGGCTTCCGCCGGTTCCCCTCCGTGGCCGAAAAGGCATTCCGCGACGAGTTTGAATCCATCAAGCCCAAAGTGGCCAACGCCAAGCTGCGCGTGGCGCTGTTTGCAGGCTGCGTGCAGGACTTTGTCTACCCCGAGCAGATGAAAGCCGCCGTTAAGCTTTTCGCCGCACACGGAGTGGATGTGGACTTCCCCATGGATCAGAGCTGCTGCGGTCTGCCCGTGCAGATGATGGGTGAGCGTCAGGCAACCATTGACGTGGCCGCACAGAACGTCATGGCGTTCGATCCTGCCAAGTATGACTACATCGTCACGCTGTGCGCTTCCTGCGGCTCCCAGCTCAAGGAATCGTACCCCAACATTCTGGCAGACAAGCCCGAGCTGGCCATCCGCACCAAGCAGTTCTCCGAGCGCGTCATCGACTTCAGCTCCTTTGCGCATGACGTACTGGGCGTAAAGGCCGAAGAGTTCAACAAGTCGGACGAAAAAGTGGCCTACCACGCTTCGTGCCACCTGTGCCGCGGCCTGCATGTCACCGAACAGCCCCGCAACCTCATCAACATGGCCGCCGATTACGCCAAGGCGGAAGAAGAAGAGGTCTGCTGCGGTTTCGGCGGCACCTTCTCGGTCAAGTTCCCCGAACTTTCCGAAAAGCTGCTGGACAAAAAGCTGACCAACATTGAAGCCACCGGCGCCAAAAAAATGGTCGCCGACTGCCCCGGCTGCATCATGCAGCTGCGCGGCGGCTGCAAATCGTCCGGCCGCGACATTGAAGTGCGCCACGTAGCCGAGCTGCTTGCAGACAAGCTTAAATAGTCGCGTCACTGCCAAACATACAAAGGCCACTACAGTGTAGTGGCCTTTTTTATTATTTTCCGGCCTATTATTTTATTTACACTGGAAATCACTGCAGATATTCTTTAGTTAACACTTACATACACTATCATACAGTCCCTGCGGAGGACCTATGCTCAGAAAATACTCTATAGGAACGCGAGTAATCGCTCTTGTCGCCTTGCTGGTGCTGTGCATCGTGGGCATTTTTTTAGCCTCGCTGAAAATGCAGGATTCAGTCGTTGCGTACAACATCAAAGAAACTGAAGCCGTGATGCTCAGAGGCGAACGGACCAAACTCAAAGTCGCCACGGACAGCATAGCCACAACCATAGGCGACATACTGAGTGACTCCGCAAGCAAGGAAGAACAGCTGGAATTCATCCGCACCGCGGTGGAAAACGTCCGCTTTGAGGATGACAAGTCCGGCTACTTTTTTGTGTACGAAGGGACAACGGTAGTCGCACTGCCCATCAAAAAATCCGTCATCGGGCAGGATCTGAGCTCGGTCACGGACAGTGACGGAGTGCGTTACGTTCATGAGCTCAGCAAGGCCGCCGGTTCGGGCGGCGGTTTTGTCCGCTATGTCTTCGACAAACCCGGGCAGGGCCTGCAGCCCAAGCTGGCTTACGCCCGCCCCATTTCCGGTACGCCGTACTGGATAGGGACCGGAGTATACATAGACAATATTGACGCGGAACGAGAACGGCTGGAAACAGCCACGGGCGACATGGTCAGCAGCGCCGTTTACACGCTGACGGGGTCCATAGCCGCAGCCCTGATACTGCTGGTGCTGCCTGTGTGCGCGCTTATCATTGTCAGCATTGTCAGACCCATCCGCAGCGCCACCGAGGCAGCGCACCAGATTGCACAGGGCAATCTGGACATCACGCTGGACGACAGCGGCAAAGATGAAGTGGCGCGTCTGCAAAGCTCGCTTAACAGCATGGTACGCGAACTTGTGGCCACCATAGAAACTGTGAAGCAGAAGGAAGCGGAAGCCAACCGTCAGGCCGAAGCCGCGCATCAGGCAACCGAACAGACAAAGGAAGCCATGGCCCGCGCAGAGGCCGCCACCCGCGACGGCATGAATGCCGCGGCACAGCGTCTGGAGGGTGTGGTGGCCGCCATTACCACCGCCACGGGCGACCTGGACACCCGCAGCAACGAAATAAGCCACGGCACCGACATGCAGATGGCGCGCATCAATGAAACCGCCACAGCCATGGAAGAAATGAACGCCACCGTGATGGAAGTGGCGCGCAACGCCGCCGAGGCAGCGGAACAGACCGATCTTTCGCGCATAAAGGCGCAGGAAGGGGCCGAGGCGGTATCTGCCACCATCAATGCCATGAATGACCTGAAAGCGCTCGCTGACGGGCTGAAGGAAAACATGCACCGTCTGGGCGACCAGTCGCAATCCATCGGCCATGTGATGAGTGTGATCAACGACATAGCCGACCAGACCAACCTGCTGGCGCTTAACGCCGCCATTGAAGCCGCCCGCGCGGGTGATGCCGGACGCGGTTTTGCCGTGGTGGCCGACGAGGTGAGAAAACTGGCCGAAAAGACCATGAATGCCACCAAGGAAGTGGGTGACAGCATTGTGGCTATCCAGCAACTGGCAAAAACAAACGTGGACGGCATGACAGAAGCCTCTCAGGCCATCGACAAGGCCGTAGCCCGTTCGGCATCTTCCGGTGAAATGCTTTCAGAAATAGTCCGTCTGGCGCAGGATGCCGCAGGTCAGGTGCAGTCCATTGCCACCGCAGCCGAAGAACAGTCCGCAGCGAGCGAGGAAATAGCCCGCAGTGTGGAAGAAGTGAACACCCTTGCCCAGGACAACGGGCGTATGATCGCAGAATCGGTGCAGGACATCGGGCAGCTGGCCGAGCAGGCAGTCACGCTGCGCAGCCTTGTGGACGAGCTTAAAAAATAACCTGTTTCCGGACCGGTCAGGCACACGGCGGTACGGCGCTGTCCGCAGCAGAAGCCGTCCGCACCTGCACACCGCACAATTCAGGCGGCCACCTCGGGGTGGCCGCTTTGTTCTGTGCCCTGCATGCCGCGTCTGCCGCCTTTGGGCCTGTTACGCGGACGGTCCGTAGCGGTGCCACATCCGGCGCACCAGACTGCGGAGCAACGTTGCGGGGCGAAAACTGACCGGCTTCAGCACCTGCGGTATGCAGAACCCGTCGGGCGTCACGCCCTGCGGGCTGAAGTCGGCGGGAGACAGTACAGGAAAATGCAGGTTTTCCACAAACGCTGCGGGCTGCTTTCTGCGCCTCAGTTCAGCCCACAAAGGTATTGTTTCAGGAGCCGCGCCCAGCAGTGTGCCGACAGCGGTATCCATGGCCACGCTGCTACATGAAGCCCCCAGAAGGCCCAGCAGGTAGGGATCACCGCCGGAAGGACCGGTGCGGTGCATGGCGGTTATGCCGTCCAGCAGCACACCGGAAGGCGGCAGGCGCTCCGCCAGTTCCACGATAAGCGATTCAAAACGGCTTCCCCTGTCGCCGTGGCGGGTATGGGCAACCGCCTTGCGTACACCGCAAACGCAGCCGAAAAGATTCTTCACTGCCAGTGTGAGACGCATCTGGCAATGCACTTTGACTCTGGGCACATTAAGCAGGGCATCTGCTTCCAACGCCGCGCGGGCCACCCCGACACGCAGCCCCGAAGGCAACCGGCAGTCCACAGGATCATCCAGTGTAACCACCCTTACGCCCAGCCCCTGCAACGCGTCCGTCAGCCCCACTGCCTGCGCCACGCGCTCCGCCGAACCGAAGGCAGGAGAGTCGCCCACTGTCACAACCGCACCGCAGTCCAGCGCATACTCCACCGCAGCCCGCACCACCTGAGGGTGTGTGCAGCACAGGCCGTCCGGCTGGGCACGCAGCAGGTTGGGCTTTACCAGCACTCTGCTGCCTGCGGCAGGACGCCAGCCCGCAGATTCCAGCAGCGAACCGCAAACCGTCCCCGATGACGCACGCCCGTATGCGGCACAGCGGTCCAGCGCCACAGTAAAAACTCCGCCGGTGGTTTCTCCGGCTGCATTCTTTGCACTAAATGTCATTGAGTCGTGTCTCCGCATCCGGCGCAGCCTCAATCCTGCCCGCCGAATGCCTCCATATGCTGCAGTATAAGGCGGGCGTGCTGCTTTTCCTGCTGTGCCAGATCGGTAAAAGCGCTGACCGCTTCATCCGATGCAGTGCCGCCATCCTGTCCGCCGCGGCCGGCTCTGTGCGCCAGAGTGCGGTACAGGTCAAGCGCGTTGGCTTCAACCTCCAGCGCCAGATCGGCTATTTCCGTGCAGTCACCGGTACCGGCACCTCGGATCCACGGCTCCAGCTCGTCCATGGTCAGCCCGCCCTCAAGAACCCGCCCCTCAAGGCTTTCAAAAAGTTCCTTAAAATCAGGAATGTCATCCCACTGACGTTTCAGATAGCTGTACACCACCCGCGCATGGGTTTCTTCCATATTCACCAGCCTGTCCATAAGCGAACACACTCCGGCATGGGCTACCGCGCCGCGTACGCGGGAGTACAGCAGAAACGCCGCTTTCTCCATGTCCATGGCACGCAGCAGCAGCCCCCGCATATCTTTCACGTCGTCAAATACCGCAATGCGGGGCACATCCGCCACGGATGCGCCTTCCCATGCCAGTATGCCGCCGTCCAGATTGTACAGCGCCCCCCGCAGCCTGCCGCTTTCTGCCGCCAGCACCGCTGCCGCGGCAGACCTGCTGCCGCTGTGGCAGTAAAAGACGTGCTCCTGAGCGGCATCCAGCTCGCCGATGCGCTGTTCAAGCTCGGTAACGGCAATATGCACCGCACCCGGAATATGCCCCTGACGGTACTCGTCGGCACTGCGCACGTCCACAATGGTGTACTCGCCTTCGCGGCGACGGGCCATAAGCTGCCGCAACCCCTCTGCAGATACCCTCGCAGCTCTTATTTCCTGTGAATGCATTGTTTCTCCGACAGGTTGCGGCCGTTGCCGGCCGGTTATGAATTGCGATGCGCTGTAGCACTGCGCTGCACCGGCACACCTGCCGCATACAGTAACAGCGCCTTATTTGCCCGTCCATGTCAGGTGCGCAGACAAAAATATCTTTTTTTCATTTTTTATGTTGACACCGGAACGCTCCCGACGTAAACACCTGTTCTCGCGACGTCGGGATGTAGCGCAGTTTGGGAGCGCACTTGAATGGGGTTCAAGGGGTCGAAGGTTCAAATCCTTTCATCCCGACCATTATCGCCTAAACCCCTCAGCCCCTCGAATGAAAATTCGGGGGGCTGGTTTTTAGTCTGCTGCGGCCGTGCCGCACAGCACCCGACCGACGGTATCCGTCGCTAAGGCTTTCGACGAAGCTCCCGCCGGCTTAAAGGCCGTGGCAGGTTGAGCGTGCCGGAAATATACGGCGCTAACGCTAAAGATAGCCAAAGCATATACGGTGCTCTCATAGCTCAGTAGGTAGAGCGCATCCTTGGTAAGGATGAGGTCAGCAGTTCAATTCTGCTTGAGAGCTCCACTTGTAAGAAAAGCCCTCTGCATACATGTATGCAGAGGGCTTTTCTTGTTGCACGCAGGCGGAGGCCGTCACGTTGCTGCCGGAAAAAACTGGCCCGTACGCAGTCCGGACAGCAACGGCATGGCGGAGGCCTCCGTCAAAACCTTCAAGTGTGATTATGTCGGCTGCAGAGTCTGCCCCGACACCCGACAGTTATGAAAAACGTCTCCGCGTGGATCGAAGGCTGCAACGGGAACGCCCCGCATAAAGGATTGCGGATGTGCTCGCAAAGAGAATTTATCCGTCTGTTACCAACCGCCGAGTGTCCGGTTTAGCCGGGGAAGCTTACGGGGCAACTCCACCATCAGCCTTCTTCCGGGGCTTTCTGCCGCACATGGGCATTCAAAGCCGCGATGGCGGGATTATCCTTCAGAAAAGCCATAAGCTCGCTGACGGAAAACGAGGGGAACGCGGCGCTTTGCCTGCTCAACGCCCGGAAAACAGTCAGGGCAAGACGGTAGTCCGCAAACTCGTCCACCGTCAGCCTGTAACCGGCGTGCATTCCCTGCGGGGCATCCCAGCCGCCCACGGCATACCGCTCCGGATGCATGTACAGGTAGTAAGTGACATGAACTCTGTCCACGGGATTACTGGTCCGCGCCGCAGCATCACGCAGAGCCTGCGTTGCAAACATTCTTACATCAAGCCCGATGGGAAACGTTCCGTTCAGGTTGTTGCCCACATAATCAAAACTGTTTGCACGAAAAAAAGCCACAGTGGCGTCTATCAGTTCAGCATCTGCAAACGGGCAGTCACCGGTCAGATGCACAACCTCCGCAGCCTCTGCCTCTTGGGCGGCACGCAGCACCCTGTCCATAACATCATGCTCCGCCCCGCGGAAGCAGCCGCACCCCATGCGCCGGCACAGGTCTGCAATGATGTCGTCGGCAGGATGCCCGGTGGTTGCCACAACCACCTTATCCACAAGTTCAGCGCGGCGTACCCGCTCGACCATGCGTTGCAGCATGGGCGCTCCGGCCAGATCAAGCATCACTTTGCCCGGCAGACGGGAAGACCCCATCCGCGCCGTTATTATGGCAGCATTCATCACCGTGTCCTATATGATGGGCGTATTGTCAAAATCCACGGCCAGACACCACTGACCGTTCTTTTTTTTCCAGATATCCCTGTTGCGGAACCGCTCCACGATACTGTCAAATTCTTCGTGCGAAATTTTAAAATAGCGGCAAAAACTGTCCACGTAGCGCCGGGCGCATTTTCCGTCATACAGGCGGGCAAGACGCACTGCTTCATCGCGCGTCATGGTGCCGCGGCGTACCTCTTCGCTCACCTGATCCACAACCTTGCCGAAACCCAGTTTGATGTACTTGAACATCTGGTTCACGATGACAAAATCTTCGTCCAGCGCTTCGTGCCCGGTGATATCACCGATATCTTCCGGCGGGTCCGTACGCACTTTCATGCCGTGGGCCATAGAAAATTCCGCGTTTTTCACCTTTCCGAAATCTTCTATATAATAGCCAAGATACACGATGCGCATCAGAGAGTTCTCGGTTTCCTCATCTGAAGGGAATCTGTAGAGAATTGTCTTGTTCACCGGCATGTCCGGCGGCATCACAGTATCAGGGCCGCCGGCTATGGTATTGCCGTTTTTAACCATGTTGGCATTGCCGTCAGTGGTGCCTATGCACAGTTCACCCACTGTGACTGCCGGATTTTCTCCCAGAAACACCAAAGGAATCTGGTAGGCAAGCGATACACGCGGAGCGCTGGCATACAGCGCCATCTCGGACGATTTTAAAAAATTGCCGTATCGCTGCAATCCCTCCCACTGCAACCGCTTCCAGGTCTGCGGCGCAGGGCAGTAGCTGATCATATCGAACCCCAGTTCCACAAGGTTCGCTATATTCTCCGCGCCCCTGTCCACAAGCTGCTCCGGCGGATACCCGCAGTTGACCAGCAAAGGATTGAGATTAAGTTCATCACGCACATACATGGCCTGCCGGGTGCTGTCTTTGCCCCCGCTGACCCCCACAAGGCAGTCATACCCGTGCGAGCTGTGACTGCGCCCGTATTCCGCTATGGCTTCAAGTTCGCGCCTGCGCTGCTCCCAGTCCACCGCAGGGGCCTGCTCCATAAAAGTACACGCGGGGCATACACCCTGCTCATTAAAAACTATGCCCGGACGGGTGTCCGGCTGCACACACTTTGTACAATAACGCATCATGGCTTTGTCCTGTGTACCGGAGAAAGAAAAAGACTGAGCCGTTCACGCACTTCGCCGCCTGAGATGTCACTGAAAAAACCCTTGCGGTACAACCGCCAGACCGCCACGCGGGCCACAGCATAATACACCGGAAAGACAACGGCATAAAACAGACGTCGTCCGCCTTCGGCAAGGCTTTCGCGCAGCCCCCTCACTATCCATGACGCCGAGGGAAGCTCACCGCGGAAAGGCCGCAGCAGGCAGCTGCGAACAGACAGGCGGGCCGCTTTCCCGCAGGCGGAATCGTATCCCAGCTCTTCCAGTTCCTCTGCAAACAGCAATTCCAGCAGACGTATCTCATGCGGAGCAAGCTTGCTGCGCCAACGGGTGGTTACATGGCTGTTCGGCCCCGCAGAGCCTTCCGCCACATGCTGCGGGTCATTGGCCAGCATGCCGTTGGTACGGGGCTGATACCGGCTGTTATAGGCTCCTGTGCCTTTCCACGGCATCCCCATGGAAGTGGGCACATATGAAGCTGCATGCCATTGCGGAAGCATGTCAATGCCCAGCCAGCCGGCAACCCGCTCCATGGTGGGCACAAAGTGCAGATTGAGATCTTCATTGCGCAATACACGGAAATACGCGCCGTACTGCCGCCGAAGCCGGTAAATACAGCGGGTGGTGGCGGCGCCGTATGTCAGCCAGAAAGGCCATACAGTGGAATACATGCGAAAATCACAACGCCACAATTCACGCAGTCTGCGGCATGCGCTGGCAGGCGTCACGGCGTACATATTACCCAGCACGTTGACAAACTGGTGCCGGTTGGATGCAAACATGGCCCGCGGGTCACGCACAAGGCTGACTGCCTTCATCTGCGGAAAATCATGCAGTGCGGCTTGCATCACTTTTCCGCTGAAACCTTGCAGCACATGTTCTGTGCGCAGGCTTACCGAATCGGCCACCATAATGTAGCGCAGTTCAGCCGTATCGCGTCCCATACCCGCCAGAGTTGCGTAATAAGCTGCCGCCACAAGATCGCGGCGTGATATGACCGGCCCTGCAAGCACAATGGCCCGGAAAACATCGCGACACAGCCGCCTGTCATACTGCGTGTCCGGATCGCCGCCGGCTTTGTATATATGGGCCGCGATCTCGTCATCCAGATCGCTGAACACATACCGGAAGTAGCTGTTGCGCATGATGAATTCACAAGCGCGTTCCGAGTCAAGCTCCGGATCATCACCGAATTCCGTGATCAGATACGAATATACATAATGTACCCAGTGGCTT